>DCHP01000054.1:0-45221 GCA_002315675.1 Rikenellaceae bacterium UBA1749 | reverse complement strand
TTCCCTGTAGGCGATCAGATGGTAGAACTTAACTATGTTATCTATCTTCTTGGTGCATTTACTTGTGGATTCTGTGTATGTATGTTGAATACAGTTGTTAACCCAATGTTGACAATCCTTGGTGGTGGTGGAAACCGCGGTAATCAATTAGTACAGACAGGAGGTACACTTAATTCATTGACAGGTACTCTTACTCCACTTCTTGTTGGTGCACTGATTGGTCAGATGACAGACAAGACAAACATGTCTGATGTAGTTCCTTTGCTTTATATTGCTATGGCAGTATTTGCTATTGCGTTTACTATCATTTATGTCGTTAAGCTTGTAGAACCAAGCGAAGGAACTGATTCAACAAAATTGGAATCTTCTCCATGGGCTTTCCGTCACTTCGTACTAGGTGCAATTGCAATTGCTTTGTATGTAGGTGTTGAAGTTGGTATCCCAGGTGAACTTAATTTCTATCTGACAGGCCTAGAAGGTGCTGGAGTTGCAGTAGCAGGTGCAATAGTTGCAGTATATTGGTTGTTGATGATGGTCGGTCGTGCTTGTGGTACAGGTATTTCTGCAAAAGTATCTCCACGTACCCAGCTTGTAGTTGTTTCCTGTGTTGCAATTCTTTTTAATCTTCTTGCAATATTTACACCAGAAACAATTACTATTTCTGCTCCTGGTTACAGTGTCGCTGATGGATTTGCAATGTACACTGTGCCTATCAATGCCTTGTTCTTGATTCTATGCGGTCTATGTACTTCTGTCATGTGGGGTGCTATTTTTGCACTTTCAGTTGACGGCCTTGGTAAATATACTCCACTTGCATCAGGTATCTTTATGATGATGGTATTCGGTGGTGGTATCCTTCCACTGGTTCAGGATTATGTAGCAACTGTCGCTTCATATATGAGTAGCTACTGGGTAATCATCGCAGCTCTTCTTTACATTCTTTACTATGCAATTATCGGTTCAAAGAATGTAAACAAGGATATCAAGGTTGACTAATACCTATTGTATTACTAATTGTGAATTATCAACAAACGGCGGGTGTCAACTCTTTTGTGCCTGCCGTTTTTTTCAATTAACCTTTAATGATATGGATATTAATAAATTAAAAGAAAAATTCCAGGAATTGTACGGCGAATGTGGTCGTGTATATGCTTCTCCTGGCCGTATTAATATAATCGGTGAACATACTGATTATAATGGAGGTTTTGTTCTTCCAGGTGCAGTGGATAAAGGTATTGTTGCCGTTATTAAATTCAATGGGACAGATAAAGTCAATGCCTATGCATTTGACCTGAATGAAAATTCGACATTTGGCCTGATAGAAGGTCAGGGTCCTAAAGAACAATGGGCCAAGTACATTTTTGGAGTTGTGCGTGAACTTCAAAAACGTGGCGCTGTTATTAATGAAGGCTTTGATACAGTATTTTCAGGTGATGTGCCTCTTGGCGCAGGTATGAGTTCTTCAGCGGCACTTGAGAGTACTTACGCTTATGCTCTTGATGATATGCTCTCTTTAGGCTTTTCCAAGATGGACCTGGCAAAGGTTGGTCAGATGACTGAACATAATTATGTCGGTGTTAATTGTGGTATTATGGATCAGTTCGCTTCTGTTCATGGTAAAGCTGGTTTCTTGATGAAACTTAATTGCAAGACAGGGGAATTTGATTACGTTCCATTTGACCCTGACAAATATGGGTATAAGGTTTGTCTGGTTGATACCTGCGTAAAACATGAATTGGTAGGATCTCCATATAATCGCCGTCGTGAATCTTGTGAGAACGCTGTTAGGGCTATCAAAAAACGTCATCCGGAAGTTGACTTTGTCGGAGATGCAGATCTTGCATGGATCGAGGAAGTGATAGGCGAAATACCTCAGGAAGACTATATACGCGCTCTTTATGCACGTCAGGAAGTTGATCGTCTACAGGAAGCCTGCGCTGCCATGGAGAAAGGCGATTATGAAACTGCTGGTAGAAAAATGTATGGCACTCATATTGGTATGAGTGTGCTTTACGAGGTTTCATGTGTTGAACTTGACTTCGTGAATGAAATTGCCAAACAATGTGGTGTTACAGGATCACGTGTTATGGGTGGTGGTTTCGGTGGATGTACTATCAACATCGTTAAAAAGGAACTATACGACAATTTCATCGTAACAGTCCAGAAGCGTTACAAGGAAGAATTCGGTATAGATTGTAAGATATACCCAGTAGTTATTTCAGATGGTTCCCGTCGTCTGGAGTAATGACATATTTGACTGGTCCTGAATAGACTTCTATAGTTTATGCGGCATTGGTCTGTATAATTAGTAATTGGAGTGGGGAGTATTCAGATGCTCCTCACTTTTTTGATATTCCCTCCCGTCTTTATATAGTCAATAGTGTTGATTAATCAAATAAGCGCAGTATTCGCCGAATATTTCCCAATTTCCGTTTTCTACTGAAAAACAAATTTACTGCATACATTTTTATGCCATTGTTTTATTCACTTCTTTAATTATCTTTGTAATAATTCAAAATCTATAACGATTCTAAATAATGAAACTTTCATTATCAGAGCAACTAAAGGACAAAGGAATCAGGCCTTCGTGGCAGAGAATCGCTATCCTGGATTTTCTGTTGTCAAATAGAATACATCCTTCTGCAGATCAGGTGTATACAATGCTAAGCAGCTCAATGCCAACATTATCAAAGGCAACAGTATATAACACCCTGAATCTTTTTGCAGATAAAGGTGTTGTCAAGACAATGAGTCCGTCAGGAGTTGAACGTCATTACGATGGTGTTGTCTCACGACATGGACATATTATTTGTCCTATTTGCAGCAGGATAGATGATGTTGACTACATTCAGGATGATATAGATGCTTTGGACAGAATGATGGAACGGATTGATGCCGATAGTGTTGATTTTGTTATAAACAGAATATGCGATAAATGTAGACATGAGTCTATTTGAAATATTCGGTTTTGTGGAAAAAAACTTCGAAACAAGTGTTTGTACAGTATCTTGTCTTCGTGAAATATACTTTTTCAAGTTGATTCAAATATTGAGTCCACTTTAAAAAGTCCAAAAATTGAGAAATGCCCCCATTCCAGAGGCCTGTAGCGGATATAAAAACTTTAAACGATACTTATTAAAGTGGGCTCAATATTATTAATTTAATACTTAAGGAAATGAAGAAAAAATGGATTTGCACTGTATGTGGTTATGTGCATGAAGGTGATGAGGCTCCAGAATTTTGTCCTCAGTGTAAACAACCAAAATCGAAATTCAAAGAAGTGGCTGCAGATGAAAAGCTTGTTTTTGTTGATGAGCATCAGCTTGGTGTAGCTCAGGGTGTCGATAAGGAAGTATATGATGGTCTTAAAGCTCACTTTATGGGTGAATGTACAGAAGTTGGCATGTATCTGGCAATGAGCCGTCAGGCTGACAGAGAGGGCTATCCTGAAGTCGCTGAAGCGTATAAACGTTTTGCTTGGGAAGAAGCAGAGCATGCTGCCAAATTTGCTGAACTGCTTGGCGAAGTAGTATGGGATACAAAGAAAAACCTTAAAGCGAGAATGGAAGCTGAAGCAGGTGCATGTGAAGATAAAAAACGTATTGCTACTTTGGCTAAGAAGCTTAATCTTGATGCAATCCATGATACAGTTCATGAAATGGCTAAGGATGAAGCACGCCACGGTAAGGCTTTCGAAGGCCTTTACAATCGTTTCTTTGGTAAATAGTTATTTCACCAATTGAAAATTTGAAGATAAAAGTCCGGTATTTTGCCGGACTTTTTCGTTTCCATTCTGATAGTTCTATTCAAATGTTTGAATAAAAAAGAGTCTGGAAGTTTTTCCCAGACTCTTTTTAGGAATACAATCTGTGTAAATTTCGGCAACAGGTTACTTTGTTGCGTCTGCTACACCTTTGAAATATCCGATTGATTCTGCTACACTTGGAGTCGGGTTATTGCCCTGACCTTCAAATTCAAGCGAGATACAACCTTTATAATTAATATCTCTTAGAGCTTTGATAATAGATGCGTAATTCATGACTCCACGTCCCATTTCATATGTATGACCATCTTTGCATGCGGCGGTTTCATCTTTCATATGGATATCATATATCCAGTTCTTGTACTGGTATATATCCTTTATGATGTCGTCTCCCAAGCGGACACTATGACCAAGATCCATACAGCATCCAACACCAAGTGTTGAATCCTTGACCATTTCTACAACCTTTGAAATATTTGGGAAAGGAGCATTGTCAGGTCCGTGAGTGTGAATGGCAACCTTAATACCTGTCTCCTTAACTTTGGCAATGACATAGTCTATTATCTCATATGAAGGAACGCCAATAAACATCTTTTGTCCGAAACGTTCTACATAATCAAATGTCTTGTTGACATCTTCTTCTGAATTCATGTATATTGGTCCCAGAATATATGGGTTTACATTTGCAGCAGCACACTTTGCCTTCAGAGAATCCATCTGTTCTGCGGTTGAGTTGAAAGGAAGCCACCAGTCCTTGATAGATAGATAATGGACATCGATTCTGTTCAACAGCTCAAGAGTCTGGTCAAGGTTGAATTCCCTGTATGTAAATCCGGCAACTCCGATTTTGAAATCCTCAGAACCTCTTGGACCTTCTCCCAGTAAAGCGGATGGAAGCTGTTCTGTTGATGAATTGCATCCCATAATCATCAAGAGGGATACAGATACAATAGTGAATAGAACTTTTTTCATACTTCTAATAGTAAATCTGGTTGTGAAAATATGAGTCTACTTGGAAAAGTATATTATGTGGTTTATACAATTGGTACAGGCCTCCGTATTGGGAGCGTTTCTCAATTTTGGGAATTTTTCAAGTGTGCTCAAATATAAATAACAATTATTACAAATTGCCTTCAACCCATTTGCGGGCGTTGACAAACATTTCAATCCATGGAGATACTTCATCTGAAGTTCTTTCTTCTGGATAGTATGGCCAGTTCCATGGATAAATTGCTCTTTCAGGGTGAGGCATCATCGCAAGGTGACGACCATCAGCTGAACATATTGCTGCTGCTGAATAGTCTGACCCATTTGGATTAGCAGGGTATTCCTTATAAGAATACTTGGCAGGAATGTTATATTGATCCTCTCCATAAGGTAGGGAGAATCTTCCTTCACCGTGAGCAATCCATACACCCAGGGATTCACCTTCCATGTTGCTTAGCATAATTGATGATGACGGAAGAATATCCAGTGACAAGAATGAACTTTCGAATTTGTGTGACAGATTGTGGCACATACGAGGTTTTTCTGAATGTTCAGGAGTTATCAGGCCAAGCTCCACCATCAGTTGACATCCGTTGCATATACCAAGTGAAAGGGTATCAGGTCTGTCATAGAAATTCTTCAAGGCAGCAGCTGCGGCCGGGTTATATTTGAATGCGCCGGCCCATCCTTTTGCGGAATTCAATACATCTGAATTTGAGAAACCTCCTACGAATACAATCATGTTGATATCTTCAAGGTTCTCTCGTCCGGAGATAAGGTCTGTCATCATTACATCCTTAACGTCAAATCCTGCAAGGTGTAGTGCCCATGCCATTTCCCTATCACCATTACTACCTTTCTCCCTTATGATGGCAGCTTTCACTCCGCTCTTTTCGCGTCTATCCTGGTTGATTCCAAGACTATCCATCTTACCATCAAATTCAGGTTTGAAATTGAATTTCAGAGGCTGATTCTTATAATTATTGAAACGTTCAAGCGCAAGTTTAGGAGTTGACTGATCACAATCAAGAAGATATGATGTCTTCATCCAGATATCGCGCATTGTATTAATGTCAAGTGAAATTGAATTTTCACAGCACCAGTGAATATCCAGCTTGCGGTCGTTTTTAATGTCTGCAATTTTTGTTGCAAATATTCCACGTTCAGATAGTTTCCATACGAAATCATCTGAATTTTTAACCTGGAGTAATACGGCTGGCCGTTCACTGAACAGGACCTTGATAGGATCAACTTCCCTTAAAGGATTAAGATCTACACTAAGGCCTATATTCTTGCATGAAAAAGTCATTTCCAGAATGGCGGTAATTAGACCACCTGCAGAAATGTCATGGCCTGCAAGCACATTGCCTTCCATAATCATATCCTGAACACCTGTCCATGCCTTTCGGAAATATTCTGCATTGCATACAGTAGGAACGTCACTACCTACGGCAGAAAGTGTCTGAGCAAATGCACTTCCCCCTAAGCGGAACTTTTCGTCCCCAGAGAAGTCAACATATACAATTTGGCTTTCAGTATCCTTCAATGCTGCCTTAACACATTTTTTGATGTCTATTACTTCACCTGCAGCAGTAATAATTACAGTTCCAGGAGAGAGAACCTTCTTGTCTCCGTATTTCTGAGTCATTGAGAGTGAATCCTTACCTGTCGGAATATTGATTCCAAGAGAAATCGCAAAGTCGCTGGCAGCTTGAACAGCCTTGTACAGACGTGCGTCTTCTCCTTCATTTCTACAAGGCCACATCCAGTTTGCAGATAGTGATACGGAGTCCAGTCCACCATAGATAGGTGCGAATACAAGATTCAGAAGGGCTTCTGACATTGCCATTACAGAACCTTTTGCTGGATCGGCAAGTGCAATTGAAGTAGCATGTCCAAGTGAATTTGCTATACCTGAAGTCCCGGTATAATCCAGAGCAATAACTCCGCAGTCATTCAATGGTAACTGGATTGCACCAGCAGTCTGTTGCATGGCAATTTTTCCAGTTACAGAACGGTCAACCTTATTTGTCAACCAGTCTTTTGATGCAACAGATTCCAGGCTCAGTACATTTGTTATATATTTAGGCAATTGGGATTCTGAGTATTCCGGCTCTGCAAAATTCTCGACAACGGTTCTGTCTGTCATAGTTGTCATTGGAGTATTACCGAACATATCTGCAAGTTGCAGGTCGATTGGCTTTTCATCCTTGTTCCTGTCTATGAATGTGAACTGCATGTCTCCTGTACATTCACCAACTACATAGAATGGACAGCGTTCACGTTCTGCTATCTTGCGAAGGTATTCAATGTCTTCAGCATGGACTACAAGTCCCATTCTTTCCTGGGATTCATTACCTACAATTTCCTTTGCTGAAAGTGTAGGATCTCCGATTGGAAGCTGATCCATATATATTGTACCACCTGTCTCTTCAACAAGTTCACTCAGGCAATTAAGGTGACCGCCTGCACCATGATCGTGTATCGAAATAATAGGAGTGTTCAATTCTTCCGCAATTGCCCTGATCGCGTTGTATGCCCTTTTCTGCATTTCAGGATTTGATCTCTGAATTGCGTTCAATTCAATAGCACCTTTATATTCACCTGTATTAACGGAACTTACTGCACCACCGCCCATTCCGATACGATAGTTGTCACCACCCAGAAGTACAATCTTGTCACCTGCTTTAGGAGAGTCTTTCATGCAGTCGTCCTTTTTACCATAACCTATACCTCCGGCAAGCATGATAACTTTATCAAAACCATACTGTTTACCATTTTCTGCATGTTCAAATGTGTATAATGAACCGCAGATAAGAGGCTGCCCGAATTTGTTGCCGAAGTCTGAGGCACCATTTGATGCTTTAATCAGTATCTGTCTTGGAGTCTGATATAGCCAGTCTCTTTCATTAAGTTCCTTTTCCCATGTATGGGAAGCATCAAGATGTGGGTATGAAGTCATATAAACAGCCGTTCCGGAAACAGGGAATGCACCTTTACCACCGCCGATTCTGTCTCGTATTTCACCGCCTGTACCGGTAGCGGCCCCATTGAATGGCTCTACGGTAGTAGGGAAGTTATGTGTCTCAGCTTTGATGGAGAGTACACTGTCAAAGTCTGTTATTTCAAAGAAATCTGATGTGTCGTGTCTATTTGGAGCAAATTGCTGGGCTTTCGGTCCTTCAATGAAGGCGCAATTGTCTTTGTATGCTGATACTACACGTCCTCTGTGTTCAGATGTTGTTTTCTTGATCAGTTTGAAAAGAGAACTTTCCCTTTTTTCACCATCAATAATAAATTCACCGCCAAATATTTTATGTCGGCAGTGTTCTGAATTTACCTGTGAAAAGCCGAAAACTTCACTATCTGTCAGAGGTCTTCCAATTTTTTCAGCTACGCTTTCAAGATATGATATCTCATCTTCTGAAAGTGCAAGACCTTCCTGCCTGTTGTATGCGTGAAGATCATCTATGTGCTTGATGTCTTCGGGTTTTAAGTCTATAGTAAAAACGTTGCTATCAATTTTGTGATATAGTCTGAATAGCATCTTGTCGTATGTCGGATTCTCTTTGTCTGAAATAAAGAATTCCTCAATTCTATGGATTCCCTTTAGACCCATATTCTGAGTAATTTCAACGGCATTGGTACTCCATGGCGTAATCATCTCACGTCGAGGACCGACAAAAGTTCCTTCAACACTATTTGTTTCAAGTTCTTTTGCGCCAGAGAATAACCAGCATAATTTTTCAGAATCGACATTGTCAAACCTGTTGTCATGTTCGACTGCGAAGATTGTCTTTTCTAGATTGAAGAGTGTTATCATATTGATGAAAAATTAAATTATCTTACTCGTATTCTTTGTTTCAATTGCAATGTAGAAGTCTTTGTTATCTTATTAAGCTGGCATAGCTTGGTGACGGTTGTATGGTATTTGACTGCAATAGCACCCAATGTATCACCGCTTTTGACAATGTGATATACCGGTAATTCTTCTTCCTCCACAATTTGGACTGGCTTTTCAGCTTCTTCAACTACAGATTCAGGGGATGCATCATCGAAATCATCTTCTTCAAGCAATTCGCTGGCCCTTGAATGAATATTGAAAAACTTCCTTTCAAGCTGGAATGTCTGGAATTTTAGATTTCCTGTCTCGAAGTCAATTAAAAATTCAGGATCAAAAGTCTGGTCTTTGTATCTGAATTCAAAATGAAGGTGAGGGCCACGGCTTCTGCCTGTATTTCCGGAATATCCTATTATCTGTCCCGCAGAAACATAATCTCCCACCTGGCAATTGATTTTGCATAAATGACCATACCAGCTTTCAAGTCCGTTAGGATGTCTGACAATGACAAGAAAGCCATACCCTCCTGAGTTGTATTTTGCGTAGCGGACACGTCCCTCAAATGTGGAATACAATGCCTCACCAACTTTCAGAGGTGAGACGTCAACGCCATTATGTACATGGCGCCTTCGCATGCCATATTTGGAAAAAACATGACCAATCACCGGAGTATGGTACTGTTCAAGGCTATCAATCAATCTCAAATCGATTACAGTCGGGAGATCCTTAAGTGCAACGTCTTTCCAGCAGAACAGAGCGGTTGTATCCCAGTGAGTGTTGAGAAAATTACATGACTGCAATCTTTCGTCCAGTCCAGGTTCAAAGTATTTCCATGTACCATTTGACAACAAAACAATCTTCTTGCTACTACCATCCTGGGCACTGATTGTATCAATAGGATTCTTTAATAACTTGTCTGTGCTTGGGATAACATATCGTTTCTGGGCAAAAGCATCTGTCACGCAAATACATAGTATCAGGATACATAAAAGATGTTCAGCAATATGTCGTATTGATAAATTCATAAAATCTTAGTCGTTCTTCACTTCAATCGGTGAAGTGGGTTCAATCTGCAGGTTTAAATAATCTAACTTGTACTTTTTTATCAATAGTTGAATATTCTCAATTGAAGTTTCCTTTACCATTTTCTGATGAATCAGTACAGAAGTTGCATGAAGTTCCTTGTAGGTCCTTTCAAGATTATTCTCTCTCTGCTTTAAATGCTGCATGTGATATCCAGCACTTATATATGCAACTGCCACTAGAAATAATACGAAAAGAACGGGAATGCGTCTTACGATTCTTTTGCTGGAGAAAATCTCTCCGGAGAATATGTGCTTTATATTCAAGGTTGATACTTCTAATGGTAAATTAATGTGTAAAGTTAGTAACTTTGTACCAATTAAATAAATAATTTATGGCTTCTGTCAACAAAACTATATCAGATCATGGAATATCGCTGATGGAAAATTTTCCCATGGAAAAGTACAATACTTTTCATGTAGCGGTAAATTCGAAATACTTTTCTGAATTTGATTCGGATGAGAGTCTGTATGAAATTCTGGACTTCATGGAAACTAACAAGTTGTCCCATCTGGTTCTTGGAGGTGGAGCAAATATTCTGTTTACAAAGGATTTTGACGGAATTGTCATTCATCCGGTTTCTGATAATATTGTTGTTGATGGCGATATTGCCGTTGCCGATGCAGGAGTGGTTTGGGATAAACTGGTTGAAACAACGGTCAGTATGGGACTTGGAGGACTTGAAAATCTTTCTCTTATTCCAGGAACTGTAGGTGCTGCGCCAGTACAGAATATTGGAGCATATGGGGTGGAAGCCAAGGATTCAATCTTGTGGGTAGAGTATGCTGGAGTAAAGGACAGGAAGCTGCATAGAATCTCTGGCAAGGAATGCAAATTTGGATACAGGGACTCGATTTTCAAGCATGAGTTGAAGGAAGAGGCTGTAATTCTCAGGGTCGCATTCAAGCTTACGAGGGAATCAGAGGATTACCCATACAATGTTGAATATGGTGCATTGCGCGCAAAAGTCTCAGAACTTGGAGGTGTTTCAATCAGCAATATCAGGAAAGCAACAATCGATATCCGTTCAAGCAAGTTGCCGGATCCTGCTATACTTGGAAGTGCCGGTAGCTTCTTCAGAAATCCTGAGGTAGCAAAAGAAAAACTTGATGGTATAAAGTCCAGGTTCTCGGAAGTGGTATATTTCCCTCTTGAAAATGGAAACTATAAGATTTCTGCTGGCTGGATGATAGAAAAGACAGGGTGGAAAGGTCGTGCTATAGGAAATGCTGCAGTCCATGACAAACAGGCACTGGTGCTTGTAAACAAAGGTTTTGCCACAGGACAGGATATCCTAAGACTTTCCGACAGTATCAGGCATGATGTTGAGAATACTTTTGGAATTATCCTTCATCCGGAAGTAATCATTTTGTAGCTCTAAAAAGCCTGAATGAAAGTGCGTGGCTTTGCGCAGAAAGCCGGTATGAAAATGTGTAAATATGTATAAAAGAAAATAGGAAACACCATTCAACTATGGCTGCTGGCACGTCAAACAAACCAATTATTGTGAAAGGTGTACATCAATGATATATGGATGATTCCGCTCTGTCAATTATTTGAGAATAAATAGGTTGAGTTTAGTAATTAACAGAGAAACCTTCGCACATCATATAATCAATAATCGAAAGATTGGGAATAAACGGAATCTTCTCTGAAAAAACCTGGTAATACTCCCTTGCGGATGGATCCTTGAAATTTCTTGAAGTGATCAATCTGGCATCGTTCTCTAAGATTGGCTGGAAGGTAGTGGTATAAAGTACCTCCCTTTTTATGTGTAGAATTTCAAGAAGTCTCTCTAGGATTCTCATATTGTAATCCAGTAACCATTCATCCTTTGTTGAGAACAGATCTTGAATTTTGTCAATTACATATGGATAATATGGGGCGGAACCATAGCATGTCTCGATAGCCCTAAGATGTTCCCTCTGCCATGGCATTGAATAGTCAACCTTGACATCCCTGACAGGAATGTTGTTATGTGCGTGAACGGGCATTGTCAATGTTTGAGCTCCCTTGTCACTTGCAATCAGGAAGCGGTTTCTTTGGGTCTGCTTCTGGAAATTTTCGCAGGCTTCAATCTCAATCCTGTCATTGCTGAGTATGAGTCTAAAGTATAATAGACTTGGGAAATATGCTGTCGTCAGAATCATGTCAGGCCTCCTTTGGTGAATTATTTGTGCTGTTTTTCTTTGAGAAACTCTTTGTGAGCCATCCTGGAATTATGATGCTCCCGATAATAAGATATGGATAATAAGTTATCATTCTCCATAACATGGCGATGAAAGCCGTGGTGGACGCGTTGACTTCGACAGATGTAGTTACATCGGATAAAAAACTTGAAAATATATATTCAGCAAATCCGCTTCCTCCAGGTGTCGGGGAAATAATCATTGGAATCCACATAGCCATTTGTCTGACGAAGACAAGTATCTGATCACTTAATGTGAAGAATGCGGAAAAAATAGCATTTGCAACCAGGAATCTGGAACACCATGATATTGATGTTGCAACAGCGGACTTTATCCAAAATGAAAAATCATATTCTTTTATTTCATCAGAGCAGATTATGATATCATCACCGGTTTTTTCTGCACCTGTTTTCCATCTCCTGAGAAGAGGCAGCGAAAAAATGGCGACAATGATTCTTTTCAGTCCCAATGGATTGATGAATAGACCATATGCCAGTATTACAGACAGAATCAGTTTTACGCAGTATCCTGAAATTACCAGAGTAATAACAAAATGGTTTATGGCAAAGACCTTGTCAAAATCCGAGAGTAGTAATACTATTGGGGATACTATTACAAAGAACATTTCATCCATAAGAGCCGTAAGTATGACCATCGTGGCAGAGCGTCCAACCGGCAGACCTTCTTTGTGTACGAAGACTGTGGCAACAGCAGAACCGCCTACACTTGACGGAGTTACTGCTGATGTGAATTCCCATAACATTATTACCCTGAAAGCCTGTTTCCAAGAGAGGAAATTTCTGGAAAAGAGCCTGATTCTGATAATATATCCCAAATCCCTTGTTGCCATAAAGCAGAATGCAAGAAGAATCATGAAGATACTATCCCATGTAGTGTCAAATAAATTCCATGATATACCCTCGCTTTCGCATATTAACATTATTGCAACTGTCAGAAGACCAATTGTTATTGGAATCAGGATTTTCCATATTGACAGCTGAGATTGAGGATTATTTTGCATAAATTTACATTTATGATTGATATCGTTGGCAAAGGTAAAAAATTATTTAATCTGGTTTCTGTTCTTCCCGCTTCCAGACTTGACTCCATACATGCTAATAGGCTGAATAAATGGATCGAAGAGGGTAGGGCATCAGATCTGGACTATATGAAAAGCGGATTGGACAGGACTGACCCTAGGATTGTTTTTCCAGATGTCAGGACAGTGGTTGTTGTTGCTCGCTTCTATTCAGGGATTCAGGAAAAGGAAGGAATAGCAAGATTTGCTCAGGGTGGTGATTATCACAGAATAATCAAGAGGGATCTGTACAAATTACTTCTTATGCTCCAGCAGGATGCTCCAGAACTGAACGGGAGGGCTGTCGTTGATTCAGCTCCGATTTTTGAGAAAGCATGGGCTGTGAAAGCCGGATTCGGATGGGTAGGACGTAATTCTCTGGTTGTCAACCCTCACGGTGGAAGTTTCTTTAATATTGGCATTCTGCTTTTGGATAAGGAATACCAAAGTCTCGAGGAGATAAATGTATGCAATGATTTGTGTGAGAATTGCCGCAGATGTATAGATTCCTGCCCTATGCATGCTATTGGAGAGGATAGAATGATTGATACAAGAAAGTGCATTTCTCGTCTGACGGTAGAGAAAACCAGAAGAAAAGAGGAAGTAACTCCTGTTTTCGGGTGGATTTACGGCTGTGATGAATGCCAAATATGTTGCCCGTTTAATAGATAATTACTATCTTTGTAAGATAGTTAGAAACAATGAAAATGCGAATACATAAAGCCGGTTTCAAGATAATAATAGAATTTACAATAATCCTTTCAGCCTTGATAGCGCTGGCATGGTTTGCTATCCCGTGTAATGAGTTCGTATCGGTCATTATTACAATAATAGCATTGCTTCTGGAAGCTTTTGTTTTCTATTTTTTTAGATTTCCTAAAAGGATTCCGGTAGTTGATAATAGTGGGGCTATATATGCGCCAGCTGATGGCGAAGTTGTTGTCGTAGAACCTGTGTATGAGGATGAATATCTGAAGGATGAAGTAATACAGATTTCGATTTTCATGTCATTATGGAATGTCCATGCCAATTTCTTCCCTGTTTCTGGTGTAATAGAATATTTTAAACATCATAAAGGTGGTTTCCTGGTTGCGTGGCATCCTAAAAGTTCAACTGAAAATGAAAGAACGACAATTGTAGTTAGGACTGATAATGATGAAAAGATACTTTTCCGTCAGATTGCAGGTTTTATCGCCAGACGTATTGTCTCCTATGTCTCAGTTGGAAAATCTGTAGAAAGAGGCAGACAATGCGGATTTATTAAGTTCGGATCCAGGGTCGATGTCTTTATTCCTCTGGGGTCCCATGTTTTTGTTGAAATAGGTGATAAGACTGTAGGTTCACAAACAAAAATAGCTCAATTATCCAGATGCAAGTAGAATCAGTCTCATATAGAAAGATTGCAATAGTCCTAGCAGTTCTTGCCTCGCTGGCTATACTATGGTATTTTTCCACCATAGTCATATATATCGTTGTGTCATTGTTTCTATCCCTGTTGGGCAGACCTATCCAGCATACACTGAAAAAAGTAAGGATAAGAAACAAGGCGTTGAATAGTTCATTGATTGCTACTATTACCCTTGTTCTTCTGTTTCTGGTAATCGGTGGGTTCATTTATCTGACTGCTCCTGTTCTTATCGGTCAACTGGCAAATATATCCTCATCTGCCGGTGTGCGGGCTGGTGATATACTCCAATTTCCGCTGAAAGATTTTCAGGATGCCATTAATGAGAATATTCCAGGCGCAAAAATTTCATTTAAGGATATCATAAGGGAAGAGCTTGAACCTATTTTCTCAATAGATTTACTGAAAAACACTGTAAGCTATATTGCAAAAACCACTGTGGATATCCTGGTTGGGATATTCTGTATTTCTTTCATCACGTTCTTCTTCCTACAGGACGAACGAATGTTTTCCCGGTGGATTATGTCCTTGATTCCTGATGAATATGAAGCAAATATGGAACATGTTATGGATTCAATATATATCCTTCAGATAAGATATATGGTTGGAATAACCATTGAGAGTATAATCAAGTTTCTGCTTCTGTGGTTGTCATTCTGGCTTTTTGGTCTTTATTGGGACACGGCACTTGTTGCATCTGTACTTTGCGCACTTCTTAATGTCATTCCGTATGTAGGGCCGATTATTGGAGGTGCTATTGCCATGTTGCTTGGTCTTGTTGCGGCTCCAGAAGGTCTTTCAATATACCAGCTTGAAGTGTCAATGCTGATAGCATTGCTGGTTTTCCAGATAATTGACAACATATTGCTTCAGCCATACATTTATGCAAGTTCAGTTAAGGCACATCCGCTTGAGATCTTTATTGTTATTCTGATGGCGGGATACATTGGAGGCATTGTTGGAATGTTGGTGGCAATACCGACATATACTATTGTCAGGGTGCTGGCAAAGGAATTTTTAAGTAGATTCAAGGTTGTACGTGAACTTACGACAAAATTATAATTAGAAAAATATGAAAAAGAGTGTTAGGGAATTGGAGGAAATCGCTTCTCAGGTAAGAAGAGACATCATAAGGATGACAACTGCCTCTGCATCCGGACATCCGGGTGGATCGATGTCTTCAACAGATATTTTAGTATCATTGTTTTTCAATCAGATGGATATTGAACCGGCAAACTTTACTATTGATGGAAAAGGAGAGGATGTCTTCTATTTGAGCATCGGTCATATTTCACCTTTATTTTATAGTGTACTTGCAAGAAGAGGATATTTCCCTGTTGATGAATTAAAGACATTCCGTTTGTTCGGCAGCAGACTTCAAGGGCATCCATGTGTCGAATCAGGACTTCCGGGAGTAAGAATTGCAAGTGGTTCCCTTGGTCAGGGACTTGCCGTTGCAGCTGGTCATGCCCTTGCGAAAAAACTTGATGGGGATAAGAAAGTAGTATATGCATTGATGGGTGATGGTGAACTTGAAGAAGGAGAAATATGGGAATCTTCAATGTTTGCAGCCGCCCATAAAATAGATAATCTGATTGCATTTGTTGACTGGAACAGACAACAAATTGATGGATCGTGTGAAAGTGTTCTGCCTGGAGCATCATCAAACCTGCCTGAAAAATTCAAAGCTTTCGGATGGGACGTGCTTGAACTGGACGGGCATTCCATAGAGCAGATTATCAGTACTATAGAAAAGGCAAAGTCAATGCTTGATAATGGTAAGCCGATAATGATACTTGCCCATACGATTATGGGTAAGGGTGTTGACTTTATGTCAGATACAAACGAATATCATGGTAAAACATTATCAGCTGAACAGCAGGAAATAGCACTAGCACAGTTGAAGGAAACATTGGGAGACTTTTAAAATGAAACCATATACAATTCAAGGTAAGAAAGATACAAGAAGCGGTTTCGGTGACGGACTTCTTGAAGCAGCGAAGGCTGATAATCGTGTAGTTGGATTATGCGCAGATTTGGTTGGTTCTTTGAAATATAATTCCTTTGTTAAGGAATTCCCTGAAAGATTCTTTCAGTCAGGTATAGCAGAAGCTAATATGATGGGTGTTGCTGCCGGTATGGCGACTGCTGGCAAGATTCCTTTCGTTGGAACATTTGCAGCTTTTGCAACTGGTAGAGTCTATGACCAGATTCGTCAATGCGTTGCCTACTCAAATAAGAATGTGAAGATTTGTGCGTCACATGCGGGAATTACGCTTGGTGAAGATGGTGCAACACATCAGATAATGGAAGACATTGGCTTAATGAGAGGTCTGCCAAACATGGTAGTAGTCAATCCTGCTGACTACAATCAGACAAAAGCCGCTACAATTGCAATAGCAAAATATGATGGTCCTGTCTATCTTCGTTTCGGACGTCCATCAGAACCTATATTTACTGCACCGGACGAACCATTCGTTATTGGTAAAGGTATCAGGTGGAATGAAGGTAATGATGTTACAGTTCTGGCAACTGGCCATATGTTATGGCGTGCAATCAAGGCTACAGAGGAACTGGAAAAACAGGGAGTATCAGTTGATCTTATCAATATTCATACAATCAAGCCTCTTGACAACGAAATGATTCTTGATTCAGTATCAAGAACTGGTGCGGTTGTAACATGCGAGGAACATCTTTTCAATGGAGGACTAGGTGATGCTGTTGCCCAGCTTCTGATTCAGAATAAACTTGTTCCTATGGAATATGTTGCTGTTGATGATATGTTCGGTCAAAGCGGTACTCCTGCTCAACTTATGGAAGCTTACCACCTTACTTCGGATGCAATTATTGAGAAAGTTCGTAAGGTTATTACCAGAAAATAGCGCTGATTCTTGAATCATAATTCTGGATTATATGTGAATTCACTTGAAATGGCCACATAATTGAGCAGCGCCCCTATTATTGAGGTCTGTACCAATTGTAAAAACGACAAAATATACTTTCAAGTAGACTCAAGTATTAAAAAAAGTTAAGTTGTTTGTCTGATATTGTACATGAGCGATATTCGGAACATAGAAAAGGATAATGAACTTGATAGTCTTATCCGTCCCCAGCAGCTTCAGTCTTTTTCCGGTCAAGAAAAGATTGTGGAGAATCTGCGTATTTTCATTAAAGCGGCGCTGCTTAGGGATGAACCTTTGGATCATGTTCTTCTTCATGGACCTCCGGGACTTGGAAAAACGACTTTGGCTGGTATCATTGCGAATGAATTGGGTGTAACACTTCGTGTAACATCCGGACCTGTCCTGGATAAACCGGGTGACCTTGCAGGGATTCTGACAACACTGGAGGAAGGTGATGTGCTTTTTATAGATGAAATCCATAGATTGTCTCCTGTTGTTGAAGAGTATTTGTATTCAGCAATGGAGGATTATAAGATTGATATCATGCTTGACAAGGGGGCTGCAGCGAGGTCTGTACAGATAAAGTTGAATCCCTTTACACTGGTTGGAGCTACTACTCGTAGCGGACTGCTTACAAGTCCTTTGAGAGCGCGTTTTGGAATACAATGCCATCTGCAGTATTATGATGCAGAAGTATTGAAAAATATAATAACACGTGCTGCAGGTATATTGAATATTCCTATCAATGATGACGCTTCTTTTGAGATTGCATCCCGATCAAGGGGAACTCCTCGTATTGCAAACGCACTATTACGTAGGGTCAGGGACTTTGCTCAGGTAACAGGTACCGGAACGATTACACTTGATATTACAAGAATCGCCCTGAAAGCGTTGGATATTGACAGTCTTGGACTTGATAATATGGATAACAGGATATTGACGACTATAATCCATAAATTCGGCGGAGGTCCTGTTGGGCTTGGCACAATTGCTACTGCGGTTGGAGAGGATTCGGGAACGATAGAAGAAGTGTATGAACCATTCCTGATAAAAGAGGGCTTGATTAAAAGAACTCCACGTGGCAGAATGGCAACAGAAAAGGCTTATTCCCATCTTAACATCAAACCGGAAGCTCAGACAGGAATGCTGTTTTAACACATAAGGCTAAGAAAGGTAACTAATCAGTCGCTCTGGGTAAAAACAATCATCAATGTATCAAGCAAACATTCCAGAAAGAGGTCTACCTTTGATATTGGACATAGGTGACAGAATAGTTACAAGAAAAGGACTAAAAAATTTTTTTTTGAACTTAAATAATTATATTTGTATAAATAAAAACGTCAAACATTTAGACTTTATAAAAATGAAAAAATTAGTTTTATTACTTGCTGCTCTGGTTGCTGTTACATGTTCAGCTTCAGCACAGAAAATGTCTAAGGAAGAAAAAGCTGCTCAGAAAGCTGCTCAGGAGGCTCAGACTGCGGCTCTTCTCTCTAAATTATTTGGTCAGCACACATTTAAGTTTATTCCTGAAAGTTATGAGATGCAGAATTCCTCCCGTAACAATATTGATGGATATCAGGAATTGATGATTACTCCAGATATGATGCGTTGTGAAATCGTCGGTATCGGTCTTATTGACATTAACCGATATGAAATAGTAAAGGAAGCTACTGAAAAGACAGGTTATACTCTTGTTATCAAATTTGATGCAAACGGAAAAATGTGGAACTTTAGTTTCTTTGCAAACTCTAAAAATGCTCAGGGAGTTCTTCGTGTTACTTCCAATAAGAGCGATAGAATTACTTATAATGGTTCTTTCCGTCCATTGTAATCTATCGTAGATATAGACTAAGGTTTGTATATACATTATTCATAGAGGAAGGCCTTTGGGAGTTTTATCCCGGAGGCTTTTTTATGTTTTGACTTCCATCAACAGTTACAACACGAAATCTTGAACCTAAACTCCGATTTTAAGCGTACGGATACACAACATCGAGTCCTGGCTTGTCCAGAATCTTGAAGTGTTTTACCATGGATGTCTTTTTTTTCATGTTTTGATCTTACCAATTGCTTTCTCCTTTGACAGCAGACGTGATATGTGTGTACGGTCCTTTTAGGCTATTATTATCTTAGCCTAGACACACTAATTTGGACAGTATCGGTTTTCTGCTCTTTGGTGGATAATGAGCTAAAAGGATAGATAAGAAATAAGAAGAGGATCAGACTATCGGTCTGATCCTTTATCGAAAGAATATCCAGAGTTACGTATTGATATCCTTGTGTCTATTCAGTACTAAAGTACCTATGTTTTAAGTTCTTACATTATATTTCAAACATATGTACTTGAGTTAAGTAGTGTTTACTTTCGTCTATTTTGTGATAGTGATGTGAGCACAAAAGTTCATCGAGCCATCCATTCTTTCTGTCAATGAATCTTCAATATCGGCAATTGTCCTTTTTACTTTTTTCTTGAAAACCTGGTTTCCGTTCTCATCGATTACGGTTATTGGCTTTGAAAAATCAACCATCCTGTCATTCAAACAGATTGTCAAGGATTTGTAATCATTCTTTTTGATAGTAAAGGTGTTGTCTTTAAGTTCAACTTCAACTTCTTTGTTTTTATTGTCTTTATCTGTTGCCTCTTCCTTGTTGACTCTAATCCAGTAGAAATTTGTATGTGCACAATCACCATCCTGTCTCCATACTATTTTTGTCGGGAACGGATTTCTCTTGAATTGGGCCATCCATGGAATAGCGGCCGTATCTGCCCGGTTCATCCAGTGACCGACACCTTTAACTATATGGGTTTCATGAATATACCCATCAGGATCGTTTACTTGAAGTTCATCCATAATCTTTCCCTGGATAACGGCATTTTTATTACGATCATATGCTCCGTCATTTTCACCCATCCATATCTGGAAAGGAGTATTACGGAGGTTGACAAGTTTAACATCGCCAGGGTGTCCGGCCATCATAGCTGCTGCCGCCCATGAGTCTGCCATACGTGGCGCCATTCTCCATGTACCATCTCCACCTGCAGAATAACCGGTAATATATACTTTGTCAGGGTTGACATTCTGTTCTATCACAGCCATCTTGATAATATTTGCAAACAAGGTATCAAGTTGAGACATTGACCACATGTACCATACATCTGCAATTGCACGAGGAGCCAGGTAGACGCCTTCAGCAGGTTTGTATAGTCTGATCTGGTTTTTCCATTGCTGGTCATTTACCTCTGGTCTGGTTCCCCCACCTCCATGCATTGAGATATATAGACTACGTCCGTCTTCAGGGCAGTCTCCGTAGATTCTGTAGTCAAATTTCATCTTGTACTTTCCAAGTATCATGCATTTCTCGTTCCACTGACCTGACAGTTCATTGCTGACTTCCTTTGTCTTTTCACCAAAAATGATGTCAAATGCCTCCTTGGCTTCGTCTGAAGTAAGAGCTTTCTGGGCAAATGGTTGCTCATGTAATTTACCCTGTGGGTTCTCATACCAATTCTTCAGACTACTGACTGGTTTTTGTGCATTTACTGCGCATATTGTAAGCATCGCTGCTACAATAGTTGTAATTTTAATTTTCATCCTTTTGAATTTTATTTTCTATAAATTGAATTTATTGCCTCTGTTTTTGTTATTACATTACGGAATTCTTCTTCTGTTATGTGTACAGGTTCTATTGTAAATTCCGGAATATTGTATGACTTAAGTAGTAATTTGCTCAGGTTGGGATTCTCCTGAGGCAGGGCGAAAGGTTTTGAATCATTGCCGTCCTTGTCAAAATAGCAGAAGTATGGACGAGTATAACATAAATCCTCCCTTCTAGTGCTTATTACAAGCCACCTCCCGTTTGAAGACCATGTATGGTAGCTTTCAACATCGCTGGAATTGGCTTTCTGAAGTGGCCGTATTTCTCCTGTCTCTAGATTTTTAATATAGAGATCGCTACTTTTGTGCCAGATGTGGAATTGCCCGTGGGAACCAAGTGTAAACATCATCCATTTGCCATCTACGGAAATTCTTGGCAGTGTAGCGCTCTTATGCTCTTTTGATGCTTCAAATTCAATCTGAGGTGTGCCAAATGTACATGAAACAGTATCATATGGTATGGACCAGATATCATAGTATAATGAATCAAAGGACTTAGCAATCGCCTTTTCCTTGTTTCCGTTTATATATTCATCACAATTTCTCATGTTTCTGCATGTGGAATAGTACAAACGGTCTCCAGATGGATTCCATGAAGGAAATGTTTCCAGGCAGTTGGGTTCATTTATAATAGTTGAAACCTCGTGCCTGTCAATATCGTAAAGTACAAGATGTGATCTGTCATCAATTACTTCTGCCTTTTCAGGATTGATCAGATAAAAATATTGTCCGGTCTTGTTGGTGGAAAATGCAATCTTGTTCTGAGTTGGATGCCATGATGGATATACGCATGCTGCGAACATTGAATCGGCCTTCGTGTTTATTTTTTCAACCTTTTCATCTGAAACGACTATAGTTCCGCTGTTGGTCTCTCTGACATGGAACATCATATGGTTGGTTCTTCTGTTTTTATACGAATGACAATTGATGCAGTGGCTATCGCAGTTTCTGTAAATCGGTGTCTGATTGAATGAAGTCAGATCACGCTGGTAGATTCCAAGATCCAGGTACGCAATGTAGCTTGGTTCAATTAATCTATAGGAAAGATATGGATCTATATCTTCCTCTGCAATATGATTGCAGTATGTAGGATGTTCAAACCATGATTTTCCGTCACTGGTATAAATAGTAAATAATAAGTCTGCCCCTCTATTTTCTTCTAGAAGATATCTCCATTTGTCAATATCAAATCTGATGGAACAATCACCATCTGCCCTGGTTATTATTTCACCATTCCTTTCTCCTTTTACGACGACTATTGCATCCTTTGGCTTTGAAACGATATTGAAATTCATCGGAGCAATATTTGCCGGAATAATTATTGAATCGTAGTCCGGGTATATCTCAACAATTTCGTCTGTATGTGTAAATAGTGATGGCGCTTCAATCGTTTCGGAACATGACACCACAAAAAACAGGGTAAATATAATCAGTGCGATGTTTTTCATTTCTTTGAAACATTTTCAAATGTGTTATAATACATATATGTTTTCCCGAATTTCTTCTTTAGAGCCGCTTTGCCTTTGTCCCTATCTTTATTGTGATTGTCCAGTTCATTGTAGAAATCTGTAACATTGTTGTAAATGTCACGCGAAATCTTGAAATGTGAAAGAGCTTCAGGGTCTGAGAGCTGACACATCATTACCAGCGCTTCCTGAAAATGTTTAGGCAGGATATTTCTGTCAATTAATGCTCCGCATCTTGAACTGAAACCATTCAAATCCTTTGTGTATAGACATGATGTCAGGGCAAGATCCAGTGCCCTGTCAGAGCCTCCACTTAACATACTATAGTAAGAGATATAAAGTGGTGTCTTAAAGACCTGTTCAAAAGTATCCTGATCCGGTTTCAATTCAATTATAGGCGCAAGTATAGGATCTTTGTCCATATCCTCAGGATGTTCGTTGAAATGACGGTATTTTTTTACAAAATCACCTTCAAAAGGAGTCAGTGACAATATTGCCAGAAGTTTATCCGCCACGAGTTTTTCCCTATTGATAACAGCGGCCTGAATCATCACCTTCAGGTGTACTTTATAAGTACCGCTCATAACAATTTCTTCCATTGAATAATGATATGAAGTCTGTGTCAATCCTGTGTGAAGGTAAATATATGGGGCATACATAAGTCCGCCATCAAGGAACTTCTTTTTAAGGTTGGTCGAATTCTCAGAAACAGGTTCGAAGTCATGGGTAATTCTGAATAGCCGTTCTCCAATCTGTCCCATTTGGGCTAATGCGATTGCATGATATGCTGCAACCGATTTGGTAGGTTTTTCAGATTCCTCTGCAATCCTTGCTACCTTGCTCCATTTCTGTTGACTGGCATAGTATTTTATTGCAGCTATTCTAATGAATTCACTGTCTCTTGTTGCATATATCAATGACGCTCCAAGGGAAAGCATAATACATATGACATTGGTACAGAATGTTCTGAGAGATATTGGAGCCTGTATTTTATGATTTATCTTTCCCCTGATTGCACATGCTGCAAGTGAAAGCATTGCAACAGATACAAAAACAAGTAATAGAATCTTTATGATGGTTGAATTCTCTTGTTCGTAGTATAGAGAATATTCAGAAGAGAAAATGACCAGAAGCAGGAAAACGGAAGGTAAATATGAAATAAAGAATAGACTAGCCTTAACTTTGATAATATAGCTGGAAAGTAGCTCAATGCAGGAAAGTATTAATGCAACGAACAATGATCCCAACCATTTTACGGCAAATAATGTCAGAAAAAATCTTGAAAAATAAGTCAGATAGTCACCAGGCAATTGGAGCAGTTCAAACTCTGCCGGTGTTGCGAATATCCAGAGACTGTTCTCCTGTAATTGGAACAGAACATTACCATAGACAAACCATAGTGAAAACCATGTTAAAAGAAAGAAGAGAGTTCTTGATACAAGTTTTGCATCATTTAGTCTTATTGTCCTTGTCAGAAACCCTGAAATGACTGAACGAAAGGATATGCTATTTCTTTTGCTGTTGGCCATAAGTAAAATAATGAAAATGGTAATCAACCACTTGCGAATATACGAAATTACTTTTGTAACTTAACTATTGTTCTTCTTTGATGTTCCTGTATTCAATATCAATAGGAAATGTGTTGACTAATGTAAATGTATATATGATGGTACTGCACTGATGTGGGGAGAAATATTAATGAATCTGTACGAACATCCGGCCCTGATAGGTATTACGTTCCTTCATTCTTTTTTCGAGAAGTTGCCAAAGTCTTTCATTTCTGACTAACCCCCATGGATGCCCTGCATGGTATCTTGGAGGAGCCTCACCAGCGAATCTTTCAATCACAAGATCAGGGTTTAATTTTTCGAACAGATCTATAGCAAGATCAATGTATTGGTCAAGTTCAAAGAAATGGAAAGATTCCGGATTTTTCTGGTATTCATCAGCCATCCTGGTTCCCTTGAATAGTTGTAACTGATGAAATTTAACAGTATTAAGAGGCATCCGGTTTATGGCATCCGCATATTTGAGCATCATTTCCCTGCTTTCACCTGGAAAACCAAGTATGAAATGGGCTCCTACATGTATACCATATTCTGCGGTCATGCAAATGGCCTTTTCTGCTGTGCTGAAATTATGGCCACGGTTTATTTTCCGGAGAGTGGAATCATAGATTGACTCAACTCCATACTCAATAATGATATATTTTGTCTTTGAGAGCTCTGAGAAATATTCAAGCTTTTCCTCATCAATGCAATCTGGTCTGGTTCCTATTACAATTCCGACAATCTGAGGGTGAGATAATGCTTCGTTGTATATTACCTTCAAATCTTCAAGTGGTTTGTATGTGTTTGAGTACGCCTGGAAATAGGCAAGATACTTCGTTGCTTTATGATACCTTCTGCTATGGAATTCTATTCCCTCATTAATCTGTTCGCTTATGGTTTTTGTAGGGACGCAGTAAGACGGGGAAAAAGCATCATTAAGACAAAAGGTACAACCACCATATGAAATATGTCCATCCCTGTTGGGACATGTGAATCCTGCATCAATGGTTACTTTCTGAACTCGTTCACCAAAGATACTCTTGAAATACGATGAGTATGAATTATATAATTGGTTCACTTTTGTCTGTAGTGACGTTCAATTTTTTCCTTGAAGATATCACTTATCGTTACCAGAATCCCAGTCTCCTCCACGTTGCCGAAGTCGTTGTTTATGGCGGTATCAAATACTTTCATTGTCGGTGATAAATTCATGTAGGCATTAAAAAGTGGAGGAATACCTCCGGCAAGACGTTTGGCCAGTGGCTTGAGAATTCTGTAATCTTCCTTGAAGTTCTTCCCGTTTAGTTTTGAGGATAGGGTTTTGTCATCAATATCCAGCTTGGTCGGGAATTTACTTTTCATCAGCCCCTCTGTATCTGGAAAATGTTTTTTCAGAAAATAGAGAATATAGTCTCTTGCTTCCCTGTTGTAATCCCCATACATTGTTATTTTGCCGAAACAGTAAAGCAGGTCCGGATTCAAAGCAAAAATTGAGACTATTCCGTCCCATAGATTGTCCAACGCAAACAATGATCTCTGGTATTTCGGTTGGACGAAGGAACGTCCAAGTTCTATAGTCCATGGCAAATACTTTTCTCTGAAGGTATCTGAAAAATCAAAGTAGTGTTCTGTTGAAAGGTATTTTGGATGCTTTGATCTGGGAATAATATATCGGTATCCTCCTATTATATCCTTCTCCTCAGGGTTCCAGACAATCATCTGTCTGTATCCACCCTCTATAGTGTCAAGATTGTCGATGTCAACACTTTTTCCTGTTCCGCCTCCTGCAGAGCGGAAAGCAAGTTCTCGGAGTCTTCCAACTTCTCTCATCAGGTTTGGGGCTTGATCTGAAGTAAAGCTGTAAATAAGATTATTCCCTTTTCTGGTTTTGTGCCATAAAAGGTTGTTGCTTAACTCTTTTTCCAGAACAGAAATCGGGACGGGAGGTATTATTTCAACCATCTTCTTATTTTTTGTTAAAGAATTTGTACTGGAATATAATAAGATATATTACCGAGACAGTAATGTAACTGTCTGCCATATTGAATACAGGTGAGAAGAAGGTATAACTCTGCCCTCCGATGAAGGGAAACCATGCTGGCATTTTGTCTATTTCAATTATAGGGAAATATAGCATATCCACTACCTTACCATACAACATTTGGGCATAACCTTCTCCAAATGGGACAAATCTGGCTACTTCGGTGAAAGTGCTTTGAGAAAATATGACACCATACAAGGCGGAGTCAATCAGGTTTCCAAGCGCTCCTATGGTTATTGCGAGCAATCCAATTATTACACCTGCAGGAGTGTCTGATTGTTTCCTAAGTCTTTTGATGTAGATGACAAGGAAAATAATTGCTGCTATTCTGATAAGTGACAGGGCCAGTTTTCCCCAGTTGTCTCCAAGAGACATTCCATATGCTGCCCCACTGTTTTCAACGAAACATAGTCTGAACCATTTTCCTATCACGGGAATCTCTTCCCCTAATGTCATGGTTGTTTTTATTATGATTTTCGAAATCTGATCGGCTAATGTTAGTATTGTAGCGAATAATGCGATATGCCAGGTTTTTAGTTTCATTCTAATTACAGATTTATGCTTTCACATTTAAGTCCTTTTGCCTGAAGGAATGACAATAGTCTGGGAAGTACATATGTTAAGTTTTCTTCAGCCTTTACTGAATCGTGCATTCCTACTATTGAACCTTCTCTTACATATTTTGTTATATTTCTGAGGCAATGCTCAGGAGAGCATCTTCTTGAATAATCTCTACTTACGATATCCATCATAATAATATGGAATCGTTCTGTAAGTCTGTGCAACTGGGATAAAGACAACCTGCCATAAGGTGGCCTAACTATATTTGAATTCAGGAATTCATTTGCCATATCTACATCCTCGACATATTCTTCACAGTTACGTATCAGACTTTTGCTATGACTATAAGTATGATTGCCTATTGAATGACCTCTTTTGCGTATTTCCTCAACCAGTTCAGGATACAATTCAGCGTTCTTGCCGATACAGAAAAATGTTGCCTTTGCATCATATTTGTCCAGTTGGTCCAGGACCCAGGGGGTGACTTCTGGTGAAGGACCGTCGTCGAAAGTCAGAAATACCGATTTCGTATTAGTCATGTACCAATGAACAAACGGATAGTTCCTTATGAAATATTTAGGTGGTCTAAAATACATTATTTCTCAGTTGCATCCTGCAAAGATAATTATAATTGCCATAGTGACAACCACTAAAGTCTGCTATTTTGTAACTATTCAGTTGCTATGTTCGATATCAAAGGTAGACCTCTTTCTGAAATGTTTGCTGGATATTTTGATGGTTGTTTTTACCCTGGGTGCTTCTATGTTACGCTATTTTACTATTTTGGGAACTATCCATTAAACATGTTTCAATCCATCAGAATATTCAGCATTTGGTTCTGAAATTGATATACGCATAAACTGACTAAGGGCGCTCATAGTTACGTTATTTTGTAACAGCTTATGATTTCGCTTCTTTATTATCTTGCTTCGAAGGGTATCGTATTGGAAGTGATGCGCCACAGGCGTTTCTTAGATCTAAATAGAAAGGTTGTATGTCGGAGATGCTAATGTAATTTTTCAGATACATCAGGTATAAATCTAGAAGGTTATGTTGTAACCTACGCCAATTATGTGGCAACCAGTATCTGAATCCTCTCCCCTGTATAGATGGTACAGGTAAAAGACATCAAGTGAATGGTGCTCTGTGAAATTGAGAATCGTTCCAATGATATGATATGACCTCAACCAGCCACGTCCCTCAAGACTATTGAAGAATTCATATGAAATATGCGGAGAGAAAATAGTATTTTTAATATTATAAGCAGCGCGTATCCGGCTTCTTAAGGTGTGTGTTGTCTTGTTATCAATTGCCAGTTCGTATTTTTCCCTAAGGGCGACAGAAAGGTCTCCACTTTTCAGAGTGCCGGTAATAATGGGAACAATCTTGTGGGTATTAGTATACCCCCAGTATTCATATTGTAGAATAGTGCTTAACCATTTGGTCGGTGTGTATCCACCATTTACAGCAACGAACCAATTGTCAGTAGACCTCAAATAATTATTAGCACGATATTCCGTATGTGCCCCTATTAATACCTTATCATAGCTTTTTATAAAATCAATATGTCCTCTTGCCCCAAAATCAGTCTTCACCTGGGAATATGCTATTGAATTGCAACATATTAACAAAAGCGCAATAATATTTTTTTTCATGGCGCAAAGGTAGTGTTTTTCATGATAATTATTGCTAGACTGGGAGGATGACCGAATAATATTAATAATATTGAGTCTACTTGAAAAAGTATGTTTTGTCGTTTTTACCACTAGTGTAAACCTTTGTAATTGGGGCGTTTCTCAATATTTGGACTATTTCAAGTGGACTCAATATTGTTTTATGCAACTATTCAGTCACTATGTCCAATATCAAAGGTAGACCTCTTTCTGGAATCTTTGCTTGATACATTGATGGTTATTTTTACCCATGGAGTAAATAGTTATGTTTTATTCTGCAGTTAGTGTCACTTGTCGTGGAATAATTTTGTATTTTTACAATTTGGTACCTAATGTTTGGTAGAACTATTTTTTGATTACTATAACCTCTGAAACGCATAGATATTGTATTTTTTGTTATGAAAAGGTTGTTTGTCCTGTTACCACTTCTTTTGGTAACTTTTTCATGTAATATTAAAACTGATCCTATTACAGCGGGCGGTGCGCCTTATTCCGTTTTCATGATTGCCGAGAATAATATTGCCGGTTCCACTTTGGGTGATACTATCAGGGCAATGTTCAGTAAACCTGTTGAATGGATAAATCAGGAAGAGCCCATCTATGATTTGAGTATTTTGACACCTCAGACAATTTCACCTGTAATAAAACAGAGCAGAAATCTCATATTTGTTGATGTTAATTCAAAATATGATTCAACTGAATTGCAGATGACAAATGATGAATTTGTTCCCGATCAGGTGTGCTTTCATATAACATCTCCATCAATCCCTCAGGCTACGGATTATTTATGGAAATATCATAACTTGATTGTAGGAGTCCTTGATAAGGTAGAACGAGACAGATTCATCAAAAGACTGAAAGTATTTGAGAGCAAATCCCTTCATAGTCAGGTCAAGGATTCATTTGATTTTGATTTATGTATTCCGAATGACTATAAGCTGCGTAATGCGAAAAAGGATTTTATCTGGATTTCTAAGGAAATGCCAGAATCCAGTCAGGGGGTAATAGTATATCGTTTTAATGAACTTCCTAGTGATTCCACATGGATAGTTGCCATGCGAAACAGGGCAGTAGGTCAGATTCCAGGACCAAGCAAAGGTTCAAAAATGTCAACATATACTGAATTTTTCCCTGAAACTCATGTGGTTACAATTAATGGTCGTTTGTGGTGGGAAACCAAAGGATTCTGGAATGTAGAAGGTGATTTTATGGGAGGACCGTTTGTAAATTATGTTACAGAATATAAAGATTCTTTTATCGGAATAGACCTTTATGTATATTCGCCTTCGTATAGATATCCTCAGCGCAATTATATCCGCCAGCTGGAAGCTATTCCGTTGACAGCATCATTCAAATAGATGTGGCATAGTTGCATATCTGTCAGTTGATTAAACATAGTGTTGATTATAATAGAGTGAAAGGTGTTGATTGACAAGTGAATTCAGTAGGTTCTTTTATTCAGAAAATAATTGATAGTAGCGCATTCCAGCAGTTGCTTTGCTGTGAAGGTAACAGGGTTGAACTTAAAAACGTATGTGGTTCTCTTTGGGGTGCGGTCGTAGCGTTGTCTTCGAAACAACGCGGAGGGGTCCATCTGGTTGTATCAGACAATAAGGATGACGCATGCTATGTCTATAATGATATTTATAATGTGCTTGAACAGTATAAACTATCAGAAGGACATGTATTCCTCCTGCCAACGGCCTTTAAGCATTCAATACTTTCTATGCAGCCTGATCCGACTTTGATAGCCGCCAGAACCCAGGCTTTATCTGCACTTTTGTCACCAGAGAAAGATAAACCTGTTGTGATATGTACATGGGCTGAAGCTTTGGGTGAGAAAGTGGAAACCGCTTCTGGATTAAAAAAATCAGTACTTGTCCTGACCTCCGGCGATACATATGACATGGGGGATTTGATAGGTTACCTGATATCCAGGAAATTCCAGAAAGTTGAATTTGTCTCAGAACCCGGTCAGTTTGCGGTACGTGGCGGAATTGTAGATATCTTTTCATATGGCGACAATAAACCATATAGGATTGAATTCTATGATGATGTAATAGAAACCATAAGGACCTTCAGGATTGCGACACAACTTTCAGACAATATTATTATGTCTGCATCGATAATTGCTTCAGAGAGTGATGAATCAATTGATTCTAGAATTTCATTGATGGAATATATTGGGAAGGATGCAACAATTTGGTCTCATTCACCAAGGGCCATAATAGATAGGATAAATTCTATCCGGAACTCTCTCACTGAATCATTGAATGACACTTCAAAGGCTAATGGACTATATATAGGTGGCAAGACATATAATTCAGATATTGATAGTTGGAGACAGATATCTATTAATGGGAGATATGACAACTTGTCGGAGTATGATATCATAGATTTCCATTCAAGACCTCAGATTGTTTTCAATAAGGATTTTTCGAGGCTGGCGGATAACATCAAGGAATCAGCCATGTCAAATATTGAGACTTTTATCCTGTCCGATAGTTATACTCAGATCGAACGTCTTGATGACATTTTCAGGAATCTGAACATAAAGGTTGGCTATCAATCATGTCTTATGCCTTTGCATGAAGGATTTTCAATGGATTTATTCCAGGCATACACTGATCACCAGATTTTTGACCGATTCCAGAGATATAAAATCTTTAATGAAGTGGATAAATCCCAGTCGATGGCAATAAGCGAACTGAATTCACTGAAAGTTGGTGATTATGTTGTTCACATCGACAATGGTATCGGGCGCTTTGGAGGACTGGTACACAGGCATGAGAATGGCTCAGATAAGGAATATATGAAAATTACTTATGGTGAAGGTGATGTCCTGATGGTCGGAGTTGCCAATCTTCATAAGATAAGTAAATATCGTTCGGGGGATGGAGTCCCTCCTGTACTGAAAAGACTTGGAAATGGGGCATGGGCCAGGACCAAAGCCATTGCAAAGAGCAAAGTCAAGGATATGGCCCGGGAACTGATAAAACTTTATGCAGAAAGAAAGGCCAAAGGTGGATTTGCCTTTTCTCCCGATACGTATTTGCAGAATGAGATGGAAGCTTCCTTTATATGGGAAGATACTCCTGATCAGTTGTCTGCAACTGAGGCTGTAAAGCAGGATATGGAATCCCCTCAGCCTATGGACAGGCTGGTCTGCGGGGATGTCGGTTTCGGAAAGACTGAAGTGGCAATCAGGGCAGCATTCAAGGCTGTAACCGATGGGAAACAGGTTGCTGTTCTGGTTCCCACTACTATTTTGGCACTTCAACACTGCAGATCATTCAAATCCCGTTTAAAGGATTTTCCTGTTACCATAGAAAGCCTTTCCAGAGCAAAAACCGCAAAACAGACTTCAGAAATCCTGTCAAGATTGAAAGATGGAAAGATTGATATTCTTGTTGGGACTCATAAGATTCTTGGTAAAAGTGTTGAGTTCAAGGATCTGGGCTTATTGATTATCGATGAAGAACAAAAGTTCGGGGTCAAGATGAAGGAAAAGCTCAGGGAACTTAAGACCAACGTTGATACATTGACAATGACAGCAACCCCCATTCCAAGGACTCTTCAGTTTTCCCTTCTTGGTGCCAGGGATTTAAGTATAATCAATACTCCTCCGCCAAACAGACAACCTATAAATACAGAAGTACATCCTTTTTCAGATCAGGTTATCGAAGAAGCAGTCAGATATGAAATCAACAGGGGTGGGCAGGTCTTTTTTCTTCACAACAGAGTAAGTAATATATATAGTATTGCAGATCAGGTTCGTCATGCGGTTCCGGAGGCAAAAATTGTTGTCGCTCATGGGCAGATGAAACCTGATGAACTTGAGAAGATAGTTCTTGACTTCGTGTATGGTGAATTCAATGTATTGGTCTGTACTACAATTGTTGAAAATGGGATTGATATTCCAAATGCCAATACCATTGTAATAAATGATGCCCAGAATTTTGGTCTTTCTGATCTTCATCAGCTTCGTGGACGCGTAGGTAGAGGTAATAGAAAAGCGTTCTGCTATCTGTTGGTCCCATCATTCGATATTCTGACTTCAGATGGCGCAAGAAGATTGAAGGTAATAGAGGAATTTTCTGAACTTGGCAATGGCTTCAATATTGCAATGGAGGACCTTGATATCCGAGGTGCCGGAAATCTTTTTGGAGCGGAACAAAGTGGTTTCGTGTCGGAAATGGGTTATGAAACTTACCAGAAAATCATAGCAGAGGCTGTAGAAGAATTGAAAATAGAACAAGGTGTAATACCTCAGATTGCCAGAAATATCGATTGTCATATTGAAACATCCATTGAGGCATATCTGCCTGATGATTATATATGCTCTACATCTGAGAAACTCCGTTTATATAAGGAACTGGATAGTATTACAAGTGATGAAGGAATAGATATCCTTCAAAAAAGCTTAGTTGACAGGTTTGGCCCTATTCCCGAACAGGTTTCAAACTTGATTAAAGTGGTAAGACTTAGAAACAAGGCTGGTAAAATGGGAATAGAGAAGATTATCTTCAATCCACCTAAAGCCAGGATATTCTTTACCGATGACGAAAGCTGTCCTTTCTTTCAGACGGACGAATTTCAGGGTATGATGTACTCAATAGTTAAATCACCTTCCCGTTTTAGACTTGAACAGAACAAGAAAACATCACTGTCTATTTCCGGAGTCAGTGATATCGATAAGATATTAGATTTTTGAAATGAACCTCATAATTGACATTGGCAATTCAGCAGTCAAAATGGCTGTAATGGATAGTAACAATTCATTGATAGAATATTACCGTCATGATTCAATTCAAACCAGATTGATCAGCGATCTTCTTGGAAGGTTTGATATTGATTCTTCAATATGGATTTCAACAAGAAAGCTTGACAGGGGAACAATTGATCACATTTCCTCAATAACTCCATTTTCCATAAATTTCAAACCTGGAGTCACACATTCTCCAATTGAGAACTGTTATGAGAGTCCAGACAGATTAGGTGCGGATAGGCTTGCGCTGGCTGTTGGGGTAAATGGAAAGTTGCCAGGTAAAGATTGCTTGATATTTGATTTTGGTACCGCGTTGACAATAGATTCTGTCAATTCAAAAGGTCAGTTTTTAGGGGGCTCTATTTCTCCTGGTCTTCAGCTGAGGCTGTCATCTTTGTATGAGCATACTGGTGCACTGCCTTTGTTGAATTCAAGCCGTTATTCTGACAATAACATCAATTCAACTGTATTCCCCCCGAGAAATACTGAGGATGCAATCTTTCAGGGAGTATATAAGTCCATGCTTTATGAAATAGAAGGTTATACCTCCAGAAATCCCGATGCAGAAATTGTCTTTAGCGGCTATGATGCTAAATATTTTGTTGATAAATTTAAAATTACGATATTTGCAGAATATGACATTTTACTATTTGAAGGTTTGAATATTATTCTTGAAAGTAACAAATGATTAGAGCGATAGTGGATGTCAAATTAAATTGTTTAATTGGTATGATAATTAGAGAGACAGAAAAGAACTACAATATATGGCAGATATCAAGATTTACGATTCTTGTTGTTGCTATGTTCTTACTATCTTTTCAGGTAGGATATTCTCAGACGTCTCACTCTCCAAATACATTCTCTCCATATACTATGTATGGACTTGGTGATTGTGTGTCACCAACCACTGCATCTCAGCGTGGTATGGGCGGAGTGTGTGTTGCAATGCGACCAAATATGTATGTTGGGCCTTCAGGAGTGCATATGGAGGTGAATTATATGAATCCTGCTTCTGTTGCTTTTATGCCACCGAAAACTGCGTTGTTCTCTTTCGGAGGAGTCTGCAGGGGCTATCTTGGACAAGGTTGGGGGTATGATTATTCAGGAAATTATGTTTCCACGCGGGGTGCCAGAAATTCAGCATCAATGAACGATATTGGGTTGTCTGTCCCTATATCTAGGACTCTGGCTCTTGGTTTGTCATTGGTTCCTACTACAATTGTCGGTTATAGAATAACAAGTATTGGTAACGAAGAGGATATATCGCAAAGTATAGGTAGAACTTTGTATACATATACAGGTGAGGGTGGTGTCAGTGAATTCAAAGCTTCACTTGGTGGTAGGATAACGAAGAATTTCAGCATCGGTGCGTCAATAGGTTATTATTTCGGAAATATTGATAAGTCATGTCAGGCGACTATGGTGAATATGATTTCTTCAGAGACCTCTTACCGATATGTAGCGAATACGTCAAATCTACATATTTCTGAATGGTTTTTAGATGCAGGTTTCATTTATACATTCAGATTGTCAAAAGATGGTTATCTGAATGTGGGAGGTACGTTCCGCTCAGCGTCCTTTATTGATGCTCCAACAAATAAAGCAACGTATGTTACTGATGGAACTGCAATGGATACAATTTCAACATATTCAGGTAATGATGAAATCAAGATTCCGTTAAAGATTGCAGGTGGGCTGTTCTATAATAATTCAAAGATTTCTGTCGGACTCGATTATGAGTTCCAGGATTATAGTGGTGCTTTCGATACTTCATACGAAACTACCGGTTATTCATTGTCCACTCAAAGTCAGATTCGTCTGGGTTTTGCTTATACACCAAATCAGTTTGACTTATACGAAACATATAAAAGGTTAACATACAAGGCTGGTTTTAAATATGGTAAGAGCTATCTGGTAAAGGATGGCTATCAGATGAAATCAGGAAGTTTTACATTAGGTCTTGATATACCTCTGAAACGAGGAACCTTGAATAAGGTGTCCATTGCTCTTGAAGTCGGAATGCGCGGAAAACATATTGAGGGACAGATCAAGGAATCGTTCTATAAATTGAATGTCGGATTTGCATTCTTTGGGGATGATATGTGGTTCCATAGACGAAAGTTCTACTAGAATAATTTATTATTTGTTAAAATGAAAAAGATATTATTTGCTCTTTTGGCATTTGCATCAATTTTTTCAGTAAATGCACAGGCTTATTTAAATGATCCTCGTTATGGTGCAACTCCTGAGGAAAGAACAGAGAATGCAAAGTTGTATGCAGCATTCGGTGTTTCATTTGGTCTAAAAGACTGGGGCCAGACATCAAAGGAACTTCAGGAACTTTTGCAGAAGGTTCCTACAATTTCAGAAAACCTTTATATTAAAGGTGTGGAAATGTATCGCCAGAGATTTACTGCGGCAGAAAATGATTCTGACAGGAAGATGGCTTTGGATAGTATAGTGATTTTATTTGATTTGCGTGCTGAGAATTTCAAGAATCATCCTTCCCGTGGTTATGGATATGTCCTGACTCAGAAAGCAAGACTTTACAATCAGTTGAATCCTGATGATAAGGAGAATGGCTATAAATTCTTTGTTGATGCAATTACTGCAACATCAGAGCATCCTGTCCCAGAACTTGTAGGACAATATTTCGCTTTGGTTACTGAATCCTTCAAATTCGATGAAATCAGTCTGGAAAATTATATGACTCGCTATGAGGAACTTTCAAAAATTCTGAAAACGAGCCAGGATCCGACAGGAAGGGATATTCAAGCCTCAATAGACGCAACTTTCGCGTCAAGTGGTGCTGCAAATTGTGAGAACATAGAGAAGATTTTCCGTCCGAAATATGAAGCTGACCCATCTAACAATGATTTGCTGAAGAAGATACTTGGATTATTCAACCACGCAAAATGCCAGAATCCTTGGCAGATGGAACTGCTTGAGAAATACTATCAGAATGATCCTCAGCCTGAATTTGCACTAATGTTAGCTGGTGTGTACGAAGAAAGAAAGGAATACGAAAAAGCATTGGAATATATCAATGTTGCAATCAACAATGAAACTGACCCAGCTGAAAAGGTTAAACATATGCTTCGTGCAGCAGGGCAGACATTGGCAATGGAGAAATACCGTGAATCTGCATCATATTGTGAAAAGGTCCTTCAGATTGATCCTGATAACGGAATGGCATCTAATTTCTATGCATCAGCAGTGGCTGGTGCGGTGAATTCAGGCTGTTCTGACTTTGATAAGCAAGCTGCTTACTGGCTAGTTGTAGACTACTATTCTAAGGCATTGCGTCTTATTCCTCAGGATGATCCTCAGGCTGAAAATATTAAAAAGGCCATAGCTGTTTATTCCGGAAATTTCCCAAAGAAGGATGAACTTTTCATGCGTGGTCTGGAAGATGGTGCTTCATATAATGTTAGTTGTAGCTGGGTATCTGGGAAAACTACTGTAAGAGGAAGAAACTAAATAATATATAGCTGTTGAGTTTAATGATTAAACGACTATATACAGCAATAGTAAGGGCGCAATTTGTTATTGTGCCTTTGCTATTTTTTTCATGTAATCGAGCAGAGACGCCGGATGCAATAATTTTCGCAGATAGCACTGCTACCATGTTGAGTTATGATCATGTTATGGTTCATGCTGGTAATGGCCTTAAAAGATTCAGAATGTCTGCACCTGAAATCCGTCGTTATGAGTATGCTTCCGAACCATATACTGAATACCCGAAAGGTGTCAGGGTGCTTTGTTTCTCAGATTCATCATCACAGGAGATTATTGCTGATCTGGTTACGGATTATGCGATTCTATGGGAAAATACCAATACCTGGGAAGCTAGAGGACATATTGTCGGGAATAATTTCAAGGAAAAGAAAAAGTTTGAGACTGATGTACTTTTCTGGGATCAGAATAACGGCTTGATTTATAATGACCATCTTACAAGAGTCTTTGATTCGGGGAATTGGTGGTATGGGTACGGATTCAGCACTGATGATATGTTCAGCAGATGGAGGTTTAATAGATCAAGGGGGCAGATGACTATAAAAAATGACCCTTCGGATACCATGCAGTATTCAAGTGATACAGTACAACAGTCCAATGAAAGTGAAATTTCTTCTGAAGAAGAAATAATTTGGGAGTGATAATATGCTGAATGATTGGATTGTCATATTAGTTGTTCTTTTATTGTCCGCATTCTTTTCCGCGATGGAGATTGCTTATATAGCTTCCAGTAGATTAAGAATTGAACTTGACCGGAAGGAACATCCTCTTTATTTCAGGATAAGTGGAATTTTCCTTTCAAATCCTGGACAATATTTGTCAACAATACTCATTGGGAATAATATCGCTCTTGTAATTTATTCAATGTCAATGGCAACAATTATTGCTATGTATATTACATCCAATATTGTTGTTGAGACTTTCATCTCATCCATTATTGTTATTCTTTTTGCTGAATTCCTGCCAAAGGCGGTTGTAAAAAGAGAACCTCATTTGTATCTTCGATTGTTTGCCATTCCGCTTCTATTCTTTTACCTTATCTTTTATCCCATTGCCATTATCTGCACTTTAATTTCCAGGTTGATATCATTCTTGTTTACAGGTAAGCTATTGTCGGATGCAGATACGAACGGGCATTTCAAATTGGCAGACCTTCAGGATTTAGTTGAAGATGGGGTCCAACAGGGTGAGGGTGAAAATGATGTACAGGCATCTGATCTTGAAATGTTTCAGAAAGCGCTGGACTTCTCGGATTTGAAGGCTCGTGATTGTATGGTCCCAAGGGTGGAGATAGAAGCCATTGATGTAAATGATGGTATTGAACACTTAAGTAAATTATTTATATCTTCACACTATTCAAGGATTCCTGTTTTTGAGGAAAGTGTTGATAATATAATTGGTTATGTCAGCTCAAAAAGTCTTTTCAGGAAGAATTCAGGTGATATAAAGGATCTGCTTCTGGATATTATTTATGTACCTGAAAGTTTTTCTGCTCAAAGATTGTTGGAAGACTTTATCCGTCATCACAAGAGCCTGGCTGTCGTTATTGATGAATTTGGTGCTACAGCCGGGATTGTTACCATAGAGGACATCATTGAACAGATAGTCGGCGATATCGAAGATGAACATGATGAGGACGATATGGTGGAAAAAATCCTTGATAATCAGACATGGATATTTTCCGGAAGACAGGAAATAGAATATATTAATGAAAAATATAGGATAGGAATTCCGGTCAGCGACGAATATGATACTCTTGCGGGATGGATCCTGTTCAATAGTGAAGAATTGCCTGAAAAAGGAGCAAAATATGAATTGGACGGTTTGTTCGTTGAGATAATTAGAGCTGCTGACAATAGAATTTCGTTGGTTAAATTGAGTAAACAAAGTAATAGCATCGGAAATGAATAAGTATGATAAATTAAGTATGTTTATAGGTTGGGGTGTATTTATTATTTCTTTAGCAACCTATACACTGACGTTGGAACCGACAGCCAGCCTGTGGGATTGTGGTGAGTTCATAGCAACTTCCTATAAACTTGAAGTGGGACACCCTCCTGGAACTCCATTGTTCTTTTTAATAAATAGAATTGGTGCTTTGTTTGCAAGTGACACATCAACTGTGGCCTATGCAATCAATTTCCTTTCTGGCCTGGAAAGTGCTCTTACGATTCTTTTCATGTTCTGGTCTATTGTCATGCTGGGTCACATGCTCTATCGTGGCTCTCCAAGAGGTGGAGAAGATAAAACAGAATGGGGAATATTGCTGGCGGCTGCCATTGGTTCTTTGTCATACGCATTCACTGATACATTCTGGTTCTCTGCAGTTGAAGCGGAAGTCTATGCTCTATCATCATTGTTTACTGCAGTTGTAGTATGGGCTATGCTCAAATGGGAAAGAATTGCGGATGAACCAAAGAGTGATAGATGGCTTATACTGATAAGTTATTTTATGGGACTTTCCATTGGTGCTCATATTCTTAACTTATTGACAATTCCTGCCTTAACCTTTATATATTTCTTTAAGAGATTTCCAGGAAGAACAACCATAAAACAATTGATTCCGCCAACAATAATCGGAATGGTCCTGACAGGAGTGTTCTATCTGTTGACTCCAACGGTTGTCGGTATAGGGGCCTTTGTAGATAGATTCTTTGTTAACGTATTAAGTCTTCCTGTCAATTTCGGTCTGGCTTTCTTTGTCATTTTAGTATTGGTGTTTTTATACTACGAGATTAGAAAATCATCAGTATCGCCTACAAATAAGTCCCGCCTGGTTAATATTATCTGTACATCAATAGCAATGGTAATCATAGGCTTTTCGTCATATACCGTTGTACTTGTCCGAAGTTCTGTAAATCCACCAATGAATTCAAATCAGCCATCAGATCCATACGCCCTGAAAGCTTTTCTTAATAGGGAACAATATGGATCAAGGCCTTTGATATATGGTCAGACCTATGCAAGTACTGTACTGCCTACAGATAGAAAAAACTTTGAAACATCATATCAACTTATCAAGGAAACATCTGTCAGAAATGGTGATACGACACTTAATATTGCGTATAAGCCTTATCAAAAATTGACTGGCTATAACTATAGCCCAAATACAGAGATGTTCTTTCCTAGAATGTACTCCTCATCGGGTAACCATGTAAAGGAATATAAAAAATGGATAGGCTACACAAATAATGGTAATAACAAACATATTGTCCGTTCAGTAATTACTGACGACGGAAATCAGAAACAGAAAGTTGAAATCCCTACATTCTGGTCGAATATTAAATTCTTTGTATTGTACCAGATGAATCATATGTACTGGCGTTATTTCCTATGGAATTTCGTGGGAAGGCAAAGTGACATACAGTGCTCAGGCGGTATTGACAATGGTCAGTGGATGTCTGGTGTCAGATTTATTGATGAACTTTATCTCGGACCTCAGGATAATCTTCCTCATGAAATAGCTTCTAATAAAGGACGTAATACATATTTTTTCCTTCCTTTGATTCTGGGACTTATCGGACTTTTCTTCCAGTTGAAAAGAGATGGCAGGGGTTTCTCGATAGTTATGTTACTGTTCTTTATGACAGGTATAGCCATAATCCTTTATTTGAATCAGACTCCGTTGCAGCCACGGGAAAGAGATTATGCATATGCGGGTTCTTTCTATGCTTTTGCAATCTGGATTGGACTGGGTGTGTTATGCGTGCAGGAGTTTCTAGAAAAATATATAAAGTCATGGAAACCTGCCCTTGCCGTGACGGCTGTCCTAGTACTTTCAGTTCCAGCTATCTTGGCCCAGCAGAACTGGGATGATCATGATAGAAGCGGCAGAACTGTGGCACGTGATATGGGATTCAACTATCTGAATTCAACATTGCCTAATTCTGTTATTGTAAATTATGGTGATAACGATACGTTCCCTGTATGGTATGCTCAGGAAGTTGAGGGCGTCAGAACCGATGTAAAGGTTATGAATGCTTCCTATATTCAGGGCGGTTGGTATATTAAACAGATGAAAATGAAGTCAAATGAGAGTGAACCTATTCCGTTCTCTTTGCCTGAGAAAAAATATCGTGAAGGGGCGATGCTTCAGTTCCCGGTTTATGATGTCCCTCATCCAGGTGGTGGCGTCTGGACTGCTAAGGATGTTATGACGTGGGTATCCAGTGATGACCCTAAGACTAAATATCCTAGTGGAGGCTCTGTCGATTATGATTTTGTCCCGTCTTCTCATATTGCACTTCCTGTCAATAAGGAGAATGCCATAGCTTCTGGAATAATCAAGGAAAAAGACCTTCCTTTGGTTGAAGATACTATCTATATTGATCTTAAAGATGATGTCATTACTATTGATCAGCTTATGATGATTGATATGTTCGCTCATTTTGAATGGAAGAGACCTCTTTTCTTCACCTCATTTGGTGGCCTAATTGATTTTGGGCTTGTTGGGATATCAAATGACAACCATTATACATATCTCCAGAATGATGGTTTCGCATATCATCTTGTGCCTATAAAATCGCCAATTGAATCATACGAAGCCATAGGACGCATTGATACCGATGACTTGTACAATAAAATGATGAATGTATTCAGATATGGAAATATTTCAGATCCGAATACTTATATTGATTCATTTATTGATTATACAGTTTCGGTTTCCAGAATAAGGGCTAACTTTGCTTTGCTATCTTCAACTTTGTCCAAAGAAGGGAAAAACGACAAAGCAATCGAGGTGCTGGATAAACTGATGGACGTGATTCCTGTATCAAAAGTAAGGTATGATGATGCCATTATTACTGTATGTGAGGCATACTGGAAAGCCGGAGCTAATGAAAAAGGAGATCTGCTGGCTGAAAATTACATTGCGAACCTGAAGGAATATTTGGATTATTATACCAGATTCAAAGGTGCAAAATGGGTGTATATCCAACCAGTAGCTGAATCGTATATTAAGCAGTTGTACAACATTCTTGTTTCATCATATGATTGCAAGAGAGTTGATGTTCAGAAACGGCATCAGGAATATTTCAATAATATTTATTCTAAATTTCAATAGATATGTACATTGCAATAGCTGGAAATATAGGTAGTGGAAAAAGTTGTCTGGCTCAACTACTATCCAATGAACTCGGTTGGAGAGTGATGTATGATAGCGAAGAGAATCCGTATATCGGTGATTTCTATGATGATATGCGGAGGTGGTCATTCAATCTTCAGGTATATTTCCTGGGTAAGCGTCTTCGTCAGATTTCAGCTGTTGAATGTAGTGGTGAAAATAGAATACTGGATAGAACTGTCTATGAAGATGCTGAAGTCTTTGCAAAGAATCTTCATAATGCCTCTTTGATATCACATAGGGACTACGAAAGTTATATGCAACTATATGACTTTACTGTTTCACATCTTCCTAAACCTGATTTGCTTATTTATCTGAAGGCATCCCCAGCAACACTGAAAAGTCAGATTCAAAAGAGAGGACGCCCATATGAACTTTCCATTGATGAAGGCTATTTGAGGAGATTAAACAGTCTGTATAATGAGTGGATAGCAAATTATACGGGAAAACTACTTGTAATTGACGTCGCAAAATCTGATTTTGTCAATGACAATGAAGAAAGATCTTCCATTGTTGATAAAGTCCGTAAGATGTTGAATGAATAATTTGCCTATATCTTTCATTGAAGAAACAGCTTCTCTTTTTGATTCTCAAATCGAAAGGGAAGCATTCATTTCGTCAATCACTGATACCCAGCCTCCTACATCAATCAGACTTAATCCGTGCAAACCAACTGATTATTTTGATGATAGTGAAAAGGTGGAATGGTGTACCCATGGCAGGTATTTGAGTGAACGGCCTTCTTTTACCCTTGATCCTCTTTTCTGGGGTGGAGCATATTATCCTCAGGAAGCATCCAGTATGATAGTAGGTGAGATTGTCAGGCACCTGGCACCTAGGAAAGTCCTTGATCTATGTGCGGCCCCTGGTGGCAAAACAACACATATTGCTTCTATTATTTCTGAAGATTCCTTATTTGTCTCAAATGAAATTATTCCTAACAGGGCGAAGGTTCTGGTTGAAAATGTCCAAAGATGGGGAACGGGCAATGTCATTGTTACAAATGCAAAACCAAAGTGCTTTTCCAATCTTTCCGGTTATTTTGATCTTATACTGGCAGATGTCCCATGTTCAGGTGAAGGTATGTTCAGAAAAGACCATAACTCAATTCTTGAATGGTCACCCCAGTCTGTTCAGGCATGTGTTTCAAGGTCCAAATCAATTCTTTGTGATGTATGGGATGCTTTGCTCCCAGGTGGATATCTGATATACTCAACCTGTACATATAACAGGTATGAGGATGAAGAAATGGTTAACTATATAATGACTGAACTTGGTGCCGACTATATTCCTCTTGATGGTATTGTCCCTGAATCAGCTTTTACTTCAGGATATGGATATCATTTCTTTCCTCATAGGACAAAGGGTGAAGGTTTCTTTGTTGCCCTTTTGCAGAAAACATCAGAATGTATGGGGCATACGGATAAAATCAAGGTGGTTGTTCCTTTTAAGAAGGCGGCGAAAAATGACGTTTCAACGCTCAGAGCACTGTCTGGTCCCAGAAACCTTGATTTCAGAGTGATTGGTGACAGGTACTATGGTTTTCCTGAATCTATATCAAATGAGATGGATTTAATACGTGGGGTGGTGTCACCTGTTTATGCAGGAATTCAGTTTGGTAAGATCTATGCCGGCAAATTAAAGCCTTCACAGCCTCTTGCATTCTATAATGAGTTAAGCTTTGATTCTGTTTCATCCCTTTCTCTTGAAGATTCACTCCATTATCTGAAGAGGGATACACAGAATCCGGATCTTTTCAGACAGGGATTATCAGTGGTGAAATACAGGAATGTCTCTCTGGGTTGGGCAAATAGAATTCTGGGCCGTGTAAACAATCTTTATCCAAGTGATCTTGTCATACGGCAATCAATCTGTGTAAATTCAACTTAGAAGTGCGATAAAAATTATTGCTCCTGCAAAGGGCTTGCCAGGAGCTATCGAGAATCAATCGTAACTATTCAGTCACTATGTCCAATATCAAAGGTAGACCTCTTTCTGGAATGTTTGCTTGATACATTGATGGTTGTTTTTACCCTGGGGGACTTAATAGTTACAAACAATTTGAAATTATTCGCACAATTTTTGCAAATAATTGCGTAACTTTCGTGGAATAATCCAATGAAAATCATGACAATTAGCGAATTACATATTGCTGTTTATAAGTTAAAGGCATGGCATAACAGATGGCTTGCAAAAATAAAATCATCTTCCATGTTCTGTGGGATGTTACTTATATGTGCTACGGCTTTGGCCTTAGTTATGAGTAATCTGCCTGGTTTATCCCATCTTTATAACACTATGTGGGACATGGCCTTCTCAATCTCCCTTGGAAATTTTCCGCCGATCGAATTCACATTGCTTGAAGTTGTAAATGAGGGTCTGATGTCAGTTTTCTTTTTCTCTGTAGGACTTGAGATAAAAAGAGAATTTAAATTTGGTCACTTGTCTACATGGAAACAGGCATCGCTTCCTGTATTTGCAGCGCTTGGAGGTATGTTATTCCCCGCATTGATATATCTATTATGTAATTCCAGCTCTCCGGAGACTATTCATGGCTGGGGTGTCCCAATGGCAACAGACATTGCTTTTTCCCTTGGAATCCTCTCCATGTTTTCAAAGAAAGTTCCTCTTTCTTTGAAAGTCTTTTTAACTACGCTTGCGGTTGCAGATGACCTTGGCTCCATAATGGTCATTGCGCTTTTCTATTCAAATGGACTTAATATGACATGGGTCATACTCTCTTTGCTGATAACATTTTTCATGTTCCTTCTCAATTATCTGAAGGTATATTCAACCAGTTTTTATGTAATACCTTCGATACTGATATGGTTCTGTTTTATGTTTGCAGGAGTCCATGTTACTATTGCAGGGGTAATTATTGCATTTGCCCTTCCAATAGAGTCCAGGTTCTCAAAAAAATATCTTAAAGAAAAAGCTTTGTGCTTAATTGAGGACCTTGATGTAACGGAACCAAACAACTATATGTCCCCTAATGCGCATAGGACTTTGCTGGAATTGCGTGTTGTTGCTCGCAATACAATTCCTCCTCTTCAGAGACTTGAGGACTCATTGGCAGGTTTTGTTAATTTTATAATAATGCCGCTTTTCGCCTTTGCGAATGCCGGTGTTTATGTAGAACCGGATGCATTCTCAAATTTCCTTTCATTTGAATCTCTTGGAATAATACTTGGACTGGTTGTCGGGAAACCCCTTGGTATTTGTCTGGTGTCGTATCTGCTTATTAAACTGCATATTGCCTCAAATCCAGACGGGGCTCATGTGGGCAGTTTCCTTGGGGTAGGTTTGTTGGGTGGAATAGGATTTACCATGTCAATTTTTGTTGATAACCTTGCCTTTGTTGATAATCAGAGTTTGATAAATGTCGGAAAACTAGCAGTTCTTGCCGGATCGTTATTGTCTGCACTGTTAGGCACTATTGTGCTGTTGTCATTAAAGAATATTGATGAAAAATTTCATTGGTAGATTATTTCTGTTGCCTACTTTTCATAAACTTCTGTATTTGTATATTGATCTGCCGCTTTTCATTGGCAGTTTGTAAGTTCGAATATTATTGTCTGACTATCTTAATATGTATAACGCTCCGCGATAGGGGTGT
>DCHP01000026.1 GCA_002315675.1 Rikenellaceae bacterium UBA1749 | reverse complement strand
GAGGCTTTAACTGCAATGTGGGTTAAAGAAGAATCTTCAACAGAACCAGCAAATCCCCATGCTTCCATATTGGAAAATAGTGTATGTTCTATTGCTCCAATCCAACACTTCTTTATTTTGTATTTTTCTGCTATAGCTCTGAATCGTTTGATTGCCTCTGCTGTCTTTGCAATTATTGCCTCAGTTTTCCTAATACCTGACTCTTTTGCCAGAGAAATAGCATCCTCCTTTGTCCATCCGGAATATTTCCCCCTCATCATAAGACAATGCATAGTCTCCGGAAGATAACCTCCTGTGTTGAATATATAGGTTAAATATAAGCAGGGGAAAGTTTCCATCTTCCGCTTTCATCCATAAGAAATGAAAAATTCTTGTTGTGGTCGTCTGTACTGTTTGCAAAATAATTAAAGACCATCCTTCGGAATACTTCCTCTTGGGTAGATTCAGGAAGACGCATTTTACGGCAAACCATCAATATTTTTTCATAGCTATCAGCTTCTGGATACAATGCAGCCAATGTCTGCATATGAAGTTTCATATCTCCGTTATGGTCAAAACGATTGGTTAAGAAATGCTGTGTATCTTCAACTTCAATCAATCAGCCTGCTTTTTCGAGGAGCAATAAATCTAATTTTTTGTTTTCCTCTTACATTCCCATAATTTTTACCATATTTGCGATGGCTTTTTGTGGCAACTTTTCTTTATTAATGTACGAAATAAAGTATTCCATAGTGAGTGCTTTGAATACTTTGGACATATAGACATTTAATCAGATGACAAATGAAAAAATCAACAATAACAGAGGAAGGCAAATATAAAGTACTCAGTAGTAAATATCTCTTCAACAGGCCATGGCTTACAGTTCGTTTGGAGGAAGCCGAACTTCCCGATGGCCGTCTTGTCCCAGAGTATTATGTGCTTGAATATCCGAACTGGATTAACGTGGTCGCAATCACGGAAGATGGTCAGATGGTAATGGAAAGACAATACAGGCATGCTGTCGGTAGTACTGCCTTTGAAATTCCCTGCGGTGTAATTGAAAAGGGGGAAGAACCTATTGAAGCCGCCCAAAGGGAGCTAATGGAAGAGACAGGCTTTGGTGGGGGAGAGTGGTCTCTGCTTATGAAAGGTGCGCCGAATCCTGGCTCAAACAATAATTATTGCTTCTCTTTTCTTGCAAAAGGAGTTCGGAAAATGTCATCTCAGAAACTTGATGCAACTGAAGATATTTCGGTTCATCTTCTTTCTGAGGAGTATGTCAGGCAACTTCTGGAAGATGGTGAAATTATTCAGATTCTTCACGCTGCTCCTCTTTGGAAGTATTTTGCCACGAAAGCGAAGTAAAGATCTTGGCTATTATAGCTCCTGATATGTTATGCCAGACACTGAAAATGGCTCCTGGAACAGTTGCTGCCTGTAATGTGCTGAAATGTTGCTGAGCCAGACTGCATGCAAGACCGGAATTCTGCATACCCACTTCTATTGAAAGTGCAATACATTTTTTTGGACTCATTCTTGTTGCAATCCCGGCAACGAATCCGAAGATATATCCAAGTATATTGTGAAGAATTATTACACAAATAACGGTCAATCCTGTGTCGAGTAATTTCTCGGAGTTCATCCCTATTACTATTCCCACAATAAGTGCTATGACTAAGGTTGACAATGCTGGCAGTATTGTTGTAATGCTTTTTGTCAGCTTTGGAAAGTATTTCTGAAGGATAAAACCTGCAATTATTGGCAGTATGACAATCTTGACAATTGACAGCAGCATTCCGAGAATGTCTACGTCAACATAGGCCCCTGCAAAATACCAGCAGGCAAGAGGGGTCAGCAGTGGTGCGAAAATCGTGGAAACTGATGTAATTCCGACTGAAAGAGCAATGTCTCCGCGACTTAGGTATGTGATTACGTTGGAAGCAGTACCTCCCGGGCAGCATCCAACAAGAATTACGCCGATGGCATATTCTTCTGGAAGAGAGAAAATCCGGGTCAGCGACCATGCAAGTGCCGGCATAATTGTAAACTGAGCTAAAAAACCTATGACAATATCCCTGGGTCTTGTGAATACTATCTTAAAATCATTGATGTTAAGCGTCATTCCCATCAGAAGCATAATAATGCCAAGAAGGTAATTGATTGTAGATGGGTCAATCCATGTAAATGTTATAGGGAAAAACAGCGAAACTATTGCAGTCAGAAGTACAATCAAGGCAATATTATCCTTGATAAAATATATGGTTTTCATCTTCGCAAAAACTCTATACGTAAAAATTCAGTCCGCAAAAATAATCAAAAAGTATAAGGTGTGTCATCTGATGTCTTTCTTCAGCACTATTTGACGATATGGGATATGATGCAGTATGAAGTGCAATTAAAAGGATTGAAGGCACTGACTGGTATTGTTTTCCGACACCTGCTTCTTAATTATCGCTGCTTTCTGAAAATTGCTTCATGATGCCAAGTAACTCTTCTATGTTGTTTCTGTTCTCTTCAATCTCTTTTATGTGCTCCTGTATATGTTCAGGATCTTCCATGGCCATTGCTCCAACCAACATGTTGCATATTGATTTAGAACTAAGCAGTTTCTGCATTTTCGACATGAAATCGATACTTTTCTGTACTTTTTCCTTAGGTAGAGCATTTGCCTGGATATGGCCACTTGAAACATTGTGGCCTTCAGATGATGAAATACCTGAACTATTAGATTCGTCGTCAGGATTTGATGTGGTAAACAAATTTGGCTCTGAAGATAACAGAATGTCATCTTCTTCCGAAACAACGATGTCAGGATTGTTGGCTTTTTCTTCTCCTTCCTTGTAAAGAGAATCTTCATCTATCGATACTTCCTCGGTTATATAAGATCCTATGGTCTCAACGATAGTGCTGAACTTGTCATCATCCAAATAAATTGTGTCTTCGCCGCCATCAAGTGCTCCTAAAGCCATTGCTGATTTGAACCTAAGTTTTCCAATCATCCCTTCTTCAATTGTTCCTTTTGCAATGAGATTGATGACTTGTATGTTTCTTTGTTGTCCGATACGCCATATTCTGGCGATTCTTTGTTCGAGAACAGCTGGATTCCACGGAAGATCGACGTTTATAATAACTGACGCTGACTGTAAGTTAAGTCCAACACCTCCGGCATCTGTTGAAAGAAAGACTCTGGTTTTAGGGTCGTCATTGAAATTATCAATTATTGCCTTGCGTTTTGCAGAAGGTACTCCTCCATGAAGATATTCGTATTTAATGTTACCTTTCTTAAATTCCTCGGCGATGATTCTTGTCATCCTTTCCCATTGGCTGAAAATGACAACTTTTTCATCGGTACTGTCGATAGTTTCTCTTACAATATTATATACTTCGTCAACTTTAGTGTCATCCCGGGTTTTCTGGTCCAGGATATAGGTACTGTCGCATACCATTCTCATGTTTCCCATTAGCATCATAAGACGTAACCTGTCTGTCTCGCTAAGGAATTTCATCTGTTTCCATTTGTTGACGATTCTGGAAACGCCGGCCTTGAATTCTTCATGCATCTCCATCTGAACTTCTGTAATAGGAATAAGAAGATTCTTGTCAATCCTGTTCGGAAGCTGTAAATGCACTTCAGATTTTTTTCTTCTTATAAGGACGTTGACCAGATTGTCTTTTATGGAATTTAGATTCTTATATCCGATTGTCTTGCCATTTTCATCTGTCAGTACATGTTCTGAACGGAATTTGTAGTATGGGCCAAGGCAGAACTGATCGGCAATCTGTACTATTGAATATAAATCCTCCAGCTTATTCTCAAGTGGTGTTCCTGAAAGGATGACAGAATAGTTGCAGTCAAGTTTTCTTATTGCCTTTGCAATCTGGGTGTTCCAGTTCTTAAGCCTCTGGACTTCATCCATTACAACAAGATCAAATGAAAGGCCTCCGGTAATTTTAATATCGTTGCACAGGGAGTTGTAAGATATGATTTTATAGTGATTGCTGCTGTTGTACATCTCCATGCGTTTAAGATGATTCCCTTCAATTACAAGAATATCCTGATCTCCTGTGAATTTTTCAAGTTCCCTTTTCCACTGATATTTAAGTGATGTAGGACACACGATAAGAGTGTTTTCAATTAGGCCCTCACGTTTGTATATTTCAGCTGCGCAGATGGCCTGAATTGTCTTGCCAAGTCCCATTTCGTCTGCGATTATGGCTTTTCCATTTCTGAAAGCAAATCTTACTCCTTCCTTCTGATATGGATATAAATTTGCCTTCAGCACTTTGTCAAGTTCGCTATCTGTATATTTCTTCTCAAGGATTCCGTCACGTTTTATCGCATCTCTTCTCTTTGATATGAACTCCAGTACATCATTGTAAATGTGTACGCCGTATCCGGAGATTTCATCCACAACGGAACTGAAATCCTCGTAATATTTAGCCATTAATGTATTCTGACTGGTAAAGTATTTCTTCGAAATCTCGGATATCTCATTCTGGTTTTCATATCCAATACGGATTTTGACACAACGCTCGGCACCCATGTATGAAAGATAGATGGATGAATATGATGGCAGTTCAAGAACAGCTTTTGGATTGGTAAGTTTGACAGCTTCAATATGCTTGCAGGTTCCAAGTTTTGAAGTCTTGAAATCCATACACGAACAGTAATTCCATTCACTATCTTCGCCTCTGTATACAACTTTATATTCGTTTTTGTTTTTCGCATTTGATACTATAAACTCCCCATAGGAATTACGAATTGGCGTAACAAAAAAAGCTTCTTTTTCTGCAATCTGTTTGCGCAGTGCAATCTGCCACTGCTTCAGTGTCATATTTTCTGGCTTTGCGAATAATGATATCATAACGAATAACTAATTTTTTTTACCTGAAAGGCTGTCTGTTGTATGTAATGTTGATGTCTATATCTAAAATAAAATAATATCCATAATGGTATAATTCGGTAACAATTATGGTTTAAACCGATTTGTGGTGTCAAATTTAGTAAAACTATATTATTCCATAAATAAGAATAATGAATGAAATATAAAAGATATAAAACAGAACATAATACATAAACAATATCTAGAAGTATAATATGTAAACATTATATTGACACATAATACAGCGACATAATCTGGACTCCCTTTGTTCATTTGTACATTGAAAGTGAATTTTACCTACTTTTGACTCATGATAATAAAGAAACTGATAAAGGACTGGACTCTTGTTACTGCAATGGCTTTGGGCGCTCTTTGCTCATTGGCGTTTGCCGAGATTCCATTTCTTGCTGAGTGCAAACCGCAAGTTGACGCCGTTACACAGAAGATGATGCCTTTTCTGATGTTTTCAATGCTCTTTCTTTCCTTTACTTCGATATCCCCTAGAAATATCAAGTTTCAGAAATGGCATTTATGGCATGTATTGTTTCAGATAGGATGCTCGTCATTATTCCTTTTCCTTCTCCTTCCAGTTGACAGGGATGTGGCATGCGCTATTTTCATTTCCTTTATCTGTCCGACAGCCGTTGCATCTTCAGTTATTACTGATAAACTGAAGGGAAATGTGGCATCTCTTGTCTCTTATATACTTATAATAAATTGCGTGGTATCATTTGCCATACCCCTAATAATTCCGATGATTCCCGGATGTTCGGATTTTAAATTCATCGCAATGGTATGGAAGATAATGAGAAAGATATTTCCACTTCTGGTTGTTCCTATAATTGCTGCATGGTCTCTTCGCCTGCTCCTTCCAAAAGTGCATGATTTCTTCTACAGGTATCGCTGGATTTCGTTCTATATCTGGGCTTTTTCTCTTGTAATTCTTATTGCGGGAATTGTAGATGCCGTGTTTATGGATGGCCATATATCTTTCCAGGAGATTGCAATAATGGGAATAAGCGCTTTTGCCTGTGTCATTCAGTTCGCCTTTGGAAGAATTTTCGGAAAGAAATATGGTGATCGAATAAGTGGAGGTCAGGCCCTTGGTCAGAAAAATACCATCTTCGCAATCTGGCTTGCATCAACCTTCCTCAGCCCGGTTGCAGCTCTGGCGCCAGGAAGCTATATCCTCTGGCAGAACATCATCAACTCAATCGAACTCCGCAAGTTCCGCAAATCCCTTGCTCCTCATACTTTCCATTAGACCTATCAAAAACTAATGCGTTTGAGTCATCTCTTTGAATTAAACACAGAGAAGTGTTTTTGTACATTCTTTATATGTTGATTATGGGGAAAAATAGGTTGATAATATAAGCCTCTCTTAGGACAGAAAATACCCAAGCATTTTTCCTTGACTTGCAAAATGATAGATTATCGAATAGTCTTTATCTGGGCTTGATAACTTTCAATTACTAATCATTTATAGTGAATATTTGGTAGAGACCGCTGAGATAAATGTCCAAATAGCCTTAGTCCAAAATATGTTTAACAAATTGACGCTTTGATTTTAAAATAGATTTAAAATATTAACGCCCCCAAAGGGGCGTTAATTATGTATAGATTTAGGCTTAAATAACCTTCATAGTCTTCAACTATATGTTTTTTCTTCAGTCCAACTGCTCAAAATAGAGTATTCTCTAATCATTATTATCTGAACCACTTCGTATAGTCTAAGCATCGAACCAAGCAAATAGCATATGATAATTAGCTTTCTGGTACTACCACCTTGACAAGTCGTACAGCTTTACCCTCATAACGCGGGCTGTTACTTACACCAAAATAAGTATTGTTGGCATACAAATAATTTGCTTGATATTTGTTAGATATCGTTGATGTCCAATAATGTAGATAATGGTTAGCAGCTCCATAATCTACTTCACCACCTATACGTTTGTAAGCAGATGGCAAGAATACACATCCAGCTTTCTCCATTGTTTCCCATTTGCTAAGTTCCATAGGATCACTAGGATAATTAGCGTTAGAAGTATTAGTTTTGGCAACTCCTGTAGTTGGAATTTCACCCTCATATCCATTAGGAAATAATAGCAAACCTCTTTGTCCGTTTATGTTTGCCTTTGCGTAGCTATTATCTCCTCGACTATTTAACAGATATTCCCAATCTTCTTTAGAGAGTGTTTTCCATTCTGTTGTGGCACCAATAGCTTGAGCCCAATCCAAAAAATCCCCACCATATAATGTATTGTCTTGACTTGTACTGATTCCAAAATTTGTCATCGCGTTCGAGAAACCGAACAAGTCAACTATTTTACCATCTCCTTGTTTATTAATAGTGGTATTACCTGGATATCCCCCTACTATGTCGTACTGATGTTCTGCAAATCCCCATGAATACGATGATGTTGCTAAATTATACACTGCCTGAAGGTTGCCTATAGAAAACTTAACATTTTGGCTTGAAGATATAGCGAATAAACCACTCAAAGTAGGTATTTCAGTATACGTTGCACTGCCAAAGTAGTTACCAGTATTCATTTTTCTAAGTACATTTTTAGTCATAGTTGTCGCAGTTCCCAATGTCTTTGTCGCATAAGATCCATTACTTTTATAAAATGTAACATTCGAGAATGATGCTCCTCCAGGAATCGCAATTAGATATGTTCCATCTAATTTAGCAGGAGATGTAAAATATAAAGCTGCATCACCAAGTGAAATCTTAGATATCACATTATCACCCGTATTAGCTACAACAGCAACAACACCGCAAGAATTCTTAAATTTTAAAGTAATTTTACTTGAACTGGCGGTTGTAGAGGTAGCTTCTGCTTCCATTGGACAATTTGAACCAGGATGACCTGGATTATACCTTTGAAGACTAACATCTCCGTATGTTGCATAGTATGTACCTTTCCCATTAAAGTTCGTCCCGCTTTTAAATGTAAAAGTTGCAACTCTATTACCTGAAATATCTGTCTCTTCTTTTATGTAATAACAACTTGTATGTGTTCCATTTGAAACAGTAATTTCATCACCAACTACCCAAGAAACTTTTCCTGTACTAGTCACTTCGGTTTTTGAGTCATCTCCATCAATTGAAGCTGTAAATACGATTGGTGTTGTTTCTTCTTGAGGTTCTACCTCTTGTTTTGCACATGACACGATGGCACATAATGCAATAGAAAATAAAAGTATCTTTTTCATAATTTCATTCATAATTTTAATAAAATTAAAAAGTAATATCATCCCCTTGATCGTAGTCCTCCAAACCACTTTGGCAAAGAACATGTGTGGTCAAAATAGACACCTCTTCGATTTTCGGACAAAGGTATGTCTCATCAATTGTTTCTTTTTTCTTCATAATTATAGTTTATTTTTAATGTTAATTAAATTCTACCAATATCATTTGTTAATGTAGTTCTTCAATTATTGTCTTTTCTTTTTTACGCCAGCATACATGACGACCAAGACTTTGCCATTTCCTTACTAATCGTTAGAGTTCTGTGGGTTCGTCTTGATCTGTTTGCACCATCTACTTCTGCGCCTCATTTCAATATCTCATCAAATAATCTTTAATAAAAGTCTTTTTCTTGTGTCCGCAACCTTTCTTTGAAAAAGACGTACGTTTAACAGCGCAAAGGTACGTTTATTTTTTTTAATTCAAAATGTTTTTACAATGTATTGTAATTAATTTGTGTGAAAATGTAGTTTGTATGTTTGTAAACGTACAATTATTTTTTTGTGTCGATTTTTGATTTGCAGTGTGTTAAGGTATTATTGTTGTTTTGTTATTTTTTTTGATGCTTAATATTTTACCTAAACATTTGTTGCATACCATCTCAACCCCATTATCTGGGATCTTACGGAATGTAATCGCTGTGGACGATATTATTAATGTCCCATAATTGGGTATCAGTTTCTATTAGGTACAATATTGAGTAGTCATTTTTTATTTTAGCTTGAATGTATCCCCTTTGTGCATCTTTGACTAATTGTGCTTTGAATCTCTTGTTATTGCGTTCTGACAGATTTATATGTAAGCTTATTTTATTTGGTTTTGGGAAAGGGGAGAAGGTTGTTAACTTTGTGTGCGAAATGAAAAGGTTATTGATTGTACTCGCGGGTTTTTTGATGGTGGGATGTAATTCCACTATTAAAGATAGAGGGATGCGTGTTACCGTTTCGATTGCGCCGCTTAAGTGGGTGGTGGAACAGATTACAGGTAGTGCGGTTGTGGTTGATGTTCTGGTGCCTGAAGCAGCGGGCGCTGAGAATTTCGATCCGACACCAAGACAAGTTGCTTCTTTGGCTGAATCGGATATTTATTTCTCTCTGGGGTTGATGGATTTTGAAATAGCCTTAAATGACAATGTCAAAGCCATGGGGAACAATGTAAGGGTTGTCGAACTTAAGGATGCGGTTGATGTCATTGCAGGGAACTGTTGTCATCATGGTTACGTTAATGGTCATGATCATTTCCATAGCCATGTTCATGGAGACCCTCATATATGGTTGTCAGTAAAAAATATGAGACTTATTGCCTTGTTTGTTCTAGGTGAATTATCAAGTGCATATCCGGATTATTCTGAAGTTTTCAAGGCAAATGCCATGAAACTCGATGATGATCTTGCAAATATGGATGCTCAATTTTCTGCATTGTTTTCCGGTGGGGAGAAAGTGCTGATTATACATCCTTCATTGTCGTATCTTGCCAGGGATTATTCTTTCAGGCAGGTTCCTGTTGAAATAGACGGAAAGGAACCTTCTGCATCATATCTAAAGGAGATATTTGATTTGATTAAATCAGATGGTATAACCTCCATATATTATAGTATTCAGGATAATCCTGCAGTTGCAAAGGCAATAGCGTCCGAGGCAGGAATTTATCCAATAGAGTATGATCCTCTTGCGCATGACTGGAAAGGTGAACTTATTAAATTGGTCAATGGAATATGCAGGAAGTAGATGATAATATCCTAATCAGACTTAATAAGGTTACTGCCGGATATGGTGACAAAATCATACTCCGTGATATTGATTTCAAGGTCTGCAAAGGTGATTTCATTGGAGTAATCGGACCAAATGGAGGTGGAAAGACAACACTGATAAAAACTATTCTTGGAATAATATCTTCACTTTCCGGAAGTATTGATTATCCATCCGGTATCAGAATGGGATACCTTCCTCAGATTACAACAATAATAAAGGATTTCCCTATTTCAGCAAGGGATGTTGTATGTTCTGGTCTTTCTTCTGGAAATTTTTCAGGAGGTTTGATGAGCAAGCCTGATTATGGTAGGGCAGAAGAATTGCTTGAATGGCTATCTGTTGGATATCTGGCAAAGTATCAGATAGGACGCCTTTCCGGAGGTGAACTTCAACGGGTTCTGTTGGCAAGGGCAATAATGTGCGATCCTCATGTCCTTATTCTTGACGAACCGACAACATATGTTGATAATAAGTTTGAGAACAAGATGTATGAGATACTGCACCAGCTGAATGAAAAAGTGGCAATAGTAATGGTGTCTCATGACCTTGGTATGATTTCAAGGCATGTCAAAGGAATAGCATGCGTGAACCGCTCGCTTCATTATCACAATTCAAATATAATAACAGCGCACCAGCTTGACATGTATGATTGTCCTATGCAACTTCTTGAACACGGAAAGGTGCCTCATACAGTACTTGAAATGCATAATTAAAGCTGTTGTTTTTATGTATTCGGGAATTCGATTTTAGTATATGGATTTTATTTCAGACATATTTTCATACGCGTTTCTTCAAAGAGCTCTTCTTGCAGCACTTGTTACAGGTGCAATATGCGGTATCATGGGCGTATACATGGTTGTCCGTAGACTTGTCTTTCTTGCAGGTGGTATTACCCACAGTGCATTCGGCGGACTTGGACTTGCTTACTTCCTTGGTATCAATACCCTATGGGGATCATTGTTTGCAGGACTGGCTTCTGCTTATGCTGTTGAAAGAATGACTGATGTTGGAAAGATTCGGGAAGATTCAGCAATAGGTATACTATGGTCTGTCGGAATGGCAATTGGTATTATTTTTATTCTGTTGACCCCTGGCTATGCTCCGAATCTGATGAGTTTCCTCTTCGGGAATATCCTTATGGTGACAAGTCTGGATGTATGTCTCTTGTTTGCCCTTCTTGTTGTTATAGCTGGTGTAATGATAGTATGGGGGCGTACTATTATTTATGTTGCTCTTGACCATGAATTTGCCATGTCGCAACATCTGCCTGTCAAACTTGTAAATAATCTGATGCTTTGTCTTCTTTCACTTTCAATCATACTGAGTATAAAGATAGTCGGGATTATGCTTCTTCTCTCCCTTTTGACAGTACCCGCTTCTATCGCAGGAATATGGAAATCGGATTATCGTGAAATGACCATAATTGCGGCTTTAATTTCAATAGTTGGTCTTGTTACAGGTATTTTTGTAAGCTATCTGGCAGATATTCCTTCTTCAGCAGTCACAGTTGTAATACTAGTTCTGGTACTGTTGATTCTTAAACTCATTTGCAGAAAATCGTAATAGTATCAGATGACGACTTCAGTTCTTGGCTTTCCTGCCGTTATGTGGGAATAGCAATTTCGTAGTAGATGACGATTTTTGACATGGATATTATGTCGTTATGTGGGAATAGCAATTTTCGTCAACGAAGATTACTGTTTTATTGATGTTGGATTTTCTGTTTTTTTTGTTGGCGTAGTGATTTTGTTATTTAACACGGATAAGAGTGAGCCCGTCACGAAGAGGGAGGATTACCTTTTCAACACGAGGATCATCAAGGACCATTTTGTTGAACCTTAGTAGAGTCTGCGTGTATCTGTCCTTTGGATCAAGATCTTCAACTATCTTGCCACTCCATAGTGTATTGTCTGCCAGTATTAGTGTCCCGCTATGTACAAGATTACATTCCCATAGCTTTTCGTAATACTTGTCGTACTCCCTTTTGTCTGCATCAAGAAATATCAGGTCAAAACTCTCATGGAACTCTTCCATGATATCAAGTGATGGTCCGATATGTTGGACAATTCTGTCACGCATCCCAGCCTTTTCAATGAATTCTGATGCAAAATCCTCAAGTTCTTCCTTTAATTCTATTGTGTGAAGGACGCCTCCTTCCTTAAGGCCCTTGGCAATGCATATTGCAGAATAACCGGTATATGTTCCAAGTTCAAGTGCATTTTTGGACCCTGTTAGTTTGGCAAGCATTGTAAGTAAATTGCCCTGAAGGTGCCCGGATACCATTCTTGGTTTCAGCATTCTGATATGTGTCGCTCTGTCAAGTTCGTGAAGAACCTTGTCCTCGGGGTCTATATGAGCAAGTATATAATCTTCTAACTTATCAATCATTGTATTTTGTCTCTGTTTGATGGATGTGATAGGATTATTTATACATTATGGAACTGATATGCTTTTTGTCGAAGATTTCACAGGCTATTCTTTGAAGATCTTCTGCTGTAACAGATTCTATTTTACGATATACATCATCAAAATCGCTGGTCTTGCCGAATATCAATATACTTCTCGCAGCTGAGAGCATCTGTGCCTCCGGATTTTCATTTGCTATAATTAGAGATCCAATCATCTGGTTTTTGAAGATTCTCAGAGTTTTTTCATTCAGAGGCTCCTGCTGGAGCGAAAGTATTGTTTTCCGGCACTGTTCCAGTGCATCGTCATTTTTTTCCGGTTCAGAACCAAAGTAAATTCCTAGTAGTCCGCTATCGGAATATGCTGTGTAAGAACTTTCAACGTTGTATGTAAGGGAATGCTTTTCCCTTAAAGCCTGATTTAGAAGGGATATGGAAAATGGCCCTCCCAGTATGTTTGATAGGACAGTTGTTGCTATCCTGTCTTTATGGTCCATGCTTGGGGCAAGTGCTCCGAAAAGATAATGAGTCTGGTATGTATTCTTCTGCTTTGTTATATTGAAAACAGGCGCTTCAACAGGATTGATTCTGCTATAGTTCCTTGGATTATCCGCAACAGAGGAGAAAATGGATTCTGCAATTCTGAGAAATTCCTTGTTGGAAATGTCTCCGCATGAACTGACAACTATCTCATCAGTGTTGTATCTATTCTGAATGAATGAGAGAATGTGTTTTTGTCCTATTTTCTGCAGATGCTTTTTATCTCCAAGGATGTTCCGTCCAAGTGCACTGCCACTATAGAGTTCGTTTTCAAACTCATCAAAAATAAGTTCTGATGGAGAATCCTTGTATGAGTTGATCTCGTCATAGATAACTTCCTTCTCGCTTGCGATGTCCTTCTCAAGGTATCTTGAATCAAAGAACATTTCGCAAAGCAGTCTGAGCATCTTTGAATAGTCAGAACGTATACAGGTGGCATGAAGAACAGTTTCTTCCTTTGTTGTATATGCATTTACCTCGGCGCCTTTATTCTCCAGTAATCTGTTAAGTGTAAATGGGGTATGTCGATGAGTGCCTTTGAACAGCATATGCTCCGAAAGATGTGCGACTCCGTGCTGATCCCTTAACTCATCACGGGTACCTGCATTCACGGTAATCCCGATATAGCATATGGATGTCTTTGCCTTTTTATGTACTAAACGGATACCGTTTGATAATCTATTTTGATAAAATGTTTCCATTAACAGAATAAGAACAATTAAAGATTAAACTCGGAGTCTGGTATTAAAAGTATTTTCCGGTTATACTCTCTTTACAGTCTCTGATTCCCTCAGGTATGCCAGAGTATATTAGCTGTCCACCATCCTCTCCACCCTCAGGCCCAAGGTCTATCAACCAGTCTGCAGAACGGATTACTTCCATATTATGTTCTACGACTACCACTGTATGACCTCTGTCAACCAACTTGTCAAGGGATTCCAGTAATTTCTTTATATCGTGGAAATGTAGTCCTGTTGTGGGTTCGTCAAAAATGAACATCATTCTCTCAGACTTATCCTTAAGTAGATAATAGGCAAGCTTGATTCTCTGGTTCTCTCCTCCCGAAAGAGTTGACGAACTCTGCCCAAGTTTGATGTATCCAAGTCCTACTTGCTGTAATACCTCAAGTCTGGAAGTTATGGACTGGCATGTCCGGTTTTCCTTATCTTTTTTGAAAAAGTCAACAGCTTCATCTATCGACATTTCCAGAACATCATATATCGATTTGTCATTATAGTGGATTTCCAGAATTTCATCCTTGAACCTTTTTCCGTGACACTGATCGCATATGATGTCAACATCTGACATAAACTGCATTTCAATATGAATGATTCCCTCGCCGCTGCATTCTTCGCATCTCCCGCCAGGTGTATTGAAGGAAAAAGCATTTGCGGCATATCCCTGAGCTTTTGCGGCTGTCTGGCTTGAGAACAGTTTGCGGATATCATCATAGATCTTTAGATATGTAACGGCATTTGATCTCAGTGATTTCCCAATAGGATTCTGGTCAATAAGTTCAACGGAAGATATTTTGCCTATATCTCCCTCTATGCCATCAAAATCTCCTGGGTGAAGAGTCGTTTCATCCAGTTCCCGTAAAAGGGCAGGGTAGAGAATCTGGTCTATAAGTGATGATTTACCACTTCCTGAAACTCCCGTTACACAGGTCATTATTCCAAGTGGAATTTCGACATCTATACCTTTCAGGTTGTTCTCCCTTGCTCCGATTATCTTTATGGAACGATTCCACCTGCGGACTTTACTCTTTATTTCAAGTTTTTCCTTTCCGAGAAGATATCTGGCGGTAAGACTTCTGTCTATGGCTGAGCATAGATTTTTCAGATCTCCTGAATATACAATTTCACCTCCGTTTATTCCGGCCAAAGGTCCGACATCAACAATCCAGTCTGCGCTTTCTATTATCTGCTGGTCATGCTCGACAACTATGACTGAATTTCCGATATCCCTTAGTTTTTTCAGAACACCAATAAGGTTCTGTGTGTCTCTTGGATGCAGACCGATTGATGGTTCATCCAGAATATACAGAGAACCGACAAGTGAACTTCCAAGAGAGGAAGCAAGATTTATTCTCTGACTTTCTCCGCCAGAAAGGGTAGAACTCATTCGTCCAAGTGTAAGGTATCCTAGTCCAACTTCAACAAGATAATTCAACCTGGACTTTATTTCATGAAGTATTCTTTCACCTACCTTTTTATCATGTTCTGTCAGATGCCCGTCCAGATCATTGAAGAAATCAATAAGTGATGATATCGGCATTGTCTGTAAATCAGCAATCGTCTTTCCATCAATTTTTACCCATAGCGCATTCTGCTTAAGTCGTGTCCCCCTGCATGTAGGGCATATGCTTTTCCCAGTGTATCTGGCAAGCATAACTCTATATTGGATAGCCTTGAACCGATCTCTCTGGAGCATTTGGAAAAACTCGTTCAAGCCATGGAAGTACCTGTTTCCGGTCCACAGCAATATTTTCTCTTCGTCGGTAAATTCGTAAAAAGGCTTGTGGATATCTATTCCGCTTTTTGCGGCAGCATCAATAAGTTGCTTGTTCCATTTGCCCATTTTGTCACCGCGCCAGCATGCTATGGCGTTTTCATAAATGGTTTTTCTCTTATCCGGAATAACCAGGTTTTCATCAATGCCCATAACCTTTCCATATCCGGAACATTCCGGACATGCACCGATAGGATTGTTGAATGAAAACATATGTTCACTGGGCTTTTCAAATTCAATGCCGTCAGCTTCAAAAGCGGTACTGAATTCTTTCGGGTGATCCTCTCCGAAAATCCATACTTCGGCATGTTTTTCACCGATGGAAAAGGCTTTCTGTACGCTGTCAAAGACTCTTCCGCAGAAATCATTGTCAGGATTCTCCGGGATTTCAAGCCTGTCTATCAGAATAGAGAATTTCAGATTCGGATTATCCTGTTTGATGTATTCATCGATTGTTGTTATTTTCCCGTCAAAAGAAACAAGTCTTCTGAAACCATTGGAAAGAAGTACTGTCAGATACTCAGTAAAAGACTGTTCGCTGGGAATACGTGTACGTGCAGCAATCATCAGTCTTGTTCCCACGGACAAGCTCATAATGTATGAGGTGATGTCATCAACGGAATCGGATTTGACTTCATCGCCTGAAATCGGGGAGTATGTTCTTCCTATCCTTGCGAACAACAGTTTCATGTAATCGTAAATCTCAGTTGAAGTTCCAACAGTAGATCTGACATTATGAGTCTTGACTTTCTGCTCAATTGCAATGGCAGGAGCTATGCCATCAATGAAATCGACATCAGGTTTATCTATTTTTCCAAGGAATTGCCGTGCATATGATGAAAGGCTTTCTACATATCTTCTCTGTCCTTCTGCAAATATCGTATCAAAGGCAAGTGTTGATTTTCCACTTCCTGACAACCCCGTAATAACAATAAACTTGCCGTGTGGTAACGTCAAGTCTATGTTCTTAAGGTTATGGACACGTGCTCCTTTGATTGTGATATCCATATGCAGTATGTTTCTTTATTGTTATCTGGATCTCGGTTACTTGATCAACTTAAGGCTGTTGATGCGAGTTTCCTTTTCGCAATATCTGCATTTTAGAGCCAGTTCTCCAGATTCCTTCAATGTTACGGTGAAATGAGTACAAATATCTTCCTTGTTTGTGATGCACATAGGGTTTGCACAACATACATAACCATTTACTTCCTTTGGAGGTTGTATCTTATGTTTTTCGACAACTTCGAAATCCTTTATAGTGCTGACACTTGCCATTGGGGCAACCAGCGCCAGGTAACTTAGTTCATCTTCTCCGAAATATTTATCAACTATTTTGATAAGTGCCTTCTTGTCCATTAATTTACTTCCTAGGTTGGTTCCGAATATGATTTCATTCTCAACCTTATCAAGTTCCAGAAGTTTAATGACATTAAATACTGCTGACGCAGGAATATGATCAATTACAGTTCCGTTCTTAATAGCTCTGACTTTAAGAAATTCCTTTTCTGTACTCATATCAATAAATATTATATTTAGTTAATATTTTTCGGCCAATTTGAGCCTGGTTTGTTGTAGGTTAGTCGAAATTGAAAGGCTCAACTATGCCATTGATTTCTGACAGGTAACTTATTATACCCATACGGGTAAACATACCATTTCTTGTCTGTTCAAAATAATATGCATGATCAGAATTATCTACATCAAGTGCAATTTCATTAACCCTTGGAAGTGGATGAAGAATTTTCATGTTTGGCTTCGTTCTATCAAGCATTTCCTTCTTAAGAATGTAAGTATCCTTAACCTTCTCATATTCCATTGGATCTGGGAATCTTTCTCTCTGGACTCTTGTCATGTACAGGATGTCTGCCTCGTTCATACACTCCATAATATCTTCTGTTTCATAGAATGACTGTCCATTTACCTTCAGGAATTCCTTGTACTCGTCCGGAAGGTTTAATTCTTTCGGAGATACGAATGTGAAGTGGGCCTTGAAATGGGACAGAGCCTGAAGAAGAGAATGGACTGTTCTGCCATATTTCAAATCACCGACCATCATTATGTTGATACCATCAAGTCTTCCCTGGGTTTTGTATATGGAATAAAGGTCCAGCAGAGTCTGGGATGGATGCTGGTTTGCACCATCACCTGCATTGACAACAGGGACACTTGAGACCTCACTTGCAAATCTGGATGCTCCTTCTATCGGATGACGCATGACAATCATGTCGCAGTAGTTGGATACTACACGTATAGTGTCATTTAGAGTCTCTCCCTTTGTCTGACTTGTCGCCTTGGTGTCAGAGAACCCGATAACCCTGCCTCCAAGATGGTTGATGGCACTTTCAAAACTTAATCTTGTTCTTGTTGAAGGTTCAAAAAATAAAGAGGCAATAACTCGTCCTTTTAGAATTTCTGATATTGGGTGTTTCTCAAAATAAGCAGCCCGACGTATTATTTCAAGCATTTCATCTTTTGAAATGTCATGAATGGAAACTAGGTCTCTTTTCATATATTATATTTAAAATATTGAGCAAAATTATAGGTTTTTTTGAATTCTATCAAAGGAATGTCAGGATAATGTGTCGCTATTCAGCAGCAGACTAAATCATGACCGCAGACACTTTCACTATTTGTAAGGGAAACATATATCAATCGTATTCCCCTGCTCTTATCAGGACTTTATATTCGGTCACGCAGGATGTTGATGACTTTCTATATGGGTTGTATAATTTGTTTGTGCTTATGCGTGATGTACATAAATAGTCATCGTTGGTTACAATGTTTTGATATTTGTTTCATGAAATTGTACAACCTACTTTCTATACACCGAATTGGCTGGTACTGACACTGAATAGCTACGATAAGACAACTCCATCTATCTTCGTCAGGGAATTATATAATCCATCATATTCCCCTGCTCTTATTACGGCTTTGATATGACATGGAATATTCATGTCGGTCACTAATATTTTAGCACTGGTGGTTTTAAGCAATTTCATTATTCTTCCGATCTGCTCATATGGAAAAGTGAATGACAATTCCTTCATTACCTGTTTCTCAACAATATTTGCATTGTCAATGGCATCTTTTGTCGCAGCTTTATATGCATCAATCAGTCCGGATGTCCCCAGTTTGATTCCACCGAAATATCTTACAACGACAAATACCACATCCGTTAGCTTACTACTTAACAGTGATCCATGAATAGGTCTTCCTGCAGTACCACTTGGCTCTCCATCGTCGTTTACCCTGTATACATCTCCATTCAGTCCAAGACGGTATGCCCAGCAGTGATGTCTTGCATCATGGTATTTGTCCTTTATGTTTTTGACAATGGCGAGAGCTTCTTCTTCAGAATCAATAGGGTATCCGAAAGCAAGGAATCTGCTCCCTTTTTCTTTGTATAATCCTTCTGTTACGTTTTCAAGTGTTAGGTATGTGTCTTCTGCCATGCCTGCTATTTCTCCAGTATATCGCCTTCTCTTCTTGGTACGAAAGGCCCGTTTTTCATCTCTATTATTACACTCGGTTCGTAGACTTTCAAAGTATGCCATTGATTTCTTGGAATCTGAAGTCCGTATTTGCCTTTTCTGGAATCCAGATGAAATCTTTGAGTCTCATTGCCATCATTGTCATAATAGATTTCATCAATGGAACCTCTTAGAATGATAACAGTCTCCGAAGTGTCCTGATGTCTGTGTATGGGAACTTCAGTTTCTGGTTCCATTGCATTGAGCATTCTCTGGGATAGGTCTTCAGATGAATCACGAAGGTCGCAGTTCATTCTGAGTCTTTCTGATTTTTTTGCTTTCTCCTGTAAGCTGTCTAAAAAAATCTCGTCAATATACATGTATCGTATTACTTTGTCTGGTCTACTTGAAATAGTTGCTTCTGTTTTTTTGCCTTGAAACAAGAACCTTGCAGTATCTTTTTTTCTGTGGCATATAGTTATCCAGGTAGACTTATGTTTTTATATTCTGCCTAAAAAAAGTATTATCTTGTCATGAATCATTCAACAGTGATATTGCTGCGAAGTCTAATATCTTTGGAGGAGGATCCTATCATGACTTTGAATTCCCCAGGCTCAACAGTCCAATTCATGTTGCCATCAAGATATTTGAGTTTGTCCTCAGTTATCATGAAAGAAACCTGTTTTGTTTCTCCAGGATTCAGGAATACTTTTGAAAAGTCCTTAAGTAGGATGGTTGGCTGTGATACACTGGTTATCAGGTCACGTATATATAACTGGGCAACTTCACTTCCTGCATAATCGCCGGTGTTGGTTAAGTCAAATGTAACTTCGAAAAATTTGTTTGATATTTTACCTATATTGAGATTTGAGTATTCGAACGTAGTGTAGCTTAATCCGTAACCAAATGGGAACAGAGGCTGTCCTGTAAGATTGTAATAATCGTCGCCACGTCCTGTGGAACGATGATTGTAGACAAGAGGCAGCTGTCCTTCATCTACAGGGAAGGTGATAGGTAGCTTTCCGGATGGACTGTAATCTCCGAACAGTACATCGGCTACTGCATATCCTCCTTTTTCTCCCGGATACCATATATCCATTATTGAATCAACTCCGTCAGCCCACCCTGAGAATGTTATGGCGCTTCCACCTACTAGAAGAACGATAACGGGTTTCCCTGTCGCTTTTACAGCATTTATCAGTTCTATCTGTTTGCCCGGTAATGCAAGTGATGCTCTGTCCTGAAACTCTCCTTCATGAATGCCAATTGCAATAACCGCAACATCGCTGCTGTTTGCGGCTGCAACAGCCTCTTCAATTTCCTTTTCCCATGGAAGGACCTCTGAGTCCCAGATCAGTTTCAGTCTGGCATTTCCTATTGTTTCCCTATATGCCACTTTTATGCTGTAATCCTTGTCTTCTGTGAAAAAGTATGGTTTAAGGATTGTAGAGTATGATTTCTTTTCAAAATTGTCAATCAGAAGTTCTCCGTTGATCCATAATCTGTATCCGTCATTTCCTTCAATACCGATATTGAATTTTCCGGTCTTTGGTGCTCTCAATGTCCCTTCCCAAGAAATTGAGTAACAGTCGTACGGTATCTTGTCTGGAATAGGGGAGTATAATGTCCATCCGAAATCAATGTTGCTGTCTTTTCTGATTTCGACTGGATTCCCGGAAAAAGTGTCGTTTGAAAAATATTTTCCAGTCATCCCATTTGGAAAATCTTTAGCAGAGATTGTGTTGTATGGTTTATACATATAATCTGCTCCATGTGCGTAGTTTATCCTGACATTGGTCTTTTTCAGATAATTGAAAATACCATCAAATATTGATACTTTTTCACATCCCGGACCACTGTATCCACCAAGTCGAAGGTTCATGATCTCACCGCCAATGAGCGCAATCGAGCTTATCTTGGTCTTGTCAATAGGCAGAGTCTTGTTTTCATTCTTAAGCAGTACAAATGATTCCCTTGCCACCTGTCTGCATAATTCCTGCTTGTCTTTGGAATTGTTCTCGGTCTCAGCCCAGTTCTCATTTACATATGGATTCTCGAAAAGTCCCAGTTCGAATTTTGCTCTCAGAACTCTTCTTACTGCATCATCAATATCCTTGTCGTTGATTATTCCATTGTTGAATGCTTCGAAGAATAGAGGCCAGTGGTTGTAATCTGTCTGGAAAATGACATCCAGACCACCTTCAATGGCCTGCTCTGTTGAACCTTCGTAATCTTTTGCAGTCATATGCAGTACGCAGGCACCACCTACGGCACCTGCATCGGAAATCACAAACCCCTTGAAACCAAGTTCATCCTTAAGGATATCTCTCAGCAGATACTTGTTGGACGAACATGCAACAGCATCAAGGCTGTTGTAGGCAGTCATTACAGAACGCGAACCGGCTTCCTTGAAACAGGCCTCAAAAGGAGGCAGGTAGACTTCCCTGAGTAACCTTTCGTTCGCATAGATCGGATATGAGTCTCTTCCTCCATCACCGACATTGGCGATAAAATGTTTTGGAGTTGTTATTACTCCCATCTTTTCAAATGGAGACACATATGCAACACCCATTCTTGAAGACAGATATGGGTCTTCACCATAGGTTTCTTCTGTACGTCCCCATCTGACGTCACTTGCTATGTTGACAACTGGGGATAGTATATCCCGAATGCCCCGTGATTTTACTTCAAGTGCTACCGCTTTCCCAACCTTTGAAACAAGTGTCGTATCCCAGCTGGCCGCCATAGCTATTGATTGTGGAAAAGCCGTTGCACCTCCTCTGATGAGACCATGCAGTGCCTCATCAAATGCAATAATAGGAATCCCTAGTCTTGTTTCTTCTACAAAATACTTCTGAATCTGATTGATTTTTCTTGCTGTTTCAGCAGCAGTTGTATTGTGTCCTCCTTCATAATTGATCATCTGCTCAGCAATGTTTCCGGATTGCTGTGAACGGGCAGAAATCTGTAGACCGAAGATTCCATTCATGTATTGTTCCTTTGCTTCCGGTGAATCCAGATCACCAGGAATCATGAATAGTTGCCAGAATTTCTCTTTGTAGGTCATTCTGCTGAGTAAATCATCAACTCTCTGATCTATAGGAAGATTAGGGTTTTTGTATGGGAGAATGTTGTCCTTTGAAAACGCTGTGGATATTAATGCAAGCGCAAGTAATATTGAAAAATATCTTTTTGCCATAACGGATAGGTCTTAACTACGCAAATGTAATTAAAATCCATTAAATATCCTTGTTAAGTAAGTTCCAGAGACTATCTTTTAATTCAGTGATTCCAAGTGATGCAACAGAAGAAATCATTATTGTTTCTATGTTCTTTGGAAAGGTCTTCTTTATCTTTTCCCTCTGCTGCTGATCAATGAGGTCGCATTTTGTTATAGCCAGGATTCTATCCTTCAGAAGTAATTCCTCATTGTATAGTCGAAGCTCTTCAAGAAGTGTATTATAGCATGCGCCAATATCTTCACTGTCAGCTGCAACCATAAACAGGAGTACTGAATTACGTTCTATATGACGAAGAAACCTGAGCCCAAGTCCTTTGCCTTCACTGGCTCCTTCAATAATACCAGGAATGTCAGCCATTACGAAACTATGGCTGTCACGTACAGAAACAATTCCAAGGTTTGGTTCAAGGGTTGTGAACGCATAGTTCGCAATTTTCGGTTTGGCAGCTGAAACAACAGAAAGCAACGTGGATTTTCCGGCATTGGGAAATCCAACAAGTCCAACATCGGCCAGTACCTTCAATTCAATGATAAACCATCCTTCCTGAAAATCTTCACCTTTCTGGCTGTATCTTGGAGCCTGGTTTGTTGCAGTGCGGAAATGCCAGTTGCCAAGTCCACCACGGCCACCCTTGCATAATACAAGCTCTTCCTTGTCGGCTGTAACTTCACCTACTATTTCATCGGTTTCAGCATTTTTAACAATACTTCCAAGCGGAACGTCAATATAGATATCCTTTCCATCACTACCATGTCTTCTTGCTCCCTCGCCTCTGCCTCCATTATCGGCCATATGGTGACGGGAATACTTGAGATGAAGCAATGTCCAGTGCTGGGAAGAGCCTCTTAGAATAATACTTCCGCCACGTCCTCCATCTCCGCCGTCAGGACCGCCGAATTCTACGAATTTTTCTCTTCTGAAATGGCTGGCTCCAGATCCGCCGGCACCTGAACGTGCATATATCTTTACGTAATCTACAAAATTGCTCTGTCCCATTATTATATGTTGTTTGGTGTTGTTTCTTGGTTTCTTTTGTTGCTTGCGGGCAGTTTTCTATTTCAGTGCCCTGAAAAAATGCCACATTACTATCCCGGTGGCTATTGAAACATTCAGGGAATGTTTAGTCCCCATCTGAGGTATTTCAAGAGAAATATCAGATGATTCAACCACGGATTCGGTTACTCCGTCAACTTCATTGCCTGCGACAAGTGCATATTTTTCTCCTCTGACAGGCTCGAAGGATTCAAGTGAAGTGCTGTCTGTTGTCTGTTCAATTGAAACGACGGTATATCCATTTCCCTTCAGGCTGTTTATAGCTTCCATAACATTTTTAGAATATTCCCAGCTGACAGACATTTCAGCTCCAAGAGCAGTCTTGTGTATCTCCTTTGATGGAGGTGTCTGGGAAATACCGCAAATAATAATCCTCTCGATAAGAAAGGCATCTGCGGTTCTGAAAATGGAACCGACATTCAGTGCACTTCGGACATTGTCGACTACTACAGTTACAGGCAGTTTTTCAATTTCCTGAAACTCTTCGACAGTCGGTCTTTCCAGTTCTTCAGTTATTTTCTTTCTCATTCTATAAAATGGTCTAAAGTAAAATATGACTAGAACAGGTTGTTGAGCTGTGCGTTTTGAAGATCCTTCAATCTCTCAAAGTCTGTCATGTCAACCTTCACTGGTACTATTGTAACATATCCTTTTGATATAAGGTAATCATCAGTGTCTGTTGCATTCACTTCACGACTGTAGAATTTTCCTTTCATCCATAGGTATCTTCTTCCCCTGGGGTCTTCTCTTCGAATAAAATCCTCTCTCCAGCATCCCTGATCCTGTCTTGCAAATTTTATTCCTTTAATTTTATCAAGTGGAAGGTCCGGAATATTCACATTCAGACATAAGCCTTTCTGCTTTTCCTTCGGCATTGCCAAGACTTTCCTTAGGATTTCATCCGTATAATGAATTGCTGCAGTGATATCAGCATTGGGATTATGGTCTATATGCGAAAAGCCTATTGATGGTATCTGGTAGAATGCGCCTTCAGTTGCGGCTCCGATAGTTCCAGAGTAGAGGACTGAAGCATTTGTGTTGCTGCCATGGTTAATCCCTGATAGAATCATATCCGGTAATTTTCCGTCATCCATCAAGTAGTCAACAGCGACCTTAACGCAGTCAACGGGAGTACCGGATGTCCTGTAGATATGTAATTGCTTTTCTTCCTTTATGGTATCAATGAATATCGGATGTTGCATTGTAATAGCATGAGACATTCCAGAGTTCCCGTCTTCAGTGGAAACGACCCAGATGTCATCGCTGTATTTTTTCACAATATCGGTCAAGGCCTTTATACCACGACTTTCTATTCCGTCATCATTTGTTATTAGTACTCTCATTCTGTTGTTGATTCTCTCAATCTGTTATTAATATCCCCAAAATATTGTTTTGTCCGGATATCTGTACTTTTACAGGCCACAAAGATACTATATCTATTGCAATATCTTAGTGGGTGGCATGAAATTTATTTTGCAATACAAAAATTTATTAAGAAATTTGCACCGCTTGAAGTGACTTCAGGTGACGTACAAATCTCTGACGAGGGATACTTTTAATTTTTAGTATAAAGATCATCATGATCTTGGGTATTCTAGAGACCGTTTACATTTGACGCCTAAACTAATAAACATTTACAAAAATGGCTAAAGACCTTATCAAAATCGCTCAGGAAGCTTTCGCTGTTCAGCGCGAAAATGAAATTCCTGAATTCAAGGCAGGTGATACTGTTACTGTTACAGTGAAAATTAAAGAAGGTAACAAGGAACGTCTGCAGAACTTCCGTGGTGTTGTTATTCAGCGTCGCGGTGCAGGTGCAACTGAAACTTTCACTGTAAGAAAAATTTCTGATGGTATTGGAGTTGAAAGAATATTCCCAGTTTCTTCTCCTTTCATTGAGAAAATTGAAGTTAACAAACATGGTCTTGTCCGTCGCGCACGTATCTTCTATCTTCGTAAGCTTACAGGTAAGAAGGCACGTATCAAAGACGTTAGACAGAAATCTACAAAGTAGAACCTCGGGTCTGGAAAGAATTAAGATTCTTCTGCTGCTTGCAGAGGGATCTTTTTTTTGTCCTTTTTTTCTTGTTAAATTTGCTATGACTCAAGAATCATACCGATGGTTGTTATGAAAAGAAATTTATTTGCAGCTTCTCAACTGCTGACTATTATCCTTATTATGGTGGCATGTGCTGGAAACCGCAATGCTGAAGACGATTATACTAATTATGTGGAACCAAGAATAGGAACAGCCCACTGCAGGTGGTTCCATTTTACCCCAGGTGCTCTTCCATTTGGAATGGCAAAGCCTGCACCATCGACAAATGGCCACCTTGGAAATAAATGGGGATGGGAGGCGTCAGGATATGACTACAGGGATTCCACTATTGAAGGCTTCCCGTGTCTCCATGAATTTCAGATCGGTGGAATAGTACTGATGCCAACAAATGGTGATCTTGTTACAATTCCCGGTAAACCAAACGACATAACATATGCTGAAGGCTATCAGTCTGCTTTTTCCCACTCTAACGAGGTGGCAACAGCAGGTTATTATTGTGTGCTTCTTGACCGTTATAATATAAAGGCTGAATTGACTTCAACGAAAAGGGTTGCCTATCAGAGGTTTACCTACCCGTCAGGTATATCCAGTCTGATATTTGATATAGGAAACAGACAGGGAGAGAGCGGAGCAGTCCGTGATGCATATGTAGCTTATACAGGTGATGGAAAAATCGAAGGATGGGTTGTAACTGAACCTGAGTATGTTAAAAAATACCAGCCTGGCGCAATTGTTCCGCTATATTTTTCAGCTGAAGTAGATGTAATTCCTGATGAGGTAGGATGTTTCAGACACGGAACGGTTTATTGTGATAGTACATCACTTACTGGTGAAGGTGCCGGACTTTATTTCAGGTATGATTTTGGTAAGGAAACCGAAGTCACTGCGAAAATAGGCCTTTCCTATACGTCTGTAGAAAATGCGAGAGTAAATCTGGAAACAGAATCAAGAGGGCTCGATTTCGAATCTGCAAAAAAAAATGCCCATAATATATGGCAGGAACATCTTTCCAGGATTGCTGTCGAAACTCCTGTGCTGGAAGATAAAATTAAATTCTATACGGGTCTTTATCACGCAATTTTAGGCCGTGGACTTGCAAGTGACTGTAATGGTTTTTATCCCAATCATGATGGCGGAGTTTCTAGGGTACCTCTTGACGAAAAAGGTAATCCTATGTATAATATGTATAATACGGATGCAGACTGGGGGGGACAATGGAACCTGAGCCAGTTATGGGCACTGGCATATCCTGAATATTTTTCAGAACATATAAGCAGTCATCTCAGGGTCTATGAAGACAGCGGATGGTTAGGAGATGGACTGGCATGCAGCAGATATGTGTCCGGTGTAGGTACTAATCTGCTTGGGGCAATAATATCGGGTGCCTACCAATGTGGAATAAAAGATTGGGATACTGAACTTGGCTACAAGGCTGTCCTAAAGAATGAACTTGAAGGCGAAAACAGACCGCTTGGTGCAGGAAAAGTTGATACCAGGTATTTTGTCCAGCATGGGTATGTTCCTCATAGGGAATCTGGCGAAGGACCTGATGAAGCATATATGTTCTCAGTCTCCCATACTCTTGAAGCATCATATAGCGCATGGGCTGTTGCCCAGTGGGCGAAAGAAAGAGGCGACAGTGCGAACTACAGAAAATTGATGTGGCTCTCTGATGGATGGGATAGGGTATATGATCCAGCAACCAGGTTTGTACGTCCAAGATATGCTGATGGAAAATTTCTAGAGGATTTCAATCCGATGCAAATCTGGAGAGGCTTTCAGGAAGGTAATGCATGGCAATATACATTCTATGTCCCTCATAATCCTGAAGCACTGGTTGCCAAACTTGGTCAGGAAATATTCAATTCCCGCCTTGACAGTATATTCAGCGTTTCACAGAAATTGATTTTCAGTGGTGGAACTGAAGTAGGTGCATTTGCGGGGCTTCAGACTTTGTACAATCAAGGAAACCAGCCGTGTCTTCATACTTCATGGCTATTCAACCACTCAGGACGTCCATCACTTACCCAAAAATGGGTGCGGGCCATTCTCAATGAATTCTATGGTGTTGAAGGCATTCATGGTTATGGATATGGTCAGGACGAGGATCAAGGACAACTTGGGGCGTGGTATGCCATATGTTCACTTGGACTGTTTGATGTGAAAGGGCTTACAGCTTCAGAACCTGCATTTTCACTGGGATCACCTATTTTTGATAAAATAACCATTAGACTGAACTCCAGGTATTATCCAGGGGACACTTTTACCATAATAGCAAATAACGGGCATACCGAAACTTCCTGCGAAACCATTGAATCCCATGAATTCGTTCAGTCGTACAAACTTAACGGACAGACATTGCACTCTGTGGAAATTCCATTTGAAAGTATAGTTTCAGGTGGAGTGCTTGAAGTAGAAATGGGTGATACTCCTTGTGACAGCTATTAAGAATTAAATAATGAGTCCACTTTAAAAAGTCCAAAAATTGAGAAATGCCCCCATTCCAGAGGCCTGTAGCGGATATAAAAAACTTTAAACGATACTTATTAAAGTGGACTCAATAATTAATCAACTTGAAAAAGGGTGTTTAGTCTTTATTACAACTGACAAAGACCTATGGAATTGTGGCGCTTCTTAATTCTGGGATTATTTTCTATAATGATTATTCTTTCCGATAATGAAAGAACATTACATAGAAATAGGACTGAAACACTCCAGAGTGCTCTAATATCAACACGAAGTCCCGCAGTGTCAGAACGATATGCTGTCAAGTTGAATGTACTTATAGGTGATTTGCCCGTCTGAGACATTCCATTCTGTTAGTCCGCATTTACCTGGTCCTATTCCCTTGGATACAGGTCCGGATGTTACCAGGTGAATGCCATTATATGTAGCATCAGCGTTATGGTGAAGATGTCCTGAAACAACTGCTGAAACATTGTATTTTGAAAACAGACTTATATATTTTTCTCTGTCGGACTTTTTGCCCGATTTGTAATGTGCCCATCGCCAATGTTGTCGGGAGGTTTGATGACAGAGACACTGGACTTTAAGTCCTTTTAATCACTGTCCGCAGAGTCCGCAGCTTGGACAACACCACGGAGTACCTATGAATTCTCCTACAACGTAGTTCCTGTCCGACCAGGACTGAGGCTAACCCGCTTCGCGAAATGTCGGATTTCTACTTGCGAAACTTGAGTAATATATATTGTTGCTATGACTAACTCTCGGTATTGTTTTTATTGAAAAGTAGCGACTTGAGCTCAGAATTTTCTTCTTCAAAGTCATTGTCATCAAAAATATCTTCCAGTTCCCAGTATCTGGATATGAACAATCCTCCAAATAATGTGAACCATCTGAATTTTATAGATTCAGTGATGGACCTGCTTCCCAGAACCCAAAGTGGAATGGATGAAATGTAGTAGATAAATTTCCCGAAAAGTTCTTTTTCAGACATCGCATTATTTTTCCTGTTGTCGATAACGCTGGATACAATAAATGTCATCTTCTTGAAGTCACCCTCATTCGCAGCCATGAACAGGTCGTGGTATATCATCTTGAAATCCTCTTCTGAATAATCCAGTAACAGAACGAGCTCTTTCATTACCTGTATTGCAGGATTGTCTATTCCATATTCAATATATGGAACATATTGCCCGAAATTACCATAATCATCAATGGAATATTCTTTTGACTTGATGCGTTTTCTTGTGAAGAACTTGTATTTTATTACTTTATCAAAATCCATTATGGAAGGATGGAATACATAGTATGTCCCACTTTTTCTTTTAATATGGAAACGGACAAGCGTACTTTCCTTGATAAAATCTTCGGATCGTTCCTTGTCTATTTTGCACAGGATGGCATATAGATCGTTGACTTCAATTATTCCATGTGCTGACAATATTCCATTGAGGCATTTCTCGAGTATATCATATCCTTTTTCTGAATAAGCATTCATTGCTTCATAGGTCAGATCTTTTATGATGTTGTATATTCCTTTTGAAATAGTGTAATATTTAACGCCGTAAACATCACTATATCCATTTACAATTTTCAGCCTTTCAATGACTGGAATATATGGTATTTGGGATGTCTGGTATTTAATGCCCGGTCCATATTCCACAAGCGTGTTGAGAATGGACAATTCAGCAATTGGTAGCCTCTGCAACCATGTAAGTGGACTGGATGACATGAATTCCATCAACAGGTCTATGGCCTGACTTTTCTTTAGGCTCAGTCTGATATCACATCCCAAGCACTGACTGATGGCTATTATTTGTTCCTTCCTTTTTAGATTAAGATAATTCTTTATTTCTTTCATGAACGTTTTTTTACTTTCTATGCTCACCATACATACCCATGGTCTTTTTTCATGACCATGAATTCATTTGTGGATGACTGACTTTCTTCCATTTGTATCCAAGATAGTTTAACTGTATGGCAGACCCGATTCTGAACATGCATTTCAATGCTTTTGCCAGTACATGAAATGCCTTTTCTGTGCCACCATCAATTGCCTCATGACGGATGAAAGAGTAAGTCTCATTTGCGAGTGATCTTAAAGTATCTGACAACTCGTTCCACTGTTTGCTCTCTGGTGTAAGGTTGAGGTAATTCTGCATTATGTTCTCATCCATGTCATCATATCCCTCTTGTCCATAAAAACAATGGTACTCATCCTTTTTGTGACTATCCCAGTCCTTGTCCCACAATGAGGTTATCCCCATTGCAAGAAAACTGGCCCATGCCAGAACAACGATCGGATAACTGTTGAATTCCCTGACGGCGTCACTCATATAGAATGGTGCATTCTCCTTCCACCATTGCATGATGTCTTCAGATTCAGGAAGCCTTTCTCCGTTAATTATGTTAAGTGAAATGCATTTATCAAAAAGCATTGCGTTAAGCCTTTGTTCAAAACTGGCAAGATATTCTTTTAATTCTTTTTCCATGCCTTATCTGTAAGATGGTTCCTAATGTTTCTATCCGGTATATATCAACCAGTTGATTGCTACGTATGACTCTGTATCAAATAGAAAATTAAATTTCTAAACACTGCTCGAAAGGTGCTCAAACACGGTGCTTGCGGTTCTGGTACTGAGGTTTGTATGGCCTTTTTTCAAAAAATCTATTCTAAAGTATAAAGGTAATTAAATCATATTAATAATTACTGAGACCAATTGAAAAATTCCAGATAATGAAAAACACTTCCATTGCAGAGGTTTGTACTATTGGTAATAACGACATAACATATTTTTTCAAATGGCTCCATTGCTGATATATTAGTTTTTTTTGAATCCTGTATACTTTGTAATTTTGTGCCATGGAAATCAGGCAGAATGAAAAACTTTGGAATGCGAACTATAACAAGGTGATGTTTACAAATTTCACCCTGTTCTTTTCGTTTTATCTGTTGACTCCGTTATTGCCTTTGTATCTGAGTGAAACTTTCAATGCATCGCACGATACAATAGGAATTGTTCTCTCCGGATATACATTGGTGGCATTACTTGTCAGACCATTCAGTGGCTATATGGTAGACAGTTTCCCACGTAAGACTGTTCTTCTTTTCTGCCTTCTTTTATATTTTCTTGTTTTCTTCGGGTATATAATAGCTGGTAGTCTTTTAATCTTTGCAATTTTCAGAACACTTCATGGCGGACCTTTCGGAGCTTCTACAGTAGCAAACAGTACAATGGCGATTGATGTACTTCCTTCGTCACGAAGAAACGAAGGAATTGGGTTTTATGGTGTCAGTAATAATCTGGCATCTGCATTTGCTCCCTCCATAGGTCTATTCGTTTATAAGTGTACGGGCAATTTTGCTATTCTGTTCTGGATGTCACTTATCGCAGCAGGCCTTGGACTTGTAAGTTCATATTTTATAGATGTTAGGCAGAATGTGATAAATAAAGATCATCAGGTTCTATCACTTGACCGTTTCTTTATGGTCAAAGGATGGTATCTTGCTCTAAATATAGTTTTTTTCGGTTTTTGCTGGGGAATTCTAAGCAATTATCTTGCCATATATGGTAAGGAATATTTAGGAATGACAACTGGGACGGGGAATTACTTTCTGATTCTTTCTGCCGGATTGATATTATCGCGTATCATAGGCAATAAGTCCTTACGTGAAGGCCATCTTGTCAGAAATGCAGTTTCAGGTATCCTGTTGTCCATGGCAGGCTATTTTATCTTTATCGCGTGGCCATCCATGGTCGGGTATTATTTGTCTGCTGTGCTTGTCGGACTTGGGAATGGACATATGTGGCCCGCATTCCAGAATATGATTATTTCCATTGCGAGCAGTCATGAAAGAGGAACTGCGAATTCCACTATTCTGACTTCATGGGATTTCGGACTTGGACTTGGAGTTCTTCTTGGGGGAGTTATTGCTGAATATTATGGTTATAATGCAATGTTCTGGATGATGGTATTCTGTCACTTCATCGGAACAGTCGCTTTTTTCGTTGTAACCAAGGTCCAGTTTCAAAAACAGAAATAAAGGCATGAACCCACAGGAGTCCATGCCCTTTTCAGAATTGATTGTACTTAATGCGTAACTTATACTATTTTGACGTTTAGATCAATTATGGTGTATAGGTCACTATTTCGCTGGTTCCCATTTGCATCTGACAGGAGAAACAATTGCACCTTCCTTTTTCAAAGCTGCAAATACTTTATCAACGTCTGCTTTTTCAATTCCTGCAAGTTTTGCTACATCACCGGCTGATACGGGTTTACCTGCCTTGCGCATAGTGTCAAGTACTAAATCTTTGTTTTCCATCTTTTTATTTTTATTATGATTATTAATGATGAGTCTACTTGAAAAAGTATTTTTTGTCTTTTTTACCACTATTACAGGTCTCTGGAATTGTGGTGTCTCTCAATATTTGGACTTTTTCAAGTGTGCTCAATGATAGTTTATTCAACTTTAGCATTTGGGATTT
>DCHP01000028.1 GCA_002315675.1 Rikenellaceae bacterium UBA1749 | reverse complement strand
TATGTTTTCAAATTCTATTGCTGTCATTATTCTATAAAACTGTCATGTCAGTAAAAAAAGCCAAACATCCAGATGGGAATTGATTGATCCCTGACCAGCGTCTATGCCCACGCCATTCTCTCTTTGAACCATGCGGCAAGAACTGGATCGGCCATAAAGATACCGGCCTGTGTCTTTTCTATTATTTCCTTCTTTAGAAGTGATTCCCTGATGCGGGCAATGTTCGATGCAGAACCCAGGTTGTAGTCATCTCGGACTGCCGACTTGCCAAAATCCTGATGCACGCCGTCAAGCACCGCCCTGATGAAATTCATCTGGTAAGTTGTCAGATTCTCTGTCTTGTCTGTAAAGAATGATGTGTTTTCATCAAGCAGATTCTCAAAAGCCGAATCAACGTCAACACCAGTCACCACCGTGTCTTGAGTGCAAAGCAGTGTGTAGTAGGCCAACTGTTGAACGTACGATGAATACATCTGCACTTTGTCACATATCCGTGCCGCCAGTTCTTCCGGCAAAAATTTGCCGAATGCGGCAAACCTGCCACACAGGTACGGTACCCAGTCCTGTACCGGGATAAGGCCAAGCTCCATGACAGAACCGAACTTGTAAAAAGGCTTGCTGCTCTTTTGAAACAGTGACAACATCATATTCTTTTTGCTGCCAAACCATTATTCTGAAGTGCTAACAAGTTAATGATTACAAAGATAGCACTAATATTTTCAATACACAACTTTGTGTTATACAACTTTGTGTTACACAACACTGTATGTTAATTGTCTCCACAAATCCATGACCTTCTCCACCACCGGTGCCATGTCATATCTGCCATTTGTCCGCCAACTTTGAGATAATTGTACGTTTCGTCAGTTGTTTCTGACCACCAGGAGTATTTCTTTTGCATTGCTGTCAGTTGGAGGCAAGGGGTTGTCCCAATGTCCGGCCTGAACATATCGGCTTTCTATGATGGTAAATCCTTCGCCTTGCAACAACTCTTGAATCTCAAGCCCGGTGTATCGTTTGTCTGCAACAAGATATTCAGCAAACATCTCATTGCCTGATGTAAACTGTTCTTTGCGGTATACAAGTCCGTCATCGGTATTGACAAGGTAATAGTCAGGATTGAATATATTTCCTGTTGACTCCATTGTTTCTGATGGTGGGAGTTTCAACAAAGCTTGTGTATTCTGGCTTATGCTGCACTTATGAACTGCGATTGATTCGGTAAGTTCCATATTCATGACCGATATTACCGCATATCCGCCTTTTTTCAGATTTCTTTTGATAGAACGGATTATTCTGGAATTGTCTTCGTGTTTCCTGAAAGAACCTATGACATCATAAAGGCATAATATGCAGTCATATTTGTAGCCGAGATTCAGCTTTCGGGCATCGGCAGCGACAAAGGTGGCGGTACAGTTGTTTGCAAGTGCAGAACTGCGTGCTTTTGAAACGTTTGACTCAGAAAAATCGATTCCAGTCACATTCAAAAAACCTTTTTTTGACAAAGCAAGACAATGTCGGCCTTGCCCACACCCCATATCGAGTATTCTGTCGTCTGGTTTCAGACCAACAATGGCCAAAATAAAATCAATTTCGTTTTCAGTACCTTTTGTCCATGCATGAGCTGGCATGTTCATCCTTGAATAAGCATCCTTCAACTGCTGGTCTGAAAACTCCATAAACATTTCAAACCGCTGATTTGTGAATGACATTGGCTGTGAAGCAAATGTAAATGCCAACCATTCATAACCTGGTTCTATCTTTCCTAATTTGGTAGTATATATCTTCAAATTATCGGCTTTGTTACTCGATTCCAATTCAGGGTAAAAATTGGAGAATACCTGACTGCATTTTGATGTCAAATGAACTTTTTTCTTGTCAATAAAAGGAATATCTTCCATTAACTGTTCCAGAACAGGCAGATTTCCAGCAATGTCGGCAACAGAAATTTGTCTCCATGTTGCAGTTTCCAATGTCTTCAAAGTAATGGCATTGGCTGTAGCCAGACCCCAAGCATAATAATCAGAAAAGCCCCATGCCGAAAACAACAGTCTGGACCCGATTTTCAGACCTCTGTATTTACAGTCAACAACAAGTTGAAGGACCCAAGAACATTTACCCTTTCCTTCAATATTCTTCAAAAGAAAGATTGCATGACCCAACAGTTTGTCTTCCTTGTAACAAAGGGAAATGTATATGTTTGAATTGGAAAAATACAGAGATCTGTACATTCCGACTCCCATTCTGATTTGCTTACCGGCTTTATTGTTGTTTACAAGTCCACTGTACTTCCCATAATTGTGGGAATACAGTTCTGAACACTTCAACAATTCTTCATCGTTGAGAGCATTCATCTGCTTTGTCACAAAACTCAGTTTCATCCAATAATCAATTGTTTGTAACCGTCCAATTTAGAGTAACTATCCAATTCTCCAAACATATCTTCTTTCCACAACAGACTCATAATCTCCACAAATCCATGACCTTCTCCACCACCGGTGCCATGTCGTAGTACCTATATTCGGCCAGGCGTCCGCCAAAAATCACATCCTTTTCGTCCTGTACCATCTGGCGGTAACGTTCTGCCATAGCATTGTTGCGTTCATTGTTCACCGGATAGAACATCTCCATACCGGGCCTGTATTCCTGCGAGTATTCCTCGCTCACCACCGTTTTGGGGCAGTCATACACCTGCGTCCCGAACATCTCAAAATGCTTGTGCTCAATGACACGTGTGAAGGGCTGCTCATGGCTGGTGTAGTTGATTACCGCATTGCCCTGCCAGTTTGGAGTGTCCTCAACCCTTGTCTTGAACGTTACTGTTCTCCAGTCCAACCGGCCCAGACTGTAACCAAAGTACTCATCAATGGGAGCAGTGTAAACCAGCTTGCCTGCCGTTTCTTGCCAGTTGTCCTTATACTCTGCAAAAAAGTCACAATTCACTTTGGTGTCACTTCCTGCAAGAAGACCACCAATCAAGACATTGTATCCGCCCTCAGGAATGCCCTGATACCTGTCGTTGAAATAGTTGTTGTCAAAGGTAAAGCGCAAAGGCAGACGCCTGATAATAAAAGCTGGCAGTTCACGGCAATCGCGGCCCCACTGCTTTTCAGTGTATTCCTTGATCAGTTTCTCAAATATGTCACGGCCAACCAGGCACAACGCCTGCTCCTCAAGATTGGCAGGTTCCCTTCCCTGCAGGGTAGCCACGGCCTGCGCCCGCTGCTCTTCAATGCGCGCCCGGGCCTGAGTGGGTGTCTTGACATCGGGCCACATCTGGCAGAAGGTGTTCATGTTGAACGGCAGGTTGTACAGCTGGCCATGATAGTTTGCAACAGGACTGTTTGTGTAGCGGTTGAACGGGACAAATGAATTGACAAAGTCCCAGACCTCCTTGCTGTCAGTATGGAAAATATGGGCACCGTACTTGTGCACATTTATGCCCTCCATACGCTCACAGTACAGGTTCCCGCCCAGATGATTACGCCGGTCTATCACCAGACAACGCTTCCCTGCCCTGGTGGCAAAGTGCGCAAATGTCGCACCGAACAGGCCTGCACCTACTATTAGATAATCGTATTTTGCCATTATTTCTGTCTGTTCAATTTCCTCTTTACAAAACGTACGCAACGCTCGTAAAAATGGTATACCTTAAAACCTGGAAAGAAAATCCACAACGGCAACATTCGGTACAGTTTCACCATTGTGTTAGGCCGAACGTCTGCATACTCCCTGCGCATCATGTCATCCCAATCTTTCAAACGCGGCTTGGCAATGGAGTATGTCCATTCGCACAATTCGCGGTAATGCCACGTTCCTATTGACTGATAGTTGTTCTCTACCCAAGCTTCACGAGTTCCGCCAACAGGAACCATGGAACGATGCTCCTTTATCCAACCGTATATGAATATGAGTACCGCCGATACATGGTCAGCCGCCTTGGCAGCACGCACTTTGGGATCAAAACTTTGTCCCGGACGACCAATAAAGTACCTGTACACATTCAGGTTCTTATATACAAAGTCCTTTGCCATGGCTATAGGGACAACCTGCAGAGATACATCGTCATACATGACGTGTTCACAAAACACAGGCATGGCCGCTTGCATCATGGCCGTACGGTAAATCGTATCATGAGCGTAAGTCATATCACAGCCATGCCCTGTTGCAATCCAGTCAAATTCATCGGACAGATATATGCGGTCCTCTTCAAGCTCCTTGTGCTTTCCTTTGCGGATAAAGGTATTGGATTCGGCATAGTAATTCTCGCCATCAATCATCACCATGTCAGTATCACAGGTCTCAAGGAATGAAATGAGTTTGGACAGTTCCAGAGTATCAAACCAGTCGTCAGAATCCAAATAAAACAGATACTTGCCAACAGCCAGCTCCGTCCCATGATTCCATGCCCCGCCATGCCCGCGGTTCTCCTGGTCTATCACGCGAATGACCGATGGATACTGGGCCTCATACTCACGCGCAAGGTCAGCCGACCGGTCCGGAGTCCCATCGTTGACAATAACAATATCGAGTTTTTCAAACTGCCCTTTGTCCGGCACAATGAGTGATTCAACACATTTCCTGATGTATTGTTCAACCTTAAATACCGGGATTACTATGGAGAGGAGTTTGTTATCCATGTGACGCTTTACTGATAATCGAGCTTGTTACAATGTCAATAAATGATTGCTGCGAGAAGAATTTATTAACCATAGCCAATGCATTATGTGACATCATGTTACAAGCATCAATATCATCAATCATACGAAGAATATGTTCAGCAAATAACTTATCGTTATCAGCCAACAAATAATCTACACCAGGTTTCAGCATATCATAGCCACGCATGCCTTGTGGGGTAGAAATACATACTCTATTCATTCGCATAGTCTCAATAACTTTTATGCTCGTTCCGCTGCCACTATAGATTGGCACTATTGTTAATCGCGAATATTTATATTCTTCTGAGAGGTCTGGCACATAGCCCATCACCTCAACTCCCGCCATTTGTGACCACTCCTTTAGAGTTTCTTCGTCAGGAATCCTTCCAGCAATATGAAGAATTACGTTTTTATTCTTTGCTCTTACAATAGGAAAAATGTTATGTAAGAAATAATCTACTCCTCGTTTATTTGGGCCATAATGAAATAGACCAACAATCAATATTTGTACTGGAGTCTCAATAGTTACATCAGAAATCACTTCATTATTAACTGAAACATTGTGCAAATATATAGAATTCGGAATAGGAGATTGTAGTGGATTTGAGTGAAAACAACAGAGAACTTTATTTATGGAGCGTTTCACCATCTTGTCCATTGTATTAGCAAGTACATACAAAAATAACTTGTTGCGAAGAGTTTTAGCATTTTTAGCCTGAACAAGCATCATATCTTTGGGATTATCATCCACGTCAAGGATAAGATGATCTTCGTACTCAAACAAACCACATTCAATTGCTTCACTTACATATCTAATGGCAATATAGTCATAATCTTTTGTCGCTAACTGTTTCTGTATTATTCGCTTTTTCTCTTCATTTAAGGGATACATTCTATGGGGATTATTGGCAGAGAATATTTGCAATGCTTTTTCAAATCGTCCTTTTACTTTCGAATGCTCTATATATCCACTATAAATCACTTCGCAGTTGGCGATTGAAGAAACTTCATTTTCAACGAAAGAAATCACATCAACATGGGCAATTCTTGCCAATGCCGCAACAAACATTGCTGACCTATTTGATGCACCAGAGTCTAAATGATCAAAAGCGCGAAAGGTATGATTAATAAAAAGTACCTGCTTCATTAATTCAAATTTCTCAACTTACGATATAACTCATTAGAACCCAATACAATTCGAAGCTTTTGAATGAAATAAAATAGTGGCAGTGGTAATTTCAAATATCTATTATAGACCTTTGACTTATTTAGTTCTTCATTATTATGTGGAACATATGAAGGAATAATCAAACGAAGTCGTTTACAATCCTTATATGTATACCGTGAACATAAATCCATTAATAGTAATAATTGACCAATAATAGCATGATTCACCGCATAAGGTAAATCTGTGCCTTTATTTTCCTTTATTGTTCTCTCATACAAATATTTATATGCAATAACACGCTCATCTATATGAAGTCTAATCTGATAGTTATCTACAGATTGCCCATTTCTGCCCAATAAATAATTATAGACAGGATAATCTATAAGCATATAATTTGATGCTTTAATTATGGGAATGGTAAATAAAATGCTATCATCATACCGAATATGTTCTTTGAAAAGCGGGTAAAGAGGTTGAAGTAATGAAGTTTTATAAGTAGTAGTCCAAAAGTTAACCATTCCAATATGATCAGCAAAAGAGTAAGGTTCAATCTTTTGAACATCTATTATCTCATTATATTTTCCGAAATTTTCTTTTAATTCTTTTGATTGAGTTTCAACAAAATAATCATAGCGGTGATTACATATTAAGTCAACATTTGTTGTAGCTAACAATGACATCAATTTATCCAGGTTAGTCAACCAGTCATCAGAATCAAGAAAGCGAAGATATTTGCCTGTGGCTTCCTTGAGACCCGTATTCCATGCCCCACCATGCCCCCGGTTCTCCTGGTCTATCTGCCGGAAAGTCTGCGGATATCGGACTGTATATTCGCGAGACATCTCGGCCGACCGGTCAGGAGTGCCGTCATTGACAATGATGACCTCCAGCTGGCCCATCTTCTCCTCGTCCAGCGAGCCATCCGCCCTGTAGATAATGCATGAGTCCAGGCATTTGTTGATATACTGCTCAACCTTGTATACCGGAACCACTATGGTTAAAAGTTTTTGCATAATAACAATTATTCAATAAGCAATATGCAGTTGATGGTCAGTGGTTTCAATTAGGAAGTTCTTATTAACAACTACCTCCATTGTGAAGTCGCAGGAATCGAACAATTGAATCCACCCATTTGGGTAGAGTATAGATGATGCTGGCACGACGCCAATAGTACGGCCGGTTCTTTGCACGTAAATCCAATGGATTAACCAATTTCTTGACGATTGGTAGAAAACGGTCGTTCCCAACACCCATGAAATAATAGTGTGACAAAGGTTCAAGGTAGTATTTCACGGGGTATTGAAAAAAGTTCACTATTGTAGGTATGGCAACATTATTGAAAATCTTGTTCATGTATGGTTCCAAATGCATTTGAATACACGAATTAGTATATTGAGCCAGCAAATCTTCTTCCAATTGGGGCCAATTGTTTTCATCTTTCACATAACCATCTTGTGAACCAATTTCTCCAGAAAAATCCGGTTCAGGTATGCCGTCGACAAAACGATAATCAATGGTCCTGTTTTCATTCGATAGGCCGAAAATATTCTCAAAAACATAATAAAATTGAAATAATCTGCCAAAATTGGTATTATGCCTTATGTATGCCTCAAATAGTTGACAATCTATTTTATTTTGATTTTGATTTTCCTGTCTGTTATATAATATAAAATAATAGCCAAATACATTCCTGTATCCATTAGCATTCAAAAACTTATTCAGGTATATCAATGTTTTTCCAGATGTCGTTGTATCCACAACCGCGACATCGTCGGTGTCTGAAGCCAGACCCACCTTTTTGAAGTAGGCAATTTTTGCATTATTGTTATTATCGTTGTAAAGAGACTCTCGTGATATATTTAAGTAGTCTATTTCAATATTTGGAAACAATGGTTGCACAACCAATGCGATTTTATGTAACTGGCATGTGTCTCTAGAACAAAAAAACAAATGCGTGATTTTACGCTTGCTGGCATCTTCTAATATGTGAAATAACCATGAACAATTGAAAGGAGCCATTATATCAAGCACAAAATCACGTATTGTTGCTTCAGTATTACTCAAACTGAGCGCCCTGCTTAATCCTGCAAGAATGGACGGATATTTCAAGCCTAAGCATTTATCATTGTTTTTCCATGATTGGGGGTATGGGTTGTAGCTCCAGTCAACTGTTTCGGCCTTTATCCCCAATCGCTTGGGTATCAAATAATCATTATGCTTATTATCTCCAACATGTTTCCAATTACGAGGTTTAATACCCTCTTTTTCTTGAACATATTGAAACAGACCGCCATCCTGTTTGCGTTTGCCTACTTGGCATGAAATATAGATTGAATCATTTTCTTTCAGGAACCCGTACTTTTCCATAATAGGACGTAGTACAGATTCCGGAAGGTACATGTCCGATATATAAACAATGTGGTGTCCTTCAGATCTTAATGCATCAATACGGTCCTTAATTCTTAGAACCGGAACTAAAATGGTGCTTTCCAACTCCATTTCAATGCGTTCCAATTCAACACGGGAATGTAATGCCGGGTGTTCAAAATTCAGGTTTTCATATATGTCATGCAACTTACCAAACGGATTATCGGACCAGACCTGATCCTCAGCTCTTTTCCGCGCTACAACAAACTCCTGTCTGACCCACTCCTGTACAGCCTCCTTGAATGCGCACAAAGAGAGCACATCCAGCATATTGTCAGGGCTGCCACATTTGCGCACCAAACAGCTATCAAATATGTCAAAGCTATAGGTCATATCAAATTGCCGAACAATCAAGACAACAATTCGGTTTGTCCGTTATAATTTTATCTATCTTCTCCATCTGGAATTCTTTCCATTCTCTAACCATATGCTTTCGGTATCTTGAGATATATGGAAATAACTTTTTGCTTCCCCTTTGACCAATCAAGCAGGAAAAAATCAATCGGTACTTAAACCACAGATGTTTCCTAAACCAATCTATTTTCAAGAGACCTTTAAAAGAACTTGGTGCTTGCATCATCATAAATGCAAATTCCTTGATAGTGCTTTTGATATCTATTTCATACTTAATAAGCTGAACATCAGACAATGATTTGAGTGTTTTGTCAATTTGGTATACATGACTGTCATAATGCTCAACTGTTCGTATTTTGCTGGAAATACCATTATTGACTGCACGCCAAAAATAATCAACCCGCGCACCACCGTCCGATGCATAATCAAAACATAATCCGGAAAGTATTGCATGAATATTCCAATCTGCATCTTGTAATGATTTCAGGTTCTCATCCCACTCGAGTCGATTATCTACTATTGATTGACGTCTGTAAATATTAGTAGTAACTACCATAGTCAACGTTCTATTCAAAAAACATCGAATCACATCATGTAGATAATCATATCCCCATATTTCATTAGACGAATCATTTGGGCGTTTATAAAATCGAATCATAGGAAATACCGAGAAATCCAAATCCATGCAATTATCCATATGCTTGACTCGCTGTTCAATACAGTAATCTGCAACAAGATCATCTGAATCAAAAAAAATGACATATTCTGCTCCCTCTGTCAACCGTAGCCCTTGATTCCTACATACTTGTGCACCTTTCTTCTCACCGTATCTTCTTACATATACAATTCTGGAATCAGAAATTGCATATGTTTGAATAATTTTGACAGTATTATCAGTAGAGCAATCATCAACACAAAACGCTTTCCAATCAGAGTATGTTTGCTTTTGCAAGCATGTCAGCATTTCGCCAATATATTGATCAACATTCCAACAAGGAATCACTATTGCCACTTTGTACGAAACTGATAATTCCCTATTCATTTTATTTCGGAACTGTCAATTTAGACGTCAAGAACAAAAATAAACATGTTCGGCATCGTCTGGAACGATTGCCGTAAATATATCTCTCATTTATGTCGTGATGGCAATTTGAGCATTCCGCCAATTTTGATATCCCATTCCTCTGGCTCAATTGGAGTGTAGCCTGCTGACGGATAAAATGTCAACTCGGCAAAATACAGTTTCCCTCCTATTTCAAACCAATCAACTCTAACAAATGGGATACCCTTTGACAATTCCTTTGAGAAATTTATCATCTTCGAAAAACATTTGGGTTTTTCCGGGATTACGTCTAATTCGTTAAAGTCCAATCGTCTGAACTGGGCCTTTTGCCAGTCAAGAGTTAAATAAGTAATTCCGCTTTGACCATTCGAATTCATGCCATCAATATACAAGAATTCAGGTTCTCCATTAAAACAGTAAAACTTATAGTCGTATAACCTTGAGTTATCGTCATGCAAATAAGGCTCAGCAAATACGCAACGTTCAATATTCTTGTATGACCATTCTGAAAAATGATAATACTACCACTATCATGATTGCATTTCAATACAAACTGTTCGGGCAGTTTGTCAATATCGATGGCTGAAACCCGGTCAAATTTTTGTAGTAATGGCAGAATGTACTCCTCTCCTATTATGGATGCAACATACTGTTTTGCTTTACATTTATCAGCCATAACTGTATATTGGGGATTCCTGTCATATAGCTTCAGCCATTGCAACTTTTCGCGATAGGTAACTGGATGTTTCAAATTCAACTTCTTGCCTGTATGAATAAGGAAATTAAACTCGACATACCACCTTTCAGGCATTACATCTGGGCAATATCTAAAAAGAAGCTTTTTTATCATGAATCCAGGATCATTGATAAAATGAACAAAGCGACGGACAATAAGTGACATCATAGTGATATAGTTGATAAGGGACGACTTGTGTCATGCAGTAGCGTTCAATGCTTATGCCGCCAAAGTTCACCATCTGATTTGTAGCGGTACCACAGTTTCTCGAAATCTTGTATTCCCAAACATTGCGGTTGGTTATAAGCTTGCCGCAAAGGTAATAGATGTGCAGAGGCGCGACCAGACGTCAAAATTGGACGGTTACTATTATTCACTCGGGCAAATAAGAAAACACCTTGGACCACATATCTTGAGTACAAGTACAATAGATGTCACGTGATTGTGCAGAAGCGCTGAATAAATCCGGATGGGACAATGCCATGTCAATAATGGAAATGGCCGATGAAATATCCAGAACATCAAGTTGATTGTTCTCAGATTTCATTTCTTTCAACAACTCCAGATATTTATGAGACCAACTGGTGCATAATGTCGGTATGCCTTGCATAAAACCACTTACTGCACCATGAAACCTTGATGTAATCAAAAGTTTGGCACTTGCAATTACTCTCTTGGTTTCAACGCCAGACAATCGGGTAATAACAGGCAACTTGACTGTTAGCATTTCATTTAGCCTATGCAAAAGGACCTCATCTTCTACCCCTTCATGATTAAGAAGAATCACCTTTTCTCCTTGTTCTGTGAGATGTTCAACAATTGACTTAAAAAAAGGCAGGTAATTGTTTGCAATTTCCGGAAGACCAATGTCATTCGAAATCCAATACGACGGATTTTGCCAATAGATTGTTGGGCGAACAACAATTAGAGCTTCTGGCCTTTCTCTACGTATTTGATCTATTGTGGACTGTATCATCATCTGATCCCCACGATTTATAAAACCAAGGTTATCGATGAGAATTGTATACGGCCTGTCAGGATAAGGCATTGCAACAGAGTTTTGTATGTAACTGTCCAATTTAGACGCCAACAACAACCATCCTGGGACAGGCGGCTTTCCACCTGGGCGTATTTTGTCAAATTGTATCGGCCATCAAGTCTTTGCGGC
>DCHP01000119.1 GCA_002315675.1 Rikenellaceae bacterium UBA1749 | reverse complement strand
TTTGAAATCTACAGGAGGATACGGCAACGGGAGCGTCCACTAGTGATGACTATTCAGTCACCGCGCCTTGTGCGTGGGAATTACTGTATATCATCCCTGACGTGGGCTTCTTGGTTGCTTATCTCTGTAGATGGCAGCCAAGGCCAGTATTAAGGATAAGCACGAAGTGGACTCCCACGTCTTTTTTTAATACCTGTTCAGAAAGGGTAGGCTGAACACAATTTTTGCAGCGATGGAGTTGCTTGGTTCAGTAATGAATTCAAATATTATCAATGATGCTCGTATCACATCAGAAGATATCGTATTATCGTTGGCCAATCTTAAACAATTGACATTTGAGGTCACGGATGCTTGTAATCTGAAATGTAAGTATTGTGGATATGGAGATTTGTATTATGGTTATGATGAAAGGCATAATTCCTTTATGGATTTTCAATGTGCACGGGGTATTATTGACTACTTGGCTAAAATATGGGAGGAACATTGTAAAGACATTCAAAATTACCATACATACATAAGTTTTTATGGAGGGGAGCCTTTATTAAATATGCCGCTGATTCAGAAAGTTGTTCAGTATATTGAAGAACTGCATCTGAATAGGAATATCATATTTTCTATGACTACAAATGCTACTCGGTTAAATCAGTACATGGATTACTTGGCAGACAAAAAAATCCATCTTTTGATTAGTCTTGATGGGGATTCAAGCAACAATGCTTATCGGGTAACAAGGGATGGAAAGTCATCTTTTCCAAAAGTATTTCAAAATGTGCGTTTGTTACAGAAAACGTACCCAGTCTATTTTAATGAGAATGTATCCTTTAATTCCGTTCTGCATAATTTGAATAGTGTAGAATCCGCACTTTCATTCATAAAGGATAACTTTGGAAAAACACCCACAATATCAGAACTTAACAATTCAAATATCCGTGAGGACAAATATGAAGTTTTTGAACAGATGTATCAGGATAAAAGGACAAATATGGAGTCTTCGTCGGAGCGAGGGGAGTTGATAGATACATTGATGATGAACGATCCAGATGTATATGCATTGTTACTCTATCTGCATCAGTATTCAGGAAATGTTTATAATGACTATAGTTCGTTAATGGCTCCTATAAAATGCAGGCATTGTATTCCGACAGGAACCTGCATCCCTTTCGGCAAAAAAATGTTCATTACAGTGAATGGAAAAATATTGCAGTGTGAAAAAATCAGCCAGAAGTTTTCTCTCGGATACATTCATGATGGGACAGTATTCTTGGATGCTGAAGCAATAGCAAGAGAATATAATTGTCGTTTGGATCATATTCAACGGTTTTGTTCTTCCTGCTATAGGAAAGGGAGTTGCACCCAGTGTATGTATTACATAGATGGAATCGATGAATATGGGGCAGCATGCCAGAGCTATATGACGAAAGAGATGTTTGATGAATATGAACACCTCTGCCGTGCTTTTTTGAAAGAACATCCCATTTTGTTCAAAAAATTAATGACAGATATCATTATTGAAAATTAATTGTGCTTATATGAAATATTTCACCCTCAATTCTGATACATTTATCTGGATTAAAAAAAGTCAGGTGCTTTTATATGGAAGTAATAATGGCAACCACCTGTTGTTAGACTTAAGTGATGGAGTCCGGTCATTATGTGAAAAATTGATTGATGTATCAAACCTTTATTGTGTCTCCTTTGATGATACTGATGAAGATATTGTCTCCTTTATAAATGAATCTGTCTCACGGAATTTGGGCGCTGTATCCGAAGAAAGCGGTGATAATATTGCGATACCTCCATTGTTAAAAGTTCAGCATGACATTAATAGAGTCGATCAGGACGAAGAAGATATGTATTTCCTCCGGTACTTGTCTTCCCTGACCATTTACCTTGGCGGAGATTGTAAACCGAATAATTATCATACTCAAATAGATTATCCGTTTCCGTCAAAACAGACGATACCTCTCAAATCTGTTGTTGACTTTGTATTAGAGAATAATCGGAATACTTTATCGAAAATAAAGTTCATTCTCCCTGTATTTGACGCAGAACAAATAACAACTTTATTAACTGATTTGCATGATGTGTGTCATAAAATTGAAGTAGTTATCAGATATACCGAAGTGTTGAAGAATAGGGAATTATTGACCAATGTTGCGGCACAGATTGAACAGGTAATAATTATTTGTGAACCTGATGATGATGTGGAAATCCTTGAAGGAAATTTTATGTACAACTTGATCACTCGTAGCGAGATGGACTATGAGAAATGGTTGGCGATTGTTGATAGTAAAATATGCAAATATGATATAGTGCCGATATATGATGATAACCGGACTTTTTTTGAAAAAAATATTCAAATAACGCCTGATGAGATTTTGGCATCCCAACCATCCAAAAGAATGATATATATACATCAGACTATAAATCTGTTCAATTGGGGGAAATTATATGTCTATCCTGATGGGAGCGTGTATTCCAAATGTGGCGGGGAAAGGATAGGGTACATCACTGAACCGCTGAATGTTCTTGTTGGAAGAGAGTTGCGTGCCAATCATTCGTGGCGTAGAACTAGAAACTTTAAAATGTGTCGGGACTGTATACTTCAGTTCTTATGTCCGAGTCCGGCTCTATTTGAATATGAGTCGTCTGATGTAGCGATGCTTGCTTGTAAACGAAAATGTAGTCCTACGGGATAGGGGCTACAAGATATCCCAATTATATAACATTTTAAATTATAGATGTCTTATGAAAAAATTAATGGACAAAGAGATTGACATTCTCAATCAATCCGAACTTGCAAAAGTTTCAGGTGGAAACTCAGACAAAGCATGTGGGTGTTGTTGCGCCTACGAAAACAATGGGGGGTCATCAACTCATGACAATGCGTGGGCTAACTCTGCTGGGGGTAAAGTCTCTGCCGGAACCGCTCCATTTAAAATAGTTGTCACCAAAGACGGTCACGCAGTAGATATGATTAACTGATTTTTGGTGTGAGAAACATATTCTATATGTCTTCACGAACTATTAAATCTTCTATGATGGTATCATCAGTACTGTTGCTGATGATACCTATCCATAGTTCTTGCATCAATCAGTCCAACCAGCCGAATGAAACGAATCAAACTGATGAATGCTGCATCGAAAAAGATTCACTGCGGTTTATTGTGGGGAAACACGATGCATTGCTTTCTTTTGAAGTTTCTATCGGAAATTCCAGTAATGTGGTCCTTGCTTTGGATACAGGCAATCCTGGCTTGACCTTGGATAAGGATTTATGCTTATCCATATTCAATATGGATTCTCTCCGCAGGAACTGCCTATGCACTACAGAACAGGTGGAGTATTCATACGCTTCTTTGAATGGATGTGAAGAGTGTATATATTATCCGATAAACGTGATAATATCGGGAGACACCTTAATGTTTGAACGTTTTTTTGTTGCTGATGGATTTGCAGAAGAGTTTGGTGTTGACGGATTATTTACATTACCTTCAAAATATGATAAAAAAGTTGTATTCGATTTTTCTGGCGGGTGTTACGATATTACTGAAAACTGCGACACATCAAGATATGATTTTTCAGTAGAAATTGAAAAGGAATGGTATTTCACTGTTTTGAAGGATTTTCCTTTTTCATTCGGTGATGATTCGTTAACCACAGGTCTTGTTCTTGACACAGGTACTGGCTCTTACACCATTGCGATGCTTGGTCAATGTGCCTTTAATGCAGTCCTAAAAGATTACCATCCTGTCTTTGATGATGATGATTATCAATCTTATTATTTGATAAAAGAAACAGGAGTATTGAATGACACTATAAAGATTTACAAGAATAGAATGGCACGTTCTTTTGACAAACCAATTGTGGGATTAGATTTTCTGTTCCGCTTTGATTTATGCTGGGATGTGTCAGGTCACAAGATGTGGTTCAAAAAGAATCAGAATCGCGATTTTCACGCATATTTCCAGCAACATGGAGCTGTGGTTCATGGTATCAGATTGATAACCAATAATGATTGTACTTCTGCTATGGTGAAACGTATAGGGTTGGATGATAATGCGTATACTTCAGGAATCAGGCCATATGATATACTGATTAAAGTCGGTGAGAAACCTTTTGGTGAAGCGTCCATTTACTATCGTAAATATTGCAAGGAAAACGGACTGACATGTCACTTCGAAGTACTTCGGAATGGGAATGTCCTCACATTTGATTTTTTGCCGTAAAGTTGTGGTGGAAAAGGTATCTTCATTTGTATGCAAATGATATAGGGGAACAACATTAATATACACTGCAAATATTAGTCCTATGGGATAGAGACAACACAATATATCCCAATTGTATAACTTATTTTAATTTCGACAACTATAATCCACGTTGTTTTATGAAAAAATTACTTGACAAGGAGAATGAGATTCTCAATCAGTTCGAACTATCAAAAATCTTAGGAGGAGATTCCTGTGCCTGCGCATGTAAATATGTAAATCAAGGCGGCTCTACCACAGAGTGTAATGCCTATGCCAACCTGCATGGAACACCTACACGCCCTATAGTACGCCCGACTACAAGTGACGGCGGTAGTGGTGGCGTACGGTGAAAATATATATTCTTTTAACAGTTTCAGCGCTAACTCATCATTATCATTATAATGAACGTTGATGACAAATGGTCTATACTTCCAAGAGATAGTTCTGCAATGGTCTTGCGTTTGGGATTGAATGACAATGCGTACATCGCGGGTGTCAGACCATTTGATATTCTGACGAAGGTAGGGGGCGCTTGCTCGATGAAACATTCCCGTATTATAGAATGTATTGTAAAGACAACGGCTTGGAATGTGATTTTGAAGTTATTAGTGGGAATACCCACACATTTCATTTTTTACCCTAACTCTAATTATTATGTTTATGAAAAGAAATCTTAGTTTATTAAGCATTGAAAGCAATGTCTTGGATGCCAA
>DCHP01000104.1 GCA_002315675.1 Rikenellaceae bacterium UBA1749 | reverse complement strand
AATAACTATCTTCGCATATTACAACTAAGCTATTTAAATATTTATTATTCAGCTTCAACATTTAGAGACATTGTTTCATGCAAAAACCAGGCAAAAAAAAGTTTCCTGCCTTCTGTAGTACGTGAGATATGTCGATAAAAATGAAAAAAGACAAATCATTAATTACATACACTTGAGAAACTTTTGCATAATAGTTTGCACATTTTTCATTCAACTTGTAAGTGCGCAGTCAATACCAAACGAGACAATTCCTTTCGATTTTAGGTATTCAGATGACTATGACTTAAGCGTTCTCTATCTTAGTGTTACCAACAATCAAGCATCTTATAACAGACTTGTTAGTGCTATTAGGGAAGGTAACACCAGACTTGAAATCCTTTCAGGAAGAAAGTATGTAAGTCTTGTATCATGTATAATGAATATGGACATTGGGGAAGGAGATATCATCAACAGAGCATCTGAACAAGCCAGTGTCGTAAGAGCTTTGCTTAAAACAAGATTCGGTATTCCTCACGAATGTATAGCTTTTTCAATTGACACTACCCAGGGGAGAAGAAACAGAGTCTATCTGAATATATTCAGCGGAGAACTGCCTCAGGGTGAACGTTCAAATGAGATACAGTATGTACAAAAAGGCAACAGGGATAAAGTACTGGACAAGTACGTATACGGAATACCATACGGAAATTATTGGATGATATTAAAAAGAAACAATCGATTAAATTAGGAATATGAATTACAACAGTATTATTACCGATTTAGCCCAGACTTCAGAGAAAGTCCAGAATTGGGCAAAACAAGGTTTTGTACCTTCAATTGAAAAAGATTCAGTATTGGCTTCGATCAGAAAAATATACGATGAACTTTCAGGTGGTTGCAATGTATCGTTGAATGAAACCATAAAACCAGCTGAGAGTGAAACAGCAAACAACCAGATAAAAATAGTTGATGGAAGCAGTAACAGAAAAGAGGAACAGCAATCAGCAAAAATCGACTTTACTGAGATAAAGGAAACCATTGGCGATGCTTGCAATAGTGGAGTTAACACCCTGAAGGAATACATTGACAGTAACAAGCTGGAACTGATTCAGGAAATAACCTCATTGAAAGAAACAATAAGTCAGATTAAGATTGAAGCGACAACAGCACTTCTAAGGGAAGCTGAATGTGATAAGAAGGCTGAAGCTGAAAAGGAAGAAACAGCAGTTGAGGAAGAGAAGAAAGAAGAAACTGTAACAAATATCAAAGTAGATATCAATCCCCCGATAATGGGATTCCATAGTCTCCCTGAATATTTACAGACTAACATTGTTCACGAATTGTTTGAAGATAACGTTGCAAGGGCAGAAACTTCAGTAAACAAGATGTGTTCGTTAAAATCTGTAGATGAGTTATTAATATACATTGAAGAGCATTATTCCTGGAATCCAGAAAGTTCTACCGCTATAGAATTGATAAATTATCTATCTAAAAAATTCTAGCATATGCTATATGTCGTGCCGACACCAGTAGGAAACCTTGACGATATCACATTAAGAGCCGTCAAGGTTTTGTCTGAAGTTGATCTTATACTTGCCGAGGATACAAGAACCAGCTCTATCCTGTTAAAGCATCTGGAAATAAGCAAACCGATGATAAGTTTCCATAAGTTCAACGAACACCAGATACTGAGCACAATAACCGACAGGTTACTTTCAGGTGAACAGATGGCACTTATCTCAGATGCAGGGACTCCAGGTATATCAGACCCCGGTTTCTTACTGGTCAGACAGTGCGTTGAAAAGAAAATTGAAGTAACGTGTCTGCCTGGTCCCACTGCATTCGTTCCTGCACTTGTCGCAAGTGGATTACCTGCCGACAGATTTTCATTTGAAGGTTTTCTACCATTAAAAAAAGGAAGACATACACGACTGACAGAACTTTCAGAAGAAGACAGGACCATTATATTCTATGAATCACCTCACAGACTACAATCAACACTAAAGGAAATGACTGAATATTTCGGTGGAGAAAGAAACGCAGTTGTTGCAAGGGAAATAAGCAAACACTTCGAAGAGTTTAAAAGAGACTCGCTGGAGAATCTTGCAGCATATTATAGTGAGAACCAGATAAAAGGAGAAATAGTAGTGCTGATTAAAGGCATAGGACGTAAAAAGAAAAAAAATAGAAATGAAGAATATTAAAAACGGAGTTGTCATGAAAAAAGCTAACACTCTTGTGTTTGTGTTTGCAGCAACAATACTAATGAGCTGCTCAAACAATCTGCTTGACAGTAACACAAAGAAAGATGTTGAAGCCAGACTAAGTGAAAGAACCTGGCTGCCTGAGTATAAAACAGACGAAATGACTGGTGAGGAAAAACAGGCTATGGATTTTTTGTATGCATGGTTATCGGTTGCTGACTGCGCTGATTTCCCATCAGATCTGTTCTATCAGAATGTTAAATCATCTTTACAGGCAAGAAAAGAGTTGAAATGGAATGTTCCTGATGACTTATTCCTACATTTTGTTCTTCCAGTAAGAATAAACAACGAAAACCTGGATTATTCAAGAATAGACTTTTATGGCGAGTTGAAAGAACGTGTCAAGGGTCTTACAATGGAACAGGCAATACTTGAGGTAAACCATTGGTGCCACGAAAAAGCTGTCTATACACCTGATGATTCCAGAACATTATCACCTTCAGCAATGGTAAGTACTGCTATGGGACGATGCGGTGAAGAAAGCACCTTCTGCGTTGCGGCCCTAAGATCTGTGGGTATCCCTGCAAGGCAGATATACACTCCAAGATGGGCTCATACAGATGACAACCATGCTTGGGTGGAAGCATGGGCTGATGGTAAATGGCACTTTTTAGGAGCATGCGAACCTGATGCAAGACTTGATCATGGCTGGTTCAGTTCTCCAGCAAAAAGAGGGCTTATTATGTTCACTAAGGTATTCGGGAAATACTATGGCGACGAAGAGGTTATCAGCAGAACAGATGGTTATACTGAAATAAATGTAACAGATAATTATGCCCCAGTAAAGAAACATTTTGCAAAGATCATTGACAGAAATGGAAATATCGTTGTAGGAGCAAATGTACACTACTCTATTTATAACTATGGAGAATTCTACCCCGCAGTCAAGAAAGAAAGTGACGAAAACGGAATCACTTCAATGAACAGTGGGCTTGGGGATATGTACATCTGGGCATACAAGGATGGTGTATATGGCTTTTCAAAAATAGACCCTAGAGCTACAGACACTGCAATAGTTGTAATAGACAAAACAGACAACGATATCTACAGCTATGATATTGATTTGGTTCCCCCAGTTGAATTACCAGTAACAAACTCAATAACAAGGGAAGAGTCTATTGCCAATGGAAAACGTATGGCAAAGGAAGACAGTATCAGAAATGCATATGTCAATACTTTCATAAAAGAAGATGAAGCAAAGGAATTTGCACGAAATGAATCGCTTGACGAGAACAAAGTATGGTACTTCCTGAAAAATTCAAGAGGTAATTGGAAAACAATAAAAGAATTTATTTCCACTGCCCAGAAGAAGGAAAAAGCTATTATGCTTCTTGAGAACATTTCTATCAAGGACTTGAAGGATACACCAATTGAAGTTCTGAACGATCACCTTACAAACAGCAATAGTAGCTTTGAAGGTAGTGAACTTTATGCGAAATATGTTCTATCCCCAAGAATTGATGACGAATTGATTACCGGATACAAAGGAAAATTCCAGAAAATTCATTGTGGATCTATTGAAAAGATAATTGAGATAATAGGAAGTATTCAGTTACGTCCAGAGCTTAATCCTGCAAAACTGAAAATGATGCCTGAAGGAGTCGTAAAAATCAGAATAGCAGACAAGAAGGCAATAGAGCGTGCTGCAATAGCTCTAATGAGATCAGCAGGAATACCATCAAGAAGAGAACCTATATCGGAAAAACCTCAGTACTACGAAGGGAATGACTGGAAATACATACCATTCCCTCAGCTTAATGAAGTTGAAGAGAAAGTTGAAGGGACTGGAAATCTCCTGATCTCATTTGATGGTTCTGAAAAAACTAAAGATCCTCATTATTACACTCATTTCACAATTTCTAAAATTACAAACGGCATACCACGTCTAATCGAGCCCGAGTCATCAAGTGATATCGATATGGGTGATGATGGAAATGTTCAGATAATCGGCAATGAAATTTCAATGCCAATCGGAACATACGAACTTGTAACAGGAACAAGAATGGCAGACGGAACAGTACTTAGTCACTGTCAACTATTCACCATCAAAGAAGGCGAGACAACCCCTGTTAAATTACTATTAAGACAGAATAATCAGCAGGTTCAGGTAATTGGAAATATTGATGCAGAAAGCCTTTATATCCCTGAAGGAGAGTCAAAGCCAACATCAATTCTGTCCACGACCGGAAGAGGTTACTTCATCCTGGCATTGATTGATTCAAAGAAAGAACCAACCACCCATATGCTAAGGGCATTTGAAGCGATAAAGGATGATCTGAACAAATGGGATAGGAAAATTGTACTTATTCTTCAGGATGAAGAAAGTCTGAAAGAATACAAGAAGGAAGAATTTCCAAATCTGCCTGGTACCGTATGTTATGGCTACGATGATAATGGAAAGACAACAGCAATGCTCAAGACAATGTTGAAGGCTGACATTACCCGTCTTCCAGTCCTTATCGTAGCAGACAGTTTTGGGCGCGTTGTTTACACATCAACGGGTTATAACACCTCAACATCCGAACAGATTTCGAGAATCATTTCCCAGTTGAACAGCAGCAAGTAACAAAAAATTCAATCGACTTGGAAATTTTATATAAACAATCAAATCATTATAAGTATACAAGTTATTCTTGCGAAACTTCTGTTACATTATAAAATAGCCAAAAAGAGTCTAATGAAACATTAAATCAATTGAAATGAAAAAGCATTTACTTATAATAGCATGCACTATTTTTGTTGCAGGTATAGCAGGATGTAAATCTAATGATGAACCATCCGAAGAACCACTGGAAGCAAAGGAACTTGTTGTCAGTACTGAATCAGTTGAATGTGAATACAACCAGAAGACTGCTGAATTTACAGTTAAATCAGGTTCAAAATGGATATGTTTCAATTATGTTCAGGACCCAATGATAGATCAGGTTCCAGACTGGGCCGATGTAGTAACCTCATCGGGTGTCGCTCAGAAAGAGTATATTGTAAAAGTTAATTTGGCAACGAACAATAGTCCAGGAGAAAGGAAATGCACTGTTGCCGTTCAGAATGAAGCATCAGATGAACCAAAATATATAACACTGACCCAGAAAGGAAAGGAGACCACAGAAAAAACTGCATACCTATCTTCTGAAAAAATAGTATCAAACAGTTATTTCAATAATGTTTCCGGAAACAAGACTACCATTAAGAGTGACATATTTGGACTGTGGTTCTTTGGTTGGAGCATAGACGATGACAAACGTTTTCATTTGAATTTTCCTGAAAATAATTCAAAGTACAATAGAGTAATAATGACATACCGCATGGGTTGCGGTCCAAGTGGTGGATCGGGATATGATCATAACACAAATATAGCACTGAAATATGAAGGAGAATGGTATGAAATCTCAAATTGCATCACTCCTTTTGGGAATGCATTCACCTCAAGTTTTGAAAAGAAATACTATTTTGATGTAACAGAATACCTTCCTATGCTGAAAGGTGATGTCGAATTCAAGATCTATTTCGGAGGATTTGATGCTCAGGAAACAGGACGTCATCATACTGCTCAATTGACATTTGACATGTATGAAGGGCAGAGTGAGAGGAACCAGGTATTTGTCAAAAGAATATATGATAGCGAAGAAACCCAGAATACAGGATATCGTTCATGGCTATACGGAAGAGAAGGTGAAAGCATAGAAGAAGGCGACAGATTTTCAAACCGCACTATTACAGTTCCTTCTACAGTAAAATCATTGCAAATGAAAGTAACCATTACCGGACATGGGGCAGATCAGGGACGATTTGTTGACAGAACTGGATACCAGACCAAAAATGCAGCAGAATTTGACTATAATTATTATACTGTTAAAATAGATGGAGTCCCATGCCAGCAGAGAGGTTACATTTTCGTTCCATGTGGAGAAAACTACGCACAGGCAGGTACTTGCTATTACGACAGGGCAAACTGGTGTCCAGGCAATCCATCACATATAGACATATGGAAATTTGTCAATATCAAAGGTGGAGATACTTTTGATATCGATTTTGATCTGGAAAGATTCGAGTCTGAATACAAGACAAGTGCAAATGGACAGGCAATGTACAGGGTACATGTTGACTTGTTCGGATTTGATAAATAATTAAGAATTAAATCCCATGGCAAATATTTACACCATGGGATTACTTTTATGGAAAATGAACAATTTTTGGAAAAAACTTTTAGTGGAAGACTGGGTGGTAACCATAATGAGTATACCACTACTTATCATTGCCGCATTGGCGTTTTATTTACCGGGAGGAGGTCCAAAGGTTCCTTCATCATTACTATCAGGTGAATCCTGGATAAATATTTCAGTACTATTTCTGATAGCATTGATTACATTGTATATCGGAAACCGTATACTGTCACGTCCACTAAAAGGATTATTCGTTTCTTTTATTTTCGTATTCGCAATTTCCTTCCTGGCACAATGGGTTGCAAAAATCAAAGTTGTAAACTATTATGGATTTGAAGCCGTATTCTTTTCTGTGATTTTCGGCCTTATCATCAGAAACTGTTTTACAATCCCAAGCTGGATGAAACCTGCTATTCAGGGTGAATTCTTCATTAAAATAGGAGTTGTTTGCCTTGGAGCCACCATTCTGTTCAGGGATGTAATGAGTTCTGGTTTTGTCGGACTACTACAGGCATGCATGGTTGTTGCAATAGTTTGGTTTTTCTCATACCTTATGGCAACCAGGGTGTACAAGGTTGATAAATCTTCTGCCATGACACTTTCTAGCGGTGTTTCAATATGTGGAGTTTCAGCATGTATTACTGCCGCACGCGTGGCGCATACTGATGACAAAAAACTTTCATACATAGTATCCGTAGTACTTATCATTGTAGTACCAATGATATACCTAATGCCATGGCTGGCAGAAACTATCGTTCCAATGATTATTGATGATCCTGCCGTACAGAAAGAGGTGATGGGAGCATGGATAGGAGGAACCATTGACACAACAAGTGGTGTTGCCGCATCATCCGAACTGATAGGAGAAGAGGCAAATAAAGTTGCGGTAATTGTCAAGGCGACTCAGAATGTACTGATTGGAGTAGTTGCTTTCTTCATTGCTTTATATCTATCAACAAAAGGAGATAATGGACAATCCCAGAAACCTTCGCTTGGCATCGTATGGGAAAAGTTCCCAAAGTTTATTATAGGTTTTGTGGTAGCATCACTGATATTCAGTTTATGTCAGTCATATGGAATATTCCCAGATGCAGGAGCAAGAAAACTTGCTGAGACATCACTGGCAAAAACATTTTCAACATTCTTCTTTTCACTTGCATTCGTTTGCATAGGACTGGACACAAGGCTGAAGGATATCATTTCAAAGGAGAACAGGAACGTTCTAAGAGCATTTCTGACAGCTCAAACATTCAATATTGTTCTGACAATGGTTATCGCATGGATACTCTTTGGAATCATTAAACCACTTTTATAATAGTCAACTGTCCATTATATGATTAAAAAGATTCTCTCATCAGGCAAATTGACAGGAATTTTGTTGATGGTGACTGCAATTACACTGGCCGCTGCGACATTTATAGAAAATATATATTCAACGGAAACCGCAAGGAAATACATTTACTATAGTCCTGTATTTTTTACTCTACTTACTCTTCTTGCAATAAATTTTCTCCTGATTTCAAATAGATATATTAAAGCCAGAAGAATAGGCATGGTAGTACTTCACCTTTCATTTATTGTAATAATGATAGGTGCGTTTACAACGCATACCTTCGGGAAAGAGGGAATATTACATTTAAGGGAAGGAGTATCTTCATCCGCTCTTGAAAATCAGGAAGGGATAAAGGTTTCGGAACTACCGTTTGAAGTAACACTTGAACGGTTTCATATGGAAAAATATTCGGACCTTGGCTCACCAAGTTCATATGAAAGTTATATTAAGATATCAGGCAAGACATATCATGTTTATATGAATAGTTTTGTTAAATACAAAGGATACAGACTCTACCAGTCAAGTTACGACAGGGATATGAAAGGTTCCATTCTGTCTGTCAGTTACGATCCATGGGGTATTACTATTACATATCTTGGTTATATTTTTATGCTGATAGGATTCATATGGTCAATGTCAGAAAATGGGTCAAGATTCAGGATATTACTTGGAAGAATCGGATGCTTAATAATGATCCTTTCTTGTTCATCATATTATGAGGCTTGCGCACAGGAGATAGATATGGAAACTGTGAAACAGGAAGCACAGCTTTACAGTATCAAATATGCACCGCTTGACAGCATTGCTGAAAAATTCGGCAGACTGACTATCCAAACCACTGAAGGACGACTGGAGCCCGTTGATACATATTCAGGCGAGATACTTCAGAAAGTATCAAAGCAAAGGACACTTAACGGATTAAGTGCAAACCAGGTACTTCTTGGAATATGCACCCAACAACAAATCTGGAGTTATGTACCTTTTATAAGGATATCAAACGATACTATAAACACTTTGTTATCCCTTCCTGTTGGCACTGTCTTTGCTAGTTACAGTGATGCCTTCGACCAGAATGGACAATATATACTAACAAATCTTGTCGATGGGATATACAGTAAGAGTCCCAAAGATAGAAATGCAACTGATAAGGATATATTGAAATTTGACGAAAGACTCAATATCGTTTCATCATTGATGTCTGGCAGATTGCTTGCAATATTTCCAAAAGACAAAAGCAAGGGATGGTACTCACCAGGTGATCAGCTTGATGGATTCGAACATATGGATTCAGTATTTGTATCCCATGCACTGGTGTATGTTGCTTCAAGACTCAATGGTGATGATGCAGACCCGTCAAAAGCAGCTGAGATTGTTGATATGATAAAACTTTACCAGCAGAAAAAAGGGATTCTCAACAACATATCCGAAAGAAAAATAAAAGCTGAAATTATTTACAACAGATTGAATGCTGTTAAAATTTCCGGATTCGGTTTTATGACTTTTGGTCTGATACTTGTGATACTGACTGTCATAGCACTTGTAAAAGGCAAGAACTACAATACCTTAGGGACCATTATTTCAGGGGCGGTCATTTTACTATTCAGCTTTCTGACAGTCTCTCTGGCGTTACGTTGGTACATCTCAGGGAATGCACCTTGGTCAAACGCATACGAATCGGTGGTATATGTCGGTTGGGCAACTGCTCTTATTGGTATATGTATGCAGAAAAAGTCAAGGATGATTTATTCATTAGCATCATTTTTTGCCGGTGCAATATTGTTTGTTAGTAATCTAAGTTTTATGGACCCTCAGATTACACCACTCGTCCCCGTCCTAAAATCATACTGGCTTGTAATTCATGTCGCTACAATAACGGCAAGTTATGGATTCTTCGGAGTATCATTTCTAATTGGACTGACAACAGCAATAATTATTGCTATCAAACCGAAAGGCCTTGATGATGAAATTTCAAAGCTGACTGCATCGAATGAACTATTATTATGGATCGGACTTGCCCTTATGACAATTGGAACATTTCTTGGAGCCGTATGGGCAAATCAGTCATGGGGAAGATATTGGGGCTGGGATCCAAAAGAGACATGGGCACTGATTACTGTAATAATTTATTCAATAGTTCTACATACAAGACATATCTTCAGCAAAAGGACAGATCTGGTATTTGCTATTTTATCAATTTACTCACTGGGTACTGTCCTGATGACATTCTTCGGAGTCAACTACTACCTGAGCGGACTACATTCCTATGCAGGTGGATCATCACCTGTAGGACTGAAAGTAATTTGGATAGCCTATGGAATTATTTCAGCAATATGCATTACTGCCATTATTCGGAGAAAGTGACATACTATATCTTGAAATAGGCAATTGAAGTTCAAAGAAAGAATCAAGACTGGACCAGGCTGAATGATTCGTCATGTTTTGTTTTTGAAATGTAGGAACTCTTCCTATGTCACTTAGCTTGATTTCAGAGTATCCAAGTCCGAAGTTATTATGTCATTTACAAGATTGGGAGATAAAGGAGACTTGGGATACAGTCCAATTAGTGTGTCTGTGTTAAGATGGTATTAGGAATTGAATGAGCAAAATCAGGGAATTTAGATCTGTGCTACCTAATATGACCTGAAAAAATATTATATCCTTCCTGCAAGGATGCAAATAAGGCCGTAATAATGACAATTATTGCAGGGTAGGTAACTGGGAACCATATCAGAGAAACTGGAAGGATGAAAAGTAATAATCCAGTAAGTTTGTTAGCATATGTATGAAGCATCACTACCCTACCATACCGGAAAAAAGCATTGACAATATTGAAAATGCGGATAAACGCAATCATTCCGATAGACATGAGAATCCATAAAGAGAACTCAATGTTCGGTAATATTGAAATTGCAACAGTAATGATAAAGATCAGATCAGAAATACTATCTATCATTGCACCTGTTTTGCTTTCAACATGCAAATATCTTGCAAGTTTACCATCAATCATATCTGAAATACCGCACCATAGGTATATAGACCAAAAGCCGGTGCTTCCATAAGGGAAAAAGAATAGAAGAAGTGCAATAATTCCTCGTGATGCAGATACAATATTAGGAATATGATTATTGATATTCAGACGCATAGCCGAAAATAATATATGAAAAGCTGCAGGTTACTTTTAGAAAGAGTGAAACTATGTGGTAGGAAGAAACATCTATCATTAGAGATAGCCATCGAAAGAATTGGGACTGTACTTTATGTTAGTATATTTACTTGGAAGCAGTACCCCATCTGCGAACAACGAAAATACAAAATATTATCTCTTTGAAAGGATGGGAATAAATACCGAAGAAAATAGTAAAAAATTACAGAGTACGGCCAGTTAGTGAAGCAATAGAACTAATGATATTAAGAGGATGAGCAGGAGAACCAGCAATATAAAGATCAGGTTTATGCCTATCGAGAAATGACCTGTCAATATCGGGTGAGTCAACAAACATCCCGCCAGAAATGGCATCAGTCCCAGAGAGAATCAGTAGCTTTGGATCAGCAATAGCAGAAAAAGTTGATTCAGCCGCAAAAGACATATTCTTTGTAATAGGACCGGTCAACACCATTGCTTCAGCATGACGTGGAGACGCAGTGAATGACATTCCAAAGCGTTCCATATCAAAGTTTACATTTGAAGAGGCACCAAGTTCAAGTTCACAACCCATATCTCCCCCTGCACATAACTGACGCATTCTGATTGTCTTGTTCAAAAGAGTCACTGGGTTTGCAGGTTCAGGAGCATGCCATTTTTCGTTAGCATGCACTATAAGTTGTTTACGTTCAAAGGCCCAGATTTTCCATTGGTTTGTGAAATGTATGTTATTAGGAAAACATTTCTCGCATTCTCCACAGAAAAGGCATTTACCCATATCAAGCGAAAATGGTTTTACCTCGATGGCAGAAGTAGGGCAAAGTTGCTGAAGTTCCTTAAGCTGTTCGCTTGACAACCCATCTGAAGTAATTTCAGGAACTCCTCTGTATTTTTCAGGAAGGACAGAATTGGGAATACTTTTTATTGTCTGTTTTCTATGAGAAAAGAAAATCTTGATTGCGTCAAAAATCATAGGTCATTTGCAAGATAAGAAAGATTGAAACTTTTATTGCATACAGGAAAATCGGATATCTGCTGGTTCTTCATTGCATATGCTAGAACTGGCCATGCCATCATAGAAGGATCGAAGATTCTGTAATCAGCAAGAGTGCTATTCTGATCAGATAGAGCAACATGTAGAATTGTTCCCCTGAAACCTTCTACAGGAGAAAGTATCAAGGATGATTTTGGAAGAGAACTATCATATACAGGGAATTTCGAAGTTTCATACCAGATGGATTTGATTGTATTCAAAAATTCAAGTACAATATCTATGCTTTGGTTTACCTCCATTATTCTGATTTTGAGTCTGGAAAGTAAGTCTCCTTTGGAAAGTTTCTGAACAGTAAAATTCTTGTAAGGTACCTGGGAATAGGAACTGATTCTTATATCCCGGGGCTGATTAGAGGCTTTGGAAATTGTGCCCCTGAGCGCAAAAGCCTTTACTGAATGTTGGGATAACTGACATTTCCCGTCAAGTCTTGAAAGAAGTGAAGGGGATGAAAGAAGATTTGAAGATATGTCAGAAAATAGCTTTTTTACATTGTTTATATTATTTGTAACAACATCTATTTCATCAAGTGACAATCTGTAGAAACTACCGGATGGTCTGACAAGACTTCTTCCTGAACGACTACCGCACCAAAGCTGAAGGGAATTAATGATAGTAGTTCTCAATGGTTCAATAGCTATTTGTCCAAGATAGTATGCACAGTCACCTGCAAGAGCGGCGAGGTCTGCAAAATGCATAGCAAGTCTCTCCATTTCAAGAGCAAGTGCCCGTTCATGAAAAATAAGCTGATACTGGTTTGCATCCAACTGACCTTCAAGGATATTTGACATTGCGATAGTATTAGCGACGACTGAATCACCAGAAATCTGCTCCGCAAGAAGCATACGCTTGCGGTTTGACGATGAATCAACTATAAGCTGTTCGATGCCGCGTCTTTGAAAGCCAAGACATATTTCAACAGACAGTACCTGTTCTCCGTTGCAAGTAAAACGGAACTGTCCAGGTTCAATTATTCCGGCGTGAACCGGTCCGACATTAACCTCGTGAAGGGAAACATTGGTACTGGTTTCAAAATCAAATACAGAATTATTACTGCATGGACGTCTTAAAGGTTTAAGATATGGATGATTATTGATACTAACCTTTGACCTTTCATATATATCCCTTTCAAACTGATAATAGGCATCAACACCTAAAGAGTTAATAACTTTCTTTGGGGATTTTGAAGATGTCAGTAAGAAATTTCCAGTTGAATAATCGAATAAGACAATGAAAAATTTTCCTTCTGACTGAAAATAGGCAAGTGGAACATTATCCTTTGTATCGTCATCCAAAGCTTCAACTGCACATGACGCAAAATCCTTGAAAGTCAACTCAGGAATATTTTCAAAAGGTATTGCTCTAACACCATCAGGAACTATATAAAAGTTATCTCTATACATTGGCTGTAATTCTCATTAGAAAAGATATAATCGCATCTGGATAGGTCCATCCGACAAAAAACATTACTATTAGTATGAACAACATGACTGAAGAAAAAACTGGTCGTATTTCTTCTATATTACACTGAGAAATGCGGGAAGTACTATGCTTATATAATACAGGCAGTGATTTCTCAAAAATCCAGTAAATAATGGCAAGAAGCATAATCATTATGATAATCAGCACCCACCAAAGTTTTCCGGATGCAAAAAGGGAAAATATGGAAATCTCCGTTCTGAACAGAATGGAGGGGGGAAATGCCATAAGTGAAATAAGTGCGAAAATAAGAACCACTGCTCCTGTAGGATCGGCCTTGAAATAATCTGATTGATTACCTACCTTATAACTTCCATAAACCCTGCCGACAACTGACATCTGTATGAATGCTATGCATTTTATAATCATATGTGCAAACATATGCAAAATAGCAGCAAATACTCCAATACCGCCGATACCTAGTCCAAGCATTGCAATTGCGCAGTTTTCGACGGTTGAATAAGATAGAAGACGTTTATAGTTGTCAGTCCTGCCGGCATATACAGCCGTTAAAACAATAGAAAGAATACCTACTATTATCAGTACATTTTTTGCCCAACAAATAACCTCCGCATTTGGAATCAGAATCTGATACAATCTGAAAATTGAAACAAAGGCTGCACCGACAAGAGCACTTGAGATAAAACCAGAAGAAGGCGTCGGGGAAGCATGGTTGATATCAATACTAGGAGTATATAATGGAACAACCTCGAGCTTTGAGCTATATCCGATAAAAATAAGAAGGAATGAAATTTTAAAAATCACAGGAGAGATCTTATGTGCAATGGAAGTAAGCTCTAAATATGATAAGCCTGCTTTGTAAAGTGTCGCCTCATGCCCAAGGAGCAAAATTCCAAGATATGCAAGGGCAATACCGATTGAACTGATGAAAATATATTTCCATGTTGCCTCGATTGCTTTTGAGTTACGTGTATGGTATGATATGAAGGCTACTGCAAGTGTAGTCGCTTCCAGGAAAATCCAGTTGACAATAATATTATTCGAGAATATTACAGCCAGAAGCATAATATCAAGCATCAAAAGCGAAATGTAATAGAGACGCTGTTTTGACGAGGAATCAGACAAAATATAAAAATAGGAAGAAACAACAGAAAGAAGAGCTACAATTGAGGTAATGAAAAACATTACAAGAGCCAATCTATCGGAGAGATAATATGTAAAGAAAATTTGATTTTCTAACTCGGAAAGTGAAAAAAATGAATAAATAGAGATTAATAATTGGATAGCAAAAAAGGACAATGCAAAAGTGAAAATCTTTCCGCGTCGTTTGGAGACAGATATTAGGAGAGTTGCCACAAGTGCAACAATTAAAAGGAAAAGCGCCATATACATCTATAATTTGATATGGCAAAAGTACGAAATTTTACTAAGAATCATTAACTTTGCGGGGTTATAGTGAACAAAATGAGAATTGCATTAATAGGTCCGGCTAATCCTTATCGTGGGGGAATTGCAAAATTCTATGATACTCTTGCAGAGAATATGCACAGATTGGGTCATACTATCATGATTGCAAATTTTTCCATGCAATATCCATCATTTTTGTTTCCAGGAAAGACTCAGTACACAACAGAGACTGAAATTCCTTATCCAAATTGCAGGACAATCAATTCAATCTCACCTATATCATGGTTGAAAACAGTTAATAAAGTGATTGAATTCAATCCTGAAATAGTTGTCTTTAGATATTGGATGCCATTTATGTCACCATCCTTTGGGACGATTGCAAAGTTCATCAGAAAAAAAGGAATAAAGACAATTGCCATTGCTGACAATATTATACCACATGAAAAACATTTCTTTGATAAATGTTTGACAAATTACTTTCTACGGAATATCGACAGGGTAATCTGTATGTCAAAGAAGGTTGAAAATGAATTGAAGGAAATGGATTACAGCAGAGAGGTTTCATATAACCCTCATCCGCTCTATAATTCATATGGTCCGATGGTAGAACGCAACGAGGCATGTGGCAGACTTGCTCTTGATCCCTCCAAGTCATACACAATGTTCTTCGGTTTTATTAGAGAATATAAAGGGCTGGATATCCTGCTTAAAGCATGGGCCCTAACAGAGTGCCACAAAAGCCAGAAACTTATTATTGCCGGAGAGTTCTACAGCAACGAGGAAAAATATATTGAACTGATAGACAGTCTAGATATCAGAAACAGTATAATACTGAGAACCAAATACATTCCTGAAGAAGAAGTCAGTTTATATTTCTCAGTGGCAGATCTAATTGTACAGCCTTATAGAAGTGCCTCTCAAAGTGGTATTTCAGGCATTGCATACAATTATTGCATTCCAATGGTGGTTACAGAAGTTGGCGGACTGGTGGAATATGTTACAGATAAGCAAGAGGGATTTGTAACAAGCGTGGATGAAAAAAGTATAGCTGAAGCGATAGATAAATATTACCATGAAAATCTGAAAGAGTCTTTCAGTAAAAACATGAAAAAGAGAGTCAAGGAATTTTCATGGGAGAATATGATAGATTGTATTATCGGTCAATAGGATACATGCAATTATAAAACGAAAAGAAAAAAAATGAGGAGTCTTTTAATATACATTTGCCTATTGATGACTGTGCTTAACATAAAAGCTCAGCCAGAGAATACCATTGTATATTTTGACCAGATGGAATGGAATTTTGGAGTTATTAAGGAAGAGGACGGTAAAGTTTCCCACTCTTTCCATTATTCAAACGGAGGTAAGTCCCCACTAATGTTCTATAGTGTCAATACAAGCTGCGGATGTACAACTCCTACATATAGAAAAGAACCATTACTTCCAGGTAATAGCGATGATTTTATAGTAACATACGATCCAACCGGCAGACCTGGAAGATTTGAAAAATATATTATCATTCAGGGAAATATGGAAGGCAACAACATCACATTAAAAATCAAGGGTGTTGTTGAAGCCAAACCAAGAGGAATTGAGGATGACTACCCTATTCTTCTTTCCAAAGGGATAAGATTATCAGATTCCCAGATTGATTTCGGAGCTATCCCAAACACAAGAGAAAGTTCAGGAAATGTTAAGTTTTACAACAATTCGGACAATAGGATCAAAGTCGGTATTGATACAAATAAAATACCAGAATGGATGAAGGTTGATGTTCCAGAACAGGTAATCGAGCCTCATACGTCATGCATTGAGAATATAGTGATATCACCAGAAAAGGACATGTGGGGAAGACGATCCATAATGTTGCCAATAATTGTTGATAACAGTGTTCAGCCTATTGAATTGTTCGTCCATGGAGATCTTACAGAAGATTTTGCATTGATTTCTGCTGAAGAAAGAAATAATGCACCTTATTGTATATTATCATCATATTTCTACAGTTTTTCGGACAGCAGAATGGGTGAAGAGCTGAAACGGGAATTTACGATAACCAATAAGGGTAAAAGTCCTCTTAAAATAAGATACGTAGATTACAATAAGAATAAGATCAATGTATCAATTCATGAAAGTGAAATTGCCGTAGGACAGTCTACAAAAATTACTATAATGGTTAACAGCGATACGGCAGAAGATATAGCTGAAATTATTCGTATAATAAGTAATGACCCTATATATCCCGTCAGGGAAATCAGAGTGATAGCAAAAATTAATTAAATATTTTATTAAATGAACAATTTTCAAATTAAAGAGCGCAAGGATCTGGCCCCATCGATAGTACTGATGGATGTATATAGTCCAAGACTTGCAAATGTCGCCCTTCCAGGACAATTCTTGATAGTTGTTGCAGATGAAAAAGGGGAACGAGTTCCACTGACAATCTGTGATTATAACAGAGAAGAAGGAATAGTAACAATCGTTATCCAAGCAATAGGTGCATCAACTAAAAAAATATGCGGATTCAAAGAAGGTGATTGTTTTAGAGATGTAGTAGGTCCACTTGGAAATCCATCTGAACTTGTTGAAAAAACAGATGAAGAACTATCTTCAATGAACATTATGTTTATTGCAGGTGGACTTGGAGCTGCTCCGGTTTATCCACAGGTCCGTTATTTGGCAGAACGCGGCATAAAGGCTCATGTAATAATCGGTGCAAAGACCAAAGGTCTGGTGATTATGGAAAAGGAGTTCCGTAAACTTACACCTAATGTACATATTGCAACAGATGACGGCAGTTATGGTTTCCATGGCCTTGTAACAGATCTATTGAAATCATTGGTTGCAGAAGGCAATAAATTTGATCTTGTGGTAGCAATCGGTCCAATGATTATGATGAAATTTGCAGCATTGACAACCAAAGCTCTCGGCATAAGAACAATTGTCAGTCTGAACTCATTAATGGTTGATGGAACCGGAATGTGCGGGGCATGCAGAGTAAGTGTAGGTGGAAAGACCCGTTTTGCATGCGTTGAAGGACCAGAATTTGATGGTCATGAAGTAGATTTTGATCAGGCTCTTCGTCGTGGTGGCATGTACAGAACACTGGAACAAAGATGTAATGAAGAACATGATCATAAATGTAATATAGGAGGAACTGGAAATGGCAAATAAAATACCTAGAGTACCTGTAAGAGAACAAGCTCCTGCGGTAAGAGCAACGAATTTTGAAGAAGTATGCTATGGCTACAATGTTGAAGAGGCACAGCTTGAAGCATCCCGTTGTCTGAATTGCAAGAACCCACGTTGTATGAATGCGTGTCCTGTTAATATTAATATTCCAAAATTTATCTCCGAAATACTTTCAGGAGACTTTAAAGCCGCAGCAAACACCATTTCGGAAGATAGTTTACTCCCATCTGTTTGCGGTAGAGTATGCCCTCAGGAGACTCAGTGTGAAGGTTCATGTATCCTTGGTGTAAAAGGCGAAAGTGTTAGTATCGGTAAACTGGAACGTTTTGTAGGTGACTGGACTTTGGAAAATGGAGATTTTGGAAGTGCTGAAGGTATAGTAAAGAATGGTAAGAAAATAGCTGTTGTAGGTAGCGGTCCTGCTGGTCTGGCATGTGCTGCTGACCTCGCAAAATTAGGATATGAAGTAACCATCTTTGAAGCACTTCATAAGGCAGGCGGTGTTCTTGCGTATGGTATTCCTGAATTCCGTCTTCCAAAATCAAAAATACTGGACAATGAACTGAAGAAAGTCAAAGCATTGGGTGTAAAGATTGAAACTGATGTCATTATTGGACGTACTTCAACAATTGACAGCCTGATGAATGACGAAGGATTCTCTGCAGTATTTGTTGCAAGTGGAGCCGGTCTTCCTAAATTTATGGGAATTGAAGGAGAAAACCTTAATGGCGTTGTTTCAGCAAACGAATATCTGACAAGAGTTAATTTGATGAAGGCTTTCAGTTCTGAATACGACACACCGATCCTTGTCGGGGAAAAGACTGTTGTAGTCGGTGGTGGTAACGTTGCAATGGATGCAGTCAGAACAGCGAAAAGACTAGGCTCTGACGCATACATAGTATACCGTCGTGGGGAAGAGGAATTGCCTGCAAGAAAAGAAGAAGTTCACCATGCAAAGGAAGAAGGAATTAATTTTGAAATGCTTACCAATCCAATTGAAATCCTTTCTGATGACAAAGGATGGGTTAAAGCAGTAAGATGTATCCGTCAGGAGCTGGGTGAACCAGACGAAAGTGGAAGACGCAGTCCTCAGCCTATTCCAGGAAGCGAATTTGAAATTGAATGCGACTCTGTGATTATGGCACTTGGAACATCACCAAATCCACTAATTGCAAATACAACAAACGGACTGGAAAAGAATCGTCGCGGTTGTCTGGTTGCAGACGAAACACTAGCTACAACACGTAAAGGTGTATTTGCAGGTGGCGACACTGTAAGCGGTGCTGCTACAGTTATTCTTGCAATGGGTGCAGGCAGACGTGCAGCTAAAAGCATTGATGAATATTGTAAATCATTATAGGATTTGCAGAATTACTATGACATACACACCCATTATTTCCCTCAAGAAGTAGGAAGTGACAATTGTGTCCATAGTATATACAACAGACGTGCAGGTGTAAACAACGACATCTGCACGTTTCCTTTTAGTTATGGGATACATCCATATGATGTTGATAAAATATCGTATTCTGATACTATCTTTGATAGTGTTACCGATAATACCAATCTAATAGCAATAGGAGAGATAGGACTGGATTTCAGATTTCAGGAAACAATCAACAAACAGATAGAATATTTCAAGGCGCAAATCAATATAGCAGCAAAATACAATTATCCAATAATATTACATATAGTCAAAGCACTTCCACAGACTTTAAGAATAATTGAAAGTTCAGGGTACAAGATGCCATTTATTGTACATGGATTCAGGAACGGGAAAAAACAGGCTGATGAAATAATTAATAAGGGAGGATTCATTTCTATTTCACCTATGTACCCAACAAAATTAAAGGAATTGTATCCGCACATCAAAAATCGCCTGCTTCTTGAAACAGACGAAACAGGTGTGGGAATAATTGATCACTACAGGAAGACTGCATCTATACTTGGTATTGATACTATTGAACTACAAAACATTATAGAAGAGAATATTAAAAATTCAGGGATTAAAATATGAGTTGGGATGAAAGGACGATACTACTGGTAGGACAGGAAAAGTACAGTAGATTAAAAGGTGTACATATTCTTGTAGTTGGAATAGGTGGAGTCGGTGCATATGCAGCAGAAATGCTTGTGAGAGCCGGAATCGGAGAAATTACTATCGCAGATGTAGATGTTGTCAGTGAAACAAACATAAACCGTCAACTTCTCGCACTTCATTCAACAGTAGGTAAGACAAAAGTTGAAGTTATGAAGGAAAGACTGCTGGACATTAATCCATACCTGAAAATTAATATCGTAAATGAGTACATAAAAGATGATATGACTTATGAGCTTCTTGACAGCGACAAATTCGATTATCTTGTAGATGCAATTGACACCTTATCTCCAAAAGCGAATCTAATAAAAGCTGCCATGGAACGAAAGATAAGAGTTGTAAGTGCAATGGGATCAGGTGCAAAGTTGGATCCGACAAGAATAGAAATAGATGATATAAGTAAAACGCACCACTGCCCTCTTGCTCATATGCTTAGAAAAAGGTTACACAAGATGGGGATTCATAGTGGATTCACCGCTGTCTTTTCGGCAGAGGAGCCTCTTGATGGTTCAATGATAATTTGTGAAGAACGGAACAAGAAGGCTATGGTTGGAACAATATCATACATGCCGGCATCATTTGGATGTGCTATTGCATCTGCAATAATCCGCATGATTTTGGACTAACATAATTTTTTAATACCTTTAACATTTGTAAAAGAAGAAATAATAGAAGACAAAATGAAGAGATTTATTGTAATAGCTATACTAGTTTCAATTTCATTGATGTTTGGTTGCAAAGGCAGCAAAAGTTCCGATGATGAGGAAATGACAAATGCCTTAAGAGTCGGAGTTAAGTATGCTTGTCCTATTAAAATACTGACAGAGAACATATATAGTGATAAGATAATCATCAATTTTGACGGAGGAAATTCTACTGTTGATGCAAATACAGGCAAATGGACAGGCAATGGAGTTCATGTAGAATTTACAATGAACAAGGCAACAGGAGATAAACTTCCTACAGGAACATTTACCATAGGTGAAGATATTATTGAAGCCAAATATAGTGAAGACTTCAATAATGACGGGCCTAACTATATGCCATTGCTGCAATTGGAAGAAGGAATTCTGACTTCATCATATAATGCCGGAATATATACTTTTGACTTTACAGGAGTAGACCAGAACGACAGTACTATTGTAATGAACTACAGCGATGGTTTGAGTTACACTTTTGATTATTCTGACAAATAGATTCTAAGAATAGAATATATCAAATAGACTATTAAACTTTGAAACGATTACTTTTATTGATTACCAGTATATTACTGGTAGGAGTGACATATAGTCAATCGACCGATGATCAAAACAATACGATTGACATTGACCCTATCAACAAACTTGCTCCGAACAACAAGCCTGATCTTCATGATTCAATTGCAGTAATGACAGCTGAAGAGGTTGCTGTTACCGCAAGTAAAAAATATGTAAAAAAAGCAAAACGTCTTCTAAGGGAACAGGCAGAAGTTGGTCGACTGACAAGAGATATCTTAGAGAATTTCAGATTCAGGTTCGAGCCATATTACTGCAGGTACAAAACAGAATACCGGTCTGAAGGTTTTTTGGGAGTTGTAAGATGCTATGGGGGTACATTTATTTCATCACTTGCATTCATACCAATGAACAATCAAGAGTACAGGCATTCAAGCGGAAGTGGATATGGCGGATCATATGGTGACGAGATGATTGAGACTCCGGAAAATAGATTCACAAGCTTCAAAGTTGAAAATATCAGAGAAGGAACAGAAGAAGAAAACATTATAATGTTTGACGTTATTATTAATCAGCCTGTAACCATTGACGGAAGAACTGAAGAACATTTGAGGTACACATTTGCCCTAAATTACAAAAATGGCAAAATGGCATGTTACATTGATGGCGACACCAGACATTACGCCAGATACTATGGTTATTTGACATCTCTTCGATAGCAGAATTCTATAGTCGCAAAATCACAAAGGTGAATAATCATTTTTTTGTAATTTTTAGTTTTGCAATGTGATGAATTTACTAAAGATTTTGATTTTGACTGTTTCGATGCAATTTTTGATATTATTCGCCAGATAGTTTTTAAGTCCTAACAGGGTCTGCGTGGAAATAATTTTATGACAATGGATATGGCCAAAATATCAATACGTTTCTTCAACGACCGAGAGGTCAGGGCCATCTGGGATGAGGAGAATTCCAAATGGTGGTTCAGTGTGCTGGATATAGTTGGTGTGCTGAATACACAGGACGACTATACCAGAAACCGCAATTATTGGAAATACCTGAAGACCAAACTTAAGAATGATGGGGTTGAAGTGGTTAGTGCCACTAACCAGTTGAAACTGCGCGCTCCGGACGGCAAGATGAGATTGACTGATGTTCTGGATGCTGCAGGCGTTGTGGAATTGGCCAAGAACATGCCTAACAACAAGGCGTCGCAGTTTATTGAGTGGTTTCTCTATGGCGACGACACCATTGACGGCAAGAGCAAGGCAAAAGCATATACGTTGTTTGAAAGTTCTCTGTTGGAAAGCATTGAGGTGGGTACAGTTAAGGGACTGCAACAGATTCACGCATATCTGTTCGGTGGGCTATATGACTTTGCCGGGAAGGTGCGTACAGTGAATATTTCCAAAGGCGGTTTCACTTTTGCTCCGGTTGCGTATCTCGCACAGACTCTGGATAACATAGAACAGATGCCGGAGTCTACATTTGATGAGATTGCGGACAAATACGTAGAGATGAATGTTGCTCATCCGTTTAGGGAGGGAAATGGCCGTACAACAAGAATCTGGCTTGACCTGATTCTGAAGAAGCGGCTCAGGCGGTGTGTTGATTGGAGTAGGATTGACAAGTATGCCTATCTCTCAGCAATGGAAAAAAGTGTCGCGGACAGCACGGGGATTAAGAAGCTTCTGAAGGAAGCTTTGACAGATAAGGTGAATGACAGGAAGATGTTCATGAAAGGAATCGACTATTCGTATTACTACGAGGAGGCGTAGAGAAAATTCTATCGAGAATCGGGAACAAACTGGGAACAACCAAAATAAAACCCCGCTCTAGCTATCTAGAACGGGGTTT
>DCHP01000009.1 GCA_002315675.1 Rikenellaceae bacterium UBA1749 | reverse complement strand
GTCACGAAGAGCGTTATCGCGCTCTTTTGAAGAACGTCGAGACTGCAAAGGTATTTGAGAAATCAGAGGTCAAGGTATGGGAGTGCCGTAACTGCGGACACATTGTTGTTGGCACAAAGGCTCCTGAAATCTGCCCAGTATGTTCACATCCTAAAGCATACTTTGAGATACATAAGGAAAACTTCTAACCACCTGACAACTATTGACGAAAGCCGTTTCCAATTATGCTGGGAACGGCTTTTGTTATTATCACTTCATTAAAAGTTTAATAATAGCTGCAGGCTGCTCTTTGTTTGCCAGTAGTTTTTTATCTTTGTTTTACAATCTTATTGATATATAGACCGTATTTACGTAATTTTGTTTAGTAATAATGAAAAAATAACTAGTAAATAATAATATTATGGTAAAAAAAGCATTTCTAGCCCTTATTTCATTCGTATTATTAGGAATCACCTTCTCATGTGATTCTACTACAATCCCATACTCCGATGGATTCGAACGTGCCACCCCTGAATCTCAAGGTGTAAAATCTGAAGAGATTCTTAATCTTTTCAACTCTCTTCAAGAAAAAGAGATGGAGATTCATGGCTTGATGATATTACGTCATGATAAAGTGATAGCAGAACATTGGTGGGAGCCATATAGCGCTGAACTGCCACACTCTATGTACTCTTCAACCAAAACATTCACAGCAGCAATCATTGGTTTCGCAGTTCAAGAGGGATTATTGAACATAAACGACAGGGTAATGGATTTCTTTCCAGACCTACTTCCAGAAACTATCCCAGCAGGATTGGAGAAACTTACGGTTTATCATTTGTTGACAATGAGTGCCGGACATGCTGACACAAGATATAATGGCTCAGGATATGAACAGATTGCATCTTTCCTAGCAAAAGATTATGCTTACGAACCGGGAACACATTTTGAATATAATGTTACATGCACACACATGCTATCATGCATTCTTACTAAAGTTACAGGCATAAGCCTTTACGAATATGCAAAGCCTAGACTGTTTGATCCACTTGGCATTGACGTCGCATGCTGGGAGATGGACAACGATGGACATAACCTAGGTAATGGAGGACTTCACCTTAAAACATCCGATCTGGCAAAATTCGGTACATTCCTTAAAAACGGAGGAAAATGGAACGGCGTTCAACTCCTAAATAAAGAGTGGATTACAGAGATGACAACTCCACATATTTTCCAACGTCCAGATAGAAGTGACGAGGATAATGCAACTCTAGACGACACTGGATGTGGATACGGATACCAGACATGGATGGGAAGGCACGATACATATAGAGCAATCGGTGCATCAAATCAGGTCGTAATTGTATTCCCTAAGGAAGATATGGTCGTTGCAGCCCATAGTACAATCAGAAGCGAAAAGGATTTCAATGATCTTGTATATGCACTGGTCGAGACAGTAAGCGACTCTGCCCTACCAAAGAGCGATATTGATTTGAATGCAGAGTTGGAACAATATAAATTAGCCATCCCAATTTCTCTATCTGAAATCCAACCAATGAAGAGTTGCACAAAGATATTCCCGGTTGAAGAGAATTCTTACGGTATCAATACAATTAGATTAAGATTTGATATGAATGGGGATATGCAGCTGACTTTGGAGAGTGCAGCTTCCATCAGCAATGTCAATTTCGGCCATAATAATTGGAACTACGGTACAACAGACAGGACAAATCCAAACAGCAGATCTGTTTATACCAATACCATGAATGTTACACCATACACTACAGCCGGAATATACTCATGGAATTCAGATACACAATTGACAGCATACTATCTATCCACTTTCAATATAAATACAAACGAAACATTTGTATTTGACTTCTCACAAGATAATGCTACAATGACTATTGTCGGTCGTACACCTATTGTATTTACAGAAAAATGAAACGATTAATCACTTTTGCTGCTTCTTTATTGTTAGCAACTGCCATTTTTGCGGAAAAGGTAGAAATCACATCATACAAAATCAATTCTCAAAAAGTTATTACTCCATTTATTGTTGACAGCACAGATGTAAATGGAAAAAGAGTTGAACCTGCCAAAGATATCTATCGCATATCGTTTGATATGCGTGTAAAATCTTACTCTGATGTTGCCTTCTCAATTGAGAATGCTTCAGATATCAAAATATCAATAAATGGCGAGAATAGTGCTAATAATATCAATTTAACACCAAACATCTATAGTATTGACATATGTTTTAATACAGACTCTTTGGATTCAGTGAGATTATATGCAGAGAGCAAAAGGGATGGTATTATTACAATACCAGAGAACATTGAAACAAAACATCTCTATACTACAACAGATGTTCTTCAGGCGAGAAGAGTATCATCAGCCTCCATCTCCCCATCAGGAAAATTCGCATTGATAACTACATCCAAAACATTGAAGGGTGGCAAAAGTGAAACCATAGTAAAACTGGTCAATCTTCTCAATAATACTTCTCATAAACTCCCATCTGACACCCGTTTCAACTGGATGCCAAAGAGTGATAAGTACTATTATACAAGGGAAAGGAAAGGATATAGAGAATTGATAACAGTTGATCCAATCACTGGGAATGAGGAAATTGTAACAGCTTTGTTACCAAAAAGTGGATCAATCACCATCTCTCCCACAGAAGATTGGATATTATTGTCTGATTCCGAAACTGGACCCAAGGAGGTATCAGCTGAAATGTATCAAGTCCTTACTCCTGAAGATAGACAACCAGGATGGAGAAACAGATCGAACATAATCAAATTTGATATTGCCACAGGAGAGTGCCAACCTCTTACATACGGACACTCCAATATACGTGTTTACGATATCTCTTCCGATGGACAATCAATTATATTCGCAAAGAAATTCAACATTTTTACACAAAGGCCAACTGAAGTAAATACATTTTATCTTATGAATGTTACAACTTTTGAGGTCAAGGAGATTATATCGCAAGACGGATTTGTGGCAGATTGCAACTTCTCACCAGATGGGAAAAACATATTGATTACCGGCTCTCCAGAAGCTTTGGGAGGCATAGGCAAATGCGTTTTAGAAGATCAAATACCTAGTACTTACGACTACCAGCTCTTCATTATGAGTGTTGAAGATGGTTCAATCAAAACGATGACAAAAGATTTCGATCCAAGTATTGAAACAGTCATTTGGAAGGAATCAGACAATACCATCTACTTTACAGCTTCAGATAAAGACTCTGTGAATTTCTTCTCACTCAATCCTATTTCTGGCAAAATTGTAGAAATAGCAATGCCCGAAGAGATGGTCAACCACATATCAATCGCGTCCAACGCCAATTCAATGTTATGGTATGGTAATTCAGTCTCAAATTCTGACAGAATTTATTTTACAAATTTAAAGAATAAGCAAACCACTCTTATTGAAGACATCAGCGCAGAGAATCTAAAGGATGTAATAATCGGGCAATCCATTGATTGGACATATATCACTTCACGTGGAGATAAGATATATGCCCGCTACTATGTTCCTTTCGATTTCGATCCTCAAAAACAGTATCCATTGATTGTAAATTACTATGGAGGATGTACACCAGAATCAAGGAGTTTTGAGAGTAGATATCCAGAACACTCTTATACAAACCTAGGTTATATCTTTTTAGAAATCACTCCATCCGGGGCTATTGGATTCGGACAGGAATTCTCTGCCAGACATGTTAACACAGCAGGGAAAATAGTTGCTGAGGATATCATAGAGGGTGTTGAGCAATTCTGCGCACAATTCAATTTTGTCAATAAAGACAGAATCGGCTGTATTGGAGCAAGTTATGGAGGATTTATGACTCAATATCTTTTGACCCAAACTGATATATTTGCAACAGGTATCTCTCATGCGGGTATAAGTGATCATACAAGTTACTGGGGAGAAGGTTATTGGGGCTACAGTTACAGTGAGACTTGTATGGCAGAGAGCTATCCTTGGACGAGAAAAGATCTATATGTAGATCAAAGTCCTCTTTTCAATGCAGATAAAATTCATACCCCTCTCCTATTGTTGCATGGTGATTCAGACACGAATGTACCTCCTGGAGAGAGCATTCAAATGTTTAATGCACTGACACTTCTTGGACGTGATGTAGCGCTGGTATTCGCAAAGAACCAAAACCATCACGTACTGGATTTTGATACCAGAATACGTTGGGAGCAGACCATCTATGCATGGTTTGCCAAATACCTGCAAGATGATTCATCGTGGTGGGACAGTATGTATCCGCCTAAGCAGCTATAATGCTACTGCTTGACACACCTGACGACTCCACCATGCGATTTATCTGTTGAATAGGTATACATCTTCACATAGGTTAGCAGTGTAACTACTCTGGCACTAGTCACTGAAGTGGATGTTGAAGTCCAGTATTTGGCTTCATTTCCTATTTCTTCTATTCGCTTGTAGTAATTTTGCAAGTAACCGACCATTGGAAATTTCAAACTTGACTGAACTATCATGGAGGATTGGGATCTATTCCATGTGGCATTTCCTATTTGGTTGTAGTCTTGATAGTACGGAACCTTCCAACCTGAAGGGCACGGATCGAAAATAGATTTATAACTATTGAAATCAACACTGCCCGAGGTGGAAATTGGATCATTCCAAATGATTTCAGCAGTTGAATTGGGAGAATATTTATCGAAATATGTCCATGCCCCATCGATTCCCATAGGAATAAATACCGTTGGATTGTTTATTGTAAATGGAACATTGGCCCTATCAGCGCCACGACCGGGAAGAGGATTTGTCGTAAATGTTTTATTGGTCCCATATATCGTCTGATCCCCTGGGAATGGGTCTTTTCTTCCAAACTGAAAATAGTAATTTCTGGTAGTATAATCAGCAGTAATTGCCCCTACATTCCTATCCATAAAAGTTTTCCCATTCCAAACTATCGCTTTGGCTTCCAGATCATCATTTGTTATCCAGATATGATAGCTCCATACAATAATATCATTAACCCGAATGACAATTAGGGCATTACCCTCTACGGTAGGAAGACACGTAAAATAATCTTTAGAGCCTACTCCACTCGATTTTGTCAAAGTGATTTGTGAAAGAGGAAAATCTGCCCATAATACATCTGCAGTCCAAGCCTTATTACTTCCCAATGTATACGCCGGCTCATTTTCATACCCATTATTCCCCCAGAATTTATCAACTTGTGACAATGATACACTTACTGGATTGTTTGGTTTAGCCAAAATACAATTTGCCGGACTGGATAATTTTTTCACTCTTAAATCGACATTTGGATTCCCCGTCCCATCCATTGTGATCAAATAATTATAATAGTGATTAGCATCTATATTGAAGTTATTCTCCATATTGGCACCCAAATAGAAGGAGTATTGAAATCCTTCATTAGCAGCACTCTTAGCATATAGGATAACATAAGTTGAATAATCTCCTGCATATTTGTTCTTTTGTGTCTCATCATCATTTGAAACACTACCTTGTCTGTTCGCCGGCATGATGAAGGTATACTTTGCGGTATCTCCAGAAGCGGCCATAGCGATGTCATTGTATTTTATCATCGAACCTGAATACACATCGGCTATTGGCCCATCAGACCAATAAGCTATGGTATTGGGGATATTGCAGACAACTAATGAATCTATTGATATTTCAGAAGTGGTCGTAATGATATTGAAATCCACTAATGCATAGTTTCTTTTCAATGTACAATATCCGATATTCGATGTAGATGGTCCAATTGTACAATCTATATATCCAGAAAAGACAGGTGAATTATTAATTAATATATCTTTCTGATTCTCAATAGTATAACATTTAGACATAATATTATTGATAGTGCTGCCATCAATATTTTTGAAGAGTGATGGATTGAAGGTATTTGCCAAGAATAACACGCGACACTCACTCTCCCACTGTAAAAGATTTACAAATGAGTTTGGCATGTATCGTTCAATATATTGAGGAGTACCAACCACCTTTGAATTATTATAAATTCCATCGAACTGTATGACCCAAATATTTTCTATCTCATATTCTGCATCATTCACATCTGTTTTCGTCTGCGTTAATGTACCTGACGTAATTGATTCAACACCTAAATCAAATCCCACATTAACAGAATCGCAATCTTCATTGTAATCATCACTTATTGATTTACAACTACTCATCATTAATACAAATAGAGAAAATAGTAATATTTTATTATTCATCATTCTTCATTATTTAGAAATACCACCCTTTATCGTTGAGATTTCCCAATCAATTACAGACAATGTGAATTGATTAATCTCCAATTTCACTTTATACTTTACAATCTCACCAGGCCTCCATTGTCCTTTCGGGAAACGAAGAGACACATCTCGTTCCATTACCTTTTTCCCTGAATCATACCAACCAAAATTGATAGTCAGTATTTCATTTCCAAGAAGAGTTTGAGGCAACAAAAACAACATACCTTTACTTCCTGACCCATTCAACAGCACATAATCAGGGTGGGGAGTTATCGGACTATTAATCAACTGATTATTAACTCTTTTTAATGAGTAATTTCTATCTCTCGAGCCATCACTTGACCAAATAAAGAAAGGAGAACTGCCACTTGTACTAAGCCTCTTTGATTTAACGAATCCTTCTAAAGTCAATTCATCTATATATAATGTTTGACCTGGTGGGAGTTCCCCTTCTAAAGCTGCTGAAATCTGAATATTTGACATCACGTGTTGTAATTGAAATTGCACAACCCCACTCTCTTTTGTTCTATTCAGAATAGGTATTGCCACACAGAAATCAGTTTGAGATGAGACATTCTCAGATGGTGAATATTCTAACGAATGGAAACCTCTTGAGTAATTTTTAAAATTACATACATTCGAATCTTGCACATAAGGCGCATATGCAAAAAATGACACTGTCCCATCAAATGGATAGTAATAATCCACATCCGAAACCCATGAAGATGCTATACGCCTTACCAGTGCACGATCCATAAAATTACCAACTATACTTGAGTTAGAGAACAGTGCACCTTCATATGCGCTGACACACATGGATTCTATATTTGAAGTCGTTAATAATGATTCTCCTTTTGTATTACCATCTACAACATCAAAAACTATCCTTCGGCTTTTCATCTCTTCCATATTCTTCTCACAACCCATCAAAAAACAGATCAATAGAAAAGCAATCCCAACTCTATGAATCTCACATCTCATAACTCAAGTAATCGTAAATCGTTAAAACTCTTTTGAAGCAGAATCATCATCCCAATCTGTTACAACTGGCGCATCGAATACAATCTCAGTCAGACCAACTGTCAAATTGTAAGTAACTCTTCGTCCTTCCTCCCATGAATCCACGGCATCTTGCAATGAGGTCAATTCAATATCTTTATAATAATAAGTCATACCATTCACTATGACAGTTACATCCGCGGTAACTGCATCTCTGGAATTGGACCCCTTGATTTCGGATAATGCCTGCGGAATGAAGATATGCTTATCACCGAATTGTTGATACGAAGTCGTCAAGGTCAATCCTGATGTATAAGAAGTAGCTGTTGAATCAACGAAAGTAGACGAATTATGATTGGTATTATTAATTGAATATGTAATAGGCGTTGATGGGGTCCATGCTATCGTATCGCTCGTTACAAAAGATCCTTTTGAATAGACATTGTTGAGATTAATAGATACAATCTGTATCTCCTTTTTGGAGGTACCAGTCCCATATTCGGCTGAAGCCTTTGCTTTAAAAACGACATTGGTCATACCATGCTTAAATGTCAGTTTTACGTTATTCCCCTTTGAGAAATCAGCAGGTGCACTATATAAGAAATCGACCTGATTGGCAGTATCCTTATCAACAGTCAAGCTACCAGATATGCCAGTTGAACTGATAATAAGTGAATCGTCATAAGCGAAGGTTCCAGGAAGGGTTGTTGCCGGAGCAAAAGCAATCATATTCAGATCAGTATTAATTGACGACCCATCTTTATCTACATTCCCAACCGGCCAATAATATGGAGCACCTGTTGCACTCCATTGTGCTGAATATGATACTCTATCAGCATCTATCACGATATTATCACGAGCATCATCACCAATGTAATCAAATGCACTAACCTTAAAATCCCAATCTTCTGGCAACGATGTGGTTTCCAACAAACCACCAGCTTTGGTTACAGAAGACATCTCAACTTGTGGATTGCCGAAATAGACAATCTTCAACTCCTCAGGTCCAAAAGGCAACTCTTTTTGACAACCAGATAGCAAAGCTACCACTGCAAATGCAGTTAATAATTCTTTCTTTTTCATTTGTAAATCAGTTTTTATGTGTGAATAATTATTTTATTTGAAGCAACTTCCAACAGCTTCAAATCTATTTCAATTCAATCCATTGGGAATCATCCCTCCATACCCCAATAGCAGGATCGGTAAAGCCACTTTGTCCAGCAGCATAATCTATTACTATTGTCTCCGGAATCAATTTTTCACCATTTGACAAAAATTCGGAAATATTATATTCAAATGATTGTACTGTCCCATCAGGCTTTTTAAGTTCGAATAGGTATAACCAATGTTCCTCACCCTCCATAATACCGAATGTATTAAAGGAGCACCATATCCCATCCATTCCATTATAAACACCATAGATAATATCCAATAAGATAGAACACGGAGGGCCCTGAGCACTATTTTCCTTAATATTAAAGGAAGAGGCCATACCAGTCACAATACCGGAAATGGATGTTAAATATTCTATACCCTTTACAGGTATAAAGAAACTATATTGTGACACCCTTTTCTCAATCTCTATATCTATTTCATTAATCCCCTTACTATTATTTTTAATAATATCTACATCCGTAAGAACTCCGGAGAAGAGGCTTCCAGGTGACTTGAAGATTGATTGTTTATCACTTTTAGTGATATTGAAATCATTATATATAGATAACTCACTAAAACAGCAATAATCCGCGAAAGAGTCTCCATCAAAATAGTTATTCTGACTTAGACAATTATGTAACAATAGATCATATTTACCAGAAGGCAAAAAAACTGTTGTTGAATCGCCGTAAAAGTAGTGTTGAATAGTTATTGTATCAGAAGCATCAAAAAAGACCACTTCGTAATTCATGTCTTTTAAATCTTCTATTTCATCACTTTTTATCTGTATTGATACTTGTGACAAATCATAAAATGAATAATCTATCTCTCTGAAATCACACCCCGCAACTATTGATGAAACCATCAATAACCCCCAAATTATTCTATTCATCTCTTCTCACCTTGTATTACATAATTTATTGAAACCATTATCTTCGTAGGAAAAGGCCAAATCGAATATATATCACGCCAATTACTTTGGCTAGCTAATAATTGCGCATTGTTATACTCTTCAATCCTATAATAATCATATTGCATGTTACAATAACCAATACCAGCACCACACTCTATCGCCAATCGCTCTTTTATCCTGAAAACATAACCCAAACATAAACCGGCAGAACAATACCTGTTGATACGATAACCCTTCTGAGGCGATAATTGAACGCATCCCTTTCCATATTGAGTGTATACTCCAGAGAACCAGCCATCGATACTCTCTGATTGCCAATATTTTTTAAGTTGACCCTCCACCATCTCTAATTGAAAGCAAAATCTGTTGTTTCTTTTATCAACCCAATCTGGGAAGGCTCCAGATAATTCCAATGAGTAGCCACATGACATTGGAATCTCAACACCTATGTTTACAGCAGAAACAACATCGTATAGAGCGTTTGTCTTTATAGCCAGATAATCCCTCCTCGTTTGCGCCTCTGAAATAAAACAGAACAACATTCCAAATACTATTGTAATTGGTTTAATAGTATTAAAATAAATCATAACCGTTCTCATCACTTTGCATTCTGTGTATTATGCATATTCAACTCCCTTCTTCTAATTGTTGCCGATGTAGCCCCTACCATCCTCTTCATATAATGGTCCATAGTTTTCTGAGTACAAAAACCACTTAGTTCCGCAATTTCACATATTGAATAATGAGGCTTTTCAATCAACATTTTCATAGCATATTGAAGTCTGAATGAGTTTATATATTCAGTATATGTCAAATTGATAGATTTCAGAGCTCTATTCAAATAGGTTCTATTCACAGCTATTTCTGAAGCTATTCTTATTTGTGTCATAGCGGGTTCAAGAAAAAGTCTTTTTGACACAACCGCTATCTCCAATCTCTCAATGATCTCTTTATTTGAGATAGATGGCCGTGGTGGCCTTTGACTATACACCCATTTCAGAACTTTCTGTCTTATTATCTTTTTTAGCTTCATTTTTTCTCTTTGCTGTTGATTTTGAATATAGTTTACTAGGCGTGGCATCTACAGAATGATTCTGCCTGTTTTTAAAATCACGGCTCCATTCTGCCGGTGTATATCCAGATACCCGACCGAAAGCAATATTAAAAGTACTTGGAGATTTAAAACCAACCTTTTTTGCCAGATCTTGAATATTACTATTTGGATTCTTGGCAAATCTTTTCATCACCTCCTTTATTCTGAAATAGTGAATTAATTGGCAGAAGTTTCTATTTGTAGTCTCCTTGATGGCTTTCGAGAGATAAGCCTTGTTTGTTAATAATTTTTCTGCTACTTCATTAATCCTTATTGATGGATTAAGAAATAACTTCTCACGCTCCATAAGTTCAAAAAGGCGTTCACTGATATTGGTATAATCACTTTTTATAGGTTCTTCAGCAAGAACACGTTCTTTATTTTGAACTATACCGGTATTGTTGTACTCCTTATTTAATTCAGTTGATTCTACAGAACTATTCTCCTCCTTTTTTGAACTCTTTTCTCGTCTTGATTCATTGATTTTAGCAATAGCCAGAAAGATCAAAATGATCAGTATTGGAGAATATGCAATTACAATAGTGATGAAATCATTCATAGCGCATTTTTTCTTTAACGACACGAAACTATGAATGTCAAATCAAAAAGAGAAATTATCGATATAACACCGATATCATCGCTATCTATTGCCGTTTATTTATAGAAAAACGGTAAGAATTTAATAATTCCTACCGTCAATAAGTATAAAATGATGGAAAATGATTATTTCTTTATCTTTTCAAAACCACTTCCATATACACCCATTACATTGCCTACTGAAATAAAGGCTTGAGGGTCCAATTCTCTGACAATCTTTAAAATAATACTGTAATCATGTTTACGTGTAATGACCATGATTACCTTTTTATCCTCTTTTGTGTACCAACCTTGAGCATCCAGAATAGTCGCTCCTCTATGAGCTACTGAGATAATTTGGTCAGCTATCTCAGAATATTTATTAGAGAATATAAAGATTTGAACAGATTGTTTATCACCTGAAAGAGACATATCGAGTGAGATACTGAAAACGCCGGCCAAAATATAGCCATATATCAATGTTGCCACTCTATATCCCCATGTACCGTCTCCAGGTATCAATAATGATGTTGCAATAATTATAATATCCAAAGTGACTATGATTTTCCCCGGCGATATACTTCTGAACTTATTTATGATAAGAGCGATGATATCAGTTCCACCAGAACTGCCACCCTGTGTAAATGTCAAAGCTACACCGACACCAGAAAGGCCACCACCAATAATAGCGCACAACAAACGTCCGTTGCTGATAGCCAGTTCATTGATGACATCTTGCGGGATAATCAACGGAAGGACTTTAAACAATACTGAACATAATATTACTGCATATACCGTCTTCGCGCCAAAACTCTTTCCAAGAATCTTTAAAGCAATCAATAACAGGGCTACGTTTATTAAAAAATATGAATAGGCAACCGGAAAGCCAGTGCTATATTGAATAACGGCTGATATACCTGATACCCCTCCACCGACTATATTGTTTGGGAGAACAAAAACGACCCATGCTACCACATAACATAGCAAACCGAATGTTATGATAGCATAAGACTTGATTGTAGAGAGAACTTTCTTGACTGTCATATTAGCAAACAATATTGATAATCTTGGAAGGAACAACAATAACTTTCTTCACATTTGCCCCTTGAAGATACTTCTGCATATTTTCATCTGCAAGAACAGCTGCCTCAACCTCTTTAGGATTCATGCTCTTTGGAAGAGTGATCTTGAATCTCATCTTGCCATTGAATGATACCGGATAATCGAAACTGTTCTCAACGGTATATTCAGCTTTATATTCTGGGAAGGATGCAAAAGATATACTCTCCTTATGTCCAAGTTGCTGCCATAACTCTTCTGCAATATGAGGAGCAAAAGGTGAAATCAATATGGCAAGTGGTTCAAGAACTTCGCGACAATTACATTTCAAATCTGCAAGTTCGTTAACAGCAATCATGAATGCACTTACAGAAGTATTGAATGAGAAGTTCTGAATATCTGTCTGAACTTTATTGATTAGAATATGAAGAGCCTTCAACTCTGCAGGAGTAGCTTTTCGATCCTCAACTATAAATTTGTCACCATCATTGAACATTCTCCAGAATTTGCGAAGGAATCTGTTGACGCCGTCGATACCCTTTGTATCCCAAGGCTTCGATTGTTCAAGTGGGCCAAGGAACATCTCGTACATTCGAAGAGTATCAGCTCCGTAATTGTCACAAATATTATCAGGGTTGACAACGTTGAACATAGACTTACTCATCTTTTCAACAGCATAACCGCAAATATATTCGCCATCTTCAAGAACAAATTCAGCTGTTGCGAAATCAGGCATCCATGCTTTGAATGCTTCAATATCAAGACGATCGTTGTGAACGATATTCACATCAACGTGTATCTCGGTGGTATCATATTTATCCTTCAAACCACAAGAAACGAATGTATTTGTATTCTTGATACGATATACAAAATTAGAACGGCCTTGAATCATTCCCTGGTTAATAAGTTTCTTGAATGGTTCATCTTCACATACATAGCCACAGTCAAACAGGAATTTGTTCCAGAATCTTGAATAGATAAGGTGACCGGTTGCGTGCTCTGTACCACCAATATATAGATCTACGCTTCTCCAGTAGTCATTAGACTCTTTACTCACAAGACCTTCATCATTATGAGGGTCCATATATCTAAAATAGTATGCACTGCTACCGGCAAAACCAGGCATTGTACTTGTTTCAAGAGGGTATCCATTATAAGTCCAATCCTTTGCACGTGCCAATGGCGGTTCACCGCTCTCTGTTGGTTTATATTGGTCAATCTCAGGAAGATTCAATGGAAGTTCAGATAGAGGAAGAGGTGTTGGGATACCATCCTTATAGTAGATTGGGAATGGTTCACCCCAATATCTCTGACGAGAGAAAATAGCATCACGCAGACGGTAATTAACCTTTCTCTTACCAATACCCTTTGATTCAACATAGTCAATGGCAGCAGGGATAGCCTCTTTCACATCCATTCCATTTAAGAATCCAGAATTCATCATCTTTCCCTCCTTGGCGTCAAAACTTTCATTTGACACATCGCACCCCTCAATAAGAGGTATGATAGGAAGGTTGAAGGCCTTTGCAAAAGCATAGTCGCGGCTGTCGTGTGCAGGAACGGCCATAATAGCACCTGTTCCGTAGCCAGCCAATACATATTCTGATATCCATACAGGGACTTTGTCTCCAGTCAAAGGATTTGTAGCATAAGAACCTGTAAATACACCTGTAACCTTACGTGTTTCAGTCATTCTCTCGCGCTCTGTCTTCTTCTTTGACTGTAATATATACTCCTCTACCGCAGCTTTTTGAGTTGGTACGGTAAGTTTCTCTACCCATTCGCTTTCTGGAGCAAGGACCATGAATGTAACTCCGAATACTGTATCTGCACGTGTAGTAAAGATAGTAACATCATAGTCTTGAGAGCCATTTGATACCTTGAAAATCATCTCAGCACCCTGACTCTTTCCGATCCAGTTACGTTGCATATCTTTCAAAGAATCTGTCCAGTCCAATTCATCCAATTTGGAAAGCAATCGTTCAGCATAAGCAGATACTCTCAATTGCCACTGTTTCATCTTCTTTTGTTCAACAGGGAAACCTCCACGTACAGAAAGCCCCTCTTTCACCTCATCATTTGCAAGAACGGTTCCTAGTTTAGGACACCAGTTAACTGCAGTCTCTCCTTGATAAGCTATACGATAACCCATCAATATGTCAGATTTATGCTTTTCATCAAAGCTCGCCCACTGAGCAGCGGTAAATGACTCTTCACATGAGTGGGAAGCATTGACAGAAGAGTTACCACTCTTCTCGAAAATAGCGATAAGTGCCTCGATAGGTTCTGCCTTTAGAGTATCATTATTGTACCAATGGTTGAACATCTCGATGAATGCCCATTGAGTCCATTTATAATAATCAGGATCACAAGTTCTGACTTCACGACTCCAATCATATGAGAAGCCGATACGGTCCATCTGCTGACGATACCTTGCAATGTTCTTTTCTGTAGTTACTGCAGGATGCTGACCTGTCTGAATAGCATACTGCTCTGCAGGTAGTCCGAAGGCGTCATATCCCATAGGATGAAGGACATTAAACCCTTGCAATCTCTTGAATCTGCTATAAATATCACTTGCAATATATCCAAGTGGGTGACCTACGTGCAAACCTGCTCCTGATGGATATGGGAACATATCCAAAACATAATATTTAGGTTTCTCACTCTTAGATTTTGCTTCAAAAGTCTTATTATCAGCCCAATAGGCCTGCCATTTCTTTTCGATTTCTTTAAAATTATATTCCATTTGCAAGTGCTTTTATAGATAAATCTTACAAATGTAGTAATAATTTAGGAAAGTATGGAGTTGAGAGTTAAACTCTGGACTCTAGACTCTAAACTCTAGACTCTAGACTCTAGACTCTAAAAAACTTACCTTTTCAGGCGGAATTCAATAGGCAAAATGATTATTGTGCGAACCTTGCGGCCTCGTATTTGACCTGGTGTCCATTTCGGTGAAATCGAAACGACCTTTACAGCCTCATCATCCAAATCATCGGAAACACCCTGGATCACCTCAACATTGCTCACTTTACCATCTTTTTCTATAACAAAACTAACATATACTTTGCCCTGAATTCCATTGGCCACAGCCGCCTTTGGATATTTGACATATTTATATACCCAGCTTTGAAGAAAATGAGATTCATCGGCGTGGAAGAATTGAGGTTTAACATCACAATCGCTCAATTCATAGATGGTTTGATCATTTGATTTAAGATTACTCTCCTTGCCTTTTAGTTCTGGAAGAAGATCCTTTTGGGTTGACAATGTCTGAAGGAAATAGAACAGATAATTAGTCTCTCTCTCCATATTGTGATATTGCAACAATTCCGGAGTATCCTTCAGAGAGTGATACTCTCTGGTCATACCGGTAGTAAAAAGCACTATCGGGATATCCTTGTTGTAAAAAGAGAGATAATCAGATGAAGCTATCTGCCCAGTAGCAATCTTAGGAGCCGTAACAACAGGCAATATCTCTGTCTGATTCATAACATCAACCAAAGCATCTTGAGTTGTCTGCGAAAAGACCTGGAAAGGATTGGCATTATCTCCTCTTCCCAACATATTGAGATCAATCATTACCTTGACATTATCGATTTTATCAAAAGCTCGATTGACAAAGTACCAACTACCGGCCATACCCTCTTCCGAGGCGCCAAAAGCGACAAAGATAATGGAGCGAGGAAATAGGAAACTATTAGATGCTACCATATTTGCAAGCTCAATCAACATCGCAACTCCAGATGCATTATCATCAGCTCCACGGAACACCTGCTCAACAATGTTCCCATCAACAGACAAATTATTAATGCCCAAAGCATCAAGATGTGCTCCAATAACTATGAATTCATCCTTTAACTTGGAATCATAGCCCTCCACCATACCAACAATATTCCGCGATTTGATGGAAATATTATCTTTTTCTATTGAAAAATCCTGACCATTTTCATCTGTCAACATTGTGATCCCAGCGTTGACAAACTGCTCATAGACATAATCTGCCGCAGCTCGTTCTCCATTGCTTCCAGCTTTTCTGCCCTCTAGGAAATCAGAGGTTAAAAAACCGACATGCCCCTTCAATTTTGTTTCAATATTGAAATCTTGGGAAAAAGATATTGAACAAATGAAGAGAGTGATAAAAATGGTTAAAATACGTCTCATTATTTCTTATAGAAAGGTAGTTTGACAACAACTGCCTTCAGAAGTTTACCACGGACATCAATATAGATCTCTGAATCTATTTTATTAAACGGAACATTTACATAACCAAGACCAACAGCCTTCTTAACCGTTGGGCCCATTGTACCTGAAGTCACAAGTCCAATAACTGCACCTTGTGCATCGCAAATATTGAAGCCATGACGTGCAATTCCTCTATCAACCAATTCAAAACCAACAAGTTTACGTGTTACACCAGCCTCTTTCTGAGACAATAGAAACTCTCTATCGACAAAATCACCCTTTATGTCATTGAATTTTGTGATCCAACCAAGTCCAGCTTCCAGTGGAGATGTTGTATCATCAATATCATTTCCATATAGGCAGAATCCCATTTCAAGACGGAGTGTATCACGTGCGCCAAGGCCAATAGGCTTAATTCCATATTCAGCACCAGCTTCAAATATAGCATTCCATAATTTATCTCCATCCTCATTTGCTACATATACTTCACATCCTCCTGAACCAGTATATCCTGTTGTTGAAAGAATTGCCTGAGGTATACCAGCGACCGTCAACTTCTTGAAGGTATAGTACTCCATATCCATAATGTTCTCATCACATATCTTTTGCATAACCTCCATTGCTTTGGGTCCTTGAATGGCAAGCTGGCATATCTCGTCAGAGGCATTGTAAAGATCCTTCCCTACTACCATACCGAACTTATCGGCAAAACTGCAAATATGATTCCAATCCTTTTCAATGTTTGCGGCATTTACGGCTAGAAGATATGTTTGAGCATCAATACAATAAACAATAAAATCATCAACGATTCCACCTTTCCCGTTAGGGAAACATGTATATTGGGCTTTACCTGGATAAACTACGGAAGCATCATTAGATGATACATACTGAATAAGTTTCAAGGCATTGGGGCCTTTCACCCAAATTTCACCCATGTGTGAAACATCAAAAACTCCTACACTTTCGCGAACAGTAGCATGTTCTTCATTGATTCCAGTGTATTGAATAGGCATGTTATAACCTGCAAATGGAGCCATCTTTGCACCAAGTGCAATATGCTTATCTGTAAAAACCGTGTTTTTCATTATTTTACTATTTAATTATTATTTTCTCTTGATAATCATATATGTATCCATCCAATTTGAAGTCTGGATCCGATTTTAACTCTTCGAACTTTGCTTTTATGGCATTTTCATCATCGTTACCACAGATGGCGACACTTGTCATACCTTGTGTTATATTAAAACAACGCACATCAAAACCTTTGTTCTGCAACTGCTCTGCCAGTCTGTCAGCATTCTCAACTACCTTGAAACTACCAACCAATATATAAAATCTCTTGATGCGATTCGCTTCTTCCAAGATTTTCAAGGAGTCCAATTCTGCCTTTTTAATAGCCTCAACCCTTGCAATTGAATCAGCTTTTGCGGCGTCAGCAACCACCTTTTCCAGACGTATTCTATTGATATCTTCTGAAGTAGGCTTCCCCAATGATTTTCTAATGAAATCACATCCAGACAGCAATTGCGCACAGCACACCAGAATCAATATGTATTTTATTGGCCTCATTTTTGTTCTTAGGCTTATATATTTTATATCTAACAAAAATACGGAATTATCAATCAAGAACAAAAAAATGTAACTTTACATTATAAAGACCTTATTAACATGAACAAATTTGTAAGGAAATTTAAGGATATTGTTTCTTTGTCCAATTATATAGACATTGAAACTGCCTGTAACAATATTAAATCAGGGATTGAATTCCGTGGCCCAAACGTTTGGATTCTAGCATTCGCCATAATAATAGCATCAGTTGGACTGAATGTCAACTCCATTCCTGTTATTATCGGCGCCATGTTGATTTCTCCTCTTATGGGTCCTATCATCGGCCTCGGATTAGGTTTGGGAATCAACGATACCAACCTTTTGAAACAAGCTCTCAAGAACCTTTGCATAATGGTGATTATCAGTATAATAGCATCAAGTTTATACTTTTTGGTATCACCACTGGAAATGGAGAATCCGACAGAGCTTCTTGCACGTACCAGACCGACAATATATGATGTTTTGATTGCCCTGTTTGGTGGTATGGCAGGCATTATAGAGACGACCAGAAAAGAGAAAGGTACGGTACTCGCTGGAGTTGCCATTGCAACTGCTCTTATGCCGCCATTATGTACGGTAGGATATGGAATTGCTTCTTTGAATTTTAAATATGCAGCAGGGGCTCTTTATCTATTCTTTATCAATAGTGTTTTCATTGCACTTGCCACCTATGTAACGGCTAAATATCTGAAATTCCCTGTCGTTCAAATGACAGACTACAAGAAACAGCAGAGGATGAAAAGACAGGTAGCGATTACTGTTATCATTCTTGTCGTACCAAGTATCCTTACTGCCATCTCAGTTATCGAAGAGAATAATTTCAGACACAATGCCATTCGTTTCGTAAATGAAAATAAGAGTATAGCACAAAGTTATATCTATGACTATTCCATTGACAGGGATGGAAACAAAAATTCCGTTCAAATCAGATTGGCCGGAGAGCCTCTTTCCGACGGGGAGAAGGCATTATTGTTAAAATCTGCTGAAAAATATGGCATTGAAACATCTCAAATTAATATAATTGAGAATGGTACATCGCGTGAAGATCTATCGGAGAATGAACTGATTCAAAACATCCTGGACAGATCCGATGCTTCAATCAAAGAGAAAGACTCATTAATCAACTCCCTGAATAAAGAATTAAGTCTATACAAAGAGAAACAGATCAATTCAAAACAAATTGCAAAAGAGGTAATAGCTCAATTCCCTGATTTGAAATCATTCAGTATAGCCAGAGGTGAATCCGTCAAAATTGAGGATCTATCATCTTCTGAGAAGATATTGGTATATGTATCCTTCTCAAATAATAAAAATACCGAATCAATTAAAAAATTGGAAAATTGGCTGAAAGTCAGATTGGAAAGCGATAATATCTCAGTAGTACAACAATAGTAAAAGAATGATATGATTGAAAAAACCATAACTCTTGACAATATCGACCACGTAGAGATCTACGGAGTCAACAACAAACTTTTGGAGGCTTTGAAAAGCCACTTTCCTCAACTAAAAATAATAGCTCGTGGGGCAGAGATTCACGTTTCAGGGGCAGAAAAGGATATACTTGCCTTTGAGAGTAAACTTAATGCAATGATTTCCAAACGAATGAATAAAAGGAACCTCACAGAATACGATGTTGAAGAGTTGTTTGAAGGCACTTACGATAATGTCGAAGCAGGACAGGTCAATACTGGGAATGGAGATTATATCATAGTGTATAGTAATGAAGGCAAACCTATCAAGGCCAGAACCAAAAACCAGAAAAAACTTGTCGACGAATACTATAAAAACGATCTTCTCTTCGCCCTGGGTCCGGCAGGAACAGGAAAAACTTATACTGCGATAGCCCTGGCGGTACGCGCATTAAAAAACAGAGAGGTAAAAAAACTTATTCTAACAAGACCTGCAGTTGAAGCTGGAGAGAGGCTTGGCTTCCTGCCTGGTGATATGAAAGAGAAGCTGGATCCATACCTTCAACCATTATATGATGCACTTGAGGATATGATTCCTGCGAAAAGGCTTCAGACATTCATGGAGGAGGGAACTATCCAGATAGCACCATTGGCATATATGAGAGGTAGAACACTCGACAGAGCATTTGTAATTCTAGATGAAGCCCAAAACACATCACTGGGACAACTCAAGATGTTCCTAACTAGAATGGGATGTGATGCTAAATTTATTGTTACGGGAGATGCAACTCAGATAGACCTTCCGCACAAAAGCGATTCAGGGTTGTTGAAGGGAGTGGAATATGTAAGAGGAATCAAAGGGATCAGCGTCATTGAATTCAACAAAGAGGATATTGTTCGACATCCTCTAGTCACAAAGATTATCAATGCTTTTGAAACTAACGAATAGCCACATATCCTTCCGGAGGAAGAAAACGAATACATCTTACCGTTGCTCCGAATCTTGACTTGTCAGTAGAACCATAAGGAGCACTTCCTAAATCGTAGTAGATATAGCGATAATATGCCTGGTTCTCATTCTTCTCTGATGCACTCCACCAGAAAGCATACTCCCCATTATTTCTGAATAGAGAAGAGTTATGTTGGACATTTCCTGCAGGGATTGCATTGAATCCTGCAACGTTTGTGTGGATATTATCAGGAGAATATGGCCACATTCTCGATCCGTTCAAATAAGCATCGGCAGAGAGTTTTTCACCGATGAAATTCCAATTGTTAAAGAAACTGTCAATCTCTCCATCACTCAATGATGATGCAAGATCAGCCCAATCTTCATTTGTTGGAATACGCCAACCTTGCGGACATACTCCTTGAGGCCCTTGACCCAAGCCTGAAGCTGAAACGCCGCCTGTAGCTTCATTCCATGTATAGAAACGGCCGAAAAGTGCATCTATTGCATCGGAACCATAATAAGAGGTTCCACTCTGTCCCCAAGCCAAGTTCTGAGTAAACCATTCCAGATTACCAATTTTAGCTATATGATATCTCTTTCCATCTCGCTGATCAATGATGGACTTATCATATGTAAGGCCTGTTAACGATTGATTGAGGGCCGTATCCAAAACAGTGATTGAAAAGGTTAAATATTCAGAATAATAGTCATCCCTGTAATCATCACCTGGAATAGCAACAGCTGTAAGGCTATAATCGCCTATACTGTCAGGCATATGTATTGAAACAGGATTTGATGGAATAGTATCGGGATATACTTTAGAAAATAGCCAAGTGTACTTGATATCAGGTGGATATACAATCCCGGATGCTGTCAAAGTCAAAGTGGCACCTATTGTAGTGTACGCCGGGGCATTGGTAGATATCTCGCCTACCAAATAATTTTTAGTCTCTGTCTCTTCATCATCTTTGTCGCAAGCAACAAAAATTGTCGAACAAACAAGTGTTATGACACAAAAAATTAGATATCTATACTTTACCATCATATATTTCCTTACAAACTACAAATATGCACAAAAAAATGTAATTTTGCGAGAAACAAAGCTAAAATCGTGCCAACAGCTGATGAAACGTCCTATTTTTCTTATAGTTGCAACAACGATCCTATTCGGACTACAATCTTGTGAAGATAGCAAACTGAAATATTATACTATCGAAGGATTTGCCCAGGGAAGTACGTATCATATCATCTATTCAAAAATTGACGGATACCAACCGGAACAGGTAAAAGATTTGGCTGATGGCATCTTGGATGATATCAATAATTCAATTTCCGGATATAATAAAGGATCCGTGATTTCTCGTATCAATAACGGAGAAGACCTCGCTCTGGATTCTATTTTTATATATACTTTCAACAGATCAATGGAAATTTGGAAGGAGAGTAAAGGAGCATTCGATCCATCTGCTGCACCACTCTTCGATATCTGGGGATTTGGTTTCGAAGACAAATCATTGGTATCCCAATCAATGATAGACAGCGCGCTGCTATTGGTAGGAATGGATAAATTCGCATTGATTGAACGGGAAGATGGCACCACTCACTTAACAAGGAGCACAGATGGCTCTAAACTGAATTTCAATGCAATAGGCCAGGGAATAAGTTGTGATTTAGTTGCCCGTGAATTGGAAAAATTAGGGTGTGAAAACTATCTGGTAGAGATAGGAAGGGAGATTTTATGTAAGGGGAACAGTTCCCGTGGTGGAGCTTGGCGCGTCGGCCTTGACAAACCGATAGACGGCAATATGGATGAAGGTAAAAATCTTCAGGAGATAATAGATCTTAATGATGGAGGTATTGTGACCTCTGGTAATTATAGGAAATTTTATATAGAAGATGGCCGGAAATTCTCTCATACTATTGATCCGGCTACTGGATATCCTGTTCAACACTCAACACTCAGTGCTACTGTCATTGCAAAAGATGCTGCCACGGCAGATGCTTACGCCACTTGGTGTATGGTAGTTGGTGTCGACTCAGCAAAAGCGATAATTACCCAACGTAACGACATTGAGGCCTATATCATCTACGGAGAGCAGGATTCCATGATGGAATGGCATACTCCAGGGATAGGGATAGAGTGATAAACATTTGCTCCTCAATGTTTCGGGTCTAGGTCCGGGATGACGGCGAGTCCAGCCGGTGTCATTTCTCCTGTTTTGATAAGTCTTCGGCAACGTTCAATGTTCCGTTCACACCAGTTGCTGCCTTTTCTTCTCGGGGTAAAATGTTGAACCGGTTTTCCATCATCTATGCGTTTTAGAGTGCTGTCAATCCATCCGAAACATAAGGCCACTTCAACGGCGTCGACATATCTGATAACGCCGGGATACTCATCGTTAGAGCGATTCACACGAAGCCAGAACTCCTTGCACTTGTCGTGATTATCTAGGAACCATTGATACAGCTCAGACCTATTACCTATATTGAGAAGATTGTTAACTTCCATTATGAATATTTGTGATTGACGGATGCAAAATTAGCGAAGAAAATGCGAAACCGAGCTCAAGAGTATCTACTATTTATTTAAGTGATTGCACAAATTTTTCAATCAGCTCATTTACCATTTCAGGAGAATCAATGTTTGAATTGTTCTGAGATCCAGTAATGTATCTGGCCATTTCTAGTATCGAAAACTTTTTCTATCATTAAGTTTCGTATTTGCTGAGTTATCTAATTGGATATATGATTATCGTTTTGCCTGTATTATGTTTTCATCAAAACAACATTATGACGTAAGGTACGAGATACAGCATTACGCCGATAATTTTGTTCGGAACATCGTGCAAAGCAGCAAAATTTCGTTCTTTGCAATAAAGATACGACATTCTCAAAATCTGTATGCAAGCTAACATCCCGAATACCCACCAAATCCAGGATGGAACAGTCAGAGCCGGGATAATTTTTATAGCGGCAAAAACAACAAAAAACAAATCAGCAATGCTGTCTATCGCTGCCCCAGTCCTGCTCTCCACTTTCAGTCTCCTTGCCAATGGTCCGTCTATCACATCAGAAACTCCGCACCAAACATACAACACCCAGAAAGGCAGACTGAACGCTGTCGTAAACAACAGTGCCAAAGCAGCCACACCTCTGGAAATGGAGATCAGGTTTGGAAGGTTTTTCATAGTTTCACAAAGATAAACAGATATAAGATGCGTTATATTATTTTTCAATGTCAGTAGTGCTGCTCTCGAAAAAGTAGACACGGAGAGGTGAAAAAAGATTGAAGTTCGTACCTTTGGAGGCGGTTATCCTCGGCTGTTCGAGGAGAGCCTTTTCCCAGAGCTCCCCGCAGGACAGACGGGAGATAACCGCCAGTATGTAGACCGCTTCAATTTGATTCGCCTCGAAGGAGAAACTTTTATGGCAAAACATCTCAATCCTCTTGAAAAAGAGTTTCTGGTTCGCCAGTACAAGGCAAGTATGCGGACAGCAAAAGAGTTTGCTGCGATGCACAATGTCACCGAGCAATCAATCAAGAAATGGACAAAACAGTATGACGAAGGCGGCCTGGAAGGGCTTGTGCGTGCGGATT
>DCHP01000013.1 GCA_002315675.1 Rikenellaceae bacterium UBA1749 | reverse complement strand
AAATGAATTTCGGTTGATTCAACGAAAATGTATATTTTTGTAGATTAAGAAAATATAACTATCATGGGGAAAATTGTAGCTATTATTGGGAGACCGAATGTCGGCAAATCAACTCTTTTCAATCGTCTTGTAGGTTTTCGCAAGGCAATCATAGATGGGACCGAAGGAACCACAAGGGATCGTCATTATGGCACAACTGATTGGAACGGCTATGAGTTTTCAATCATTGATACCGGTGGATATACATCATCGGACGAGGATGTTTTCCAGAAAGAGATAACAAGACAGGTACATATTGCAATTGATGAAGCTGACGCCATAATATTTATGGTGGATGGTTCTACTGGAGTAACTGATATAGATACAGAGCTTGCGGATATCTTAAGACGGCAGAATCGTCCTACGTTCCTTGCCGTCAACAAAGTTGAAAATCAGGCAAGACAACTTGATTCATATGAGTTCTATTCTCTAGGACTTGGCGACCCATATACCGTATCTGCCATGACCGGTAGTGGTACCGGAGATCTTCTTGACGCTGTTGTGGAAAGAATAAGACCAAAAGGGAATGAAGAGTCCAAGCAAAGTGAGGGTGCTGTTTCTGAAGATAGCGAAAACAAGATTCCAAGATTTACTATCGTAGGTCGGCCAAATGTCGGGAAGAGTTCTCTTTCAAATGCACTTCTTGGTGAACATCGTGGAATTGTAACAAATGTTGCGGGAACAACAAGAGATAGTATTGACTCCTATTACAATAAATATGGTCTGGAATTCTGGCTTGTAGACACCGCCGGGCTTAGAAAGAAACAAAAGGTTGAAGAGGATCTTGAATTCTATTCTGTCCTTCGTTCAATTCGTGCAATTGAGCAGTCGGATGTGGTAATTCTTGTAATAGACGCATCAGTTGGCATGGACGCACAGGATCTTAACATTTTCCAGCTAATTGTTAAGAATAAGAAGGGTTGTGTAATAGCAGTCAACAAGTGGGATACCATAGAAAATAAGGAGACGAATTCTGCCAGAGACTATGCAGACTACATCAAATCAAAACTGGCTCCATTCAATGATGTTCCTATTATTTTCACCTCTGCAACAGAGAAACAGAGGATTCTGGATCTGGTACAATCCGCATATGCAGTATACGAAAACCGCAAGCGGAAGATTTCAACTTCAAAACTGAACGAGTATATATTACCTATAATTTCCCAGACTCCTCCTCCAACTATAAAGGGGAAGTATATTCAGATAAAATATTGCACAATGCTTCCTACCGAATTCCCTTCTTTTGCATTTTTTGTAAATCTTCCTCAATATGTAAAGGATTCATATAGAAGATTTCTTGAAAATAAGATTCGTTCAAATTGGAATTTCTCAGGAAGTCCAATCCAGATATTCTTCAGACAAAAATAGTTTAGTTCAATAATGACAAATACTAGATTTTCAATTTTGCTGGCATTTTTAATGCTACTTTCAGGTCATTCAGCCGGACAGGTAATGTCAGATGAGTGGACAAGACCTGAAATCTGTTCCGTAGGAACAGAAAAGCCACGTTCTTATTTTATGAGCTATCAGACTCGTGAGGAAGCTGTTGCCAATAATTTTGAAGCAAGCCCATTCTACATCGGTTTGAATGGAACATGGAAATTTTCTTTCTTTGAAGATGGAAGAGAAGTCCCAAAGGAAATTTGTCAGATCAATGTTAGTACAAGAAAATGGGATAATATCAAAGTTCCTGGGAACTGGGAACTACAGGGATATAGTTATCCAATATATACAAATATTCAATACGATTTCTGTCCTTCAAATCCAACTCCTCCATTATTACCGACAATAAACCCTGTCGGCGTTTACAGGACTACATTTGAAATTCCGGCATTGATTCTGGACAGGGATATCTACCTTCATATCGGCGGAGCAAAATCAGGAGTGTATGTTTACATTAACGGAGAAAAAGTCGGATATTTCGAGGATAGCAAAAGCGCTGCAGAATTCAAGATCAACCCATACATATCAGACGGGACAAACAGTATTGCCCTTGTAATGCATCGCTGGAGTACGGGAAGTTGGCTTGAATGCCAAGATTTCTGGAGAGTCAGCGGTATTGAAAGGGATTGTTACATCTATTCTCAGCCAAAAGTCCATATTGAAGACTTTAAAGCTGTTGCAACTTTGGACTCAACATACACAGACGGAATATTCCGTCTTGAAATGTACCTGACAAATAATTTCATCAAGAAATCTGAACCGCTCCAGGTATGGTATGAAATCCTGGACGAGGATGGTCTGATAATAGACTATTCATACAAGGAAATGACTATTGATGGCTATACGAAGGATACTGTCAGATTCAAACAGAGGATGTACCGAAAAGCCAAACAATGGTCGGCAGAGAACCCTTACCTTTATACCTTGATAATGAGAATTAAGGAAGGTGCAAAATTTTCCGACAACATTTCATGCAAGATCGGTTTTAGAACTACGGAAATCAAGGGAAACCAATATTATGTCAATGGCAAAAGAGTTTACATAAAAGGGGTCAATTACCACGAGACGCACCCTATTACAGGACATTATCTTGATACGAATACTATCAAGAAGGATATGGAATTAATGAAACAGAATAACATCAATGCTATTCGCTGTTCTCATTATCCGCAACAGAGAATGTTCTACGAGCTGGCGAACCGCTATGGATTCTACATATGCAATGAGGCAAATATTGAATCTCATGGCATGGGTTATAATCTTGCCAAGACTCTGGGAAACAATCCTGTATGGCTGAAAGCTCACATGTATCGTACAGAAAACCTATATGAACAGACAAAAAACTTCCCATGCGTAATGTTCTGGTCGCTTGGCAATGAAGGAGGTAACGGGTACAATTTCTACAATACATACAGGTATCTAAAGGTAAGGGATTCGCTCCGTCCAGTCCAATACGAGAGAGCAATTCTTGAATGGAATACAGATATTTTCTGTCCTCAATATCCTGATGCAGGCCTGCTCCGCAAGTGGGGTAATTCAGACACAGACAGACCATACATTATGTCCGAATATGCTCATGCCATGGGTAATTCCACCGGAAACTTCCGAGATTTATGGGAGGAAATATATAAACATCAAAATCTTCAGGGTGGATTCATTTGGGACTGGGTTGACCAGGGATTCAGCCAGAAGGATGCGAATGACACGGAATATTTCACATATGGAGGAGATTACCATGACGGAGCCCCATCTGATGCAAATTTCCTGTGCAATGGACTTGTAAATCCTGATAGAAAACCTCATCCCGGACTTTCAGAAGTCAAGAAAGCATATCAGTATATACATTTCATAGCAAAAGACCTAAAGACAGGTAGTATTACAGTAAAGAATTTATATGACTTCACTGGCACTTCTGACTTTTCATTCACATATAGTCTGTCTGTAAATGGAGTCAAGACGAAAACCGGTTCTTTGTCTATAAAGAATATAGCACCTGGAAAATCCCGTGACATCAAGATTCCTGTAGGAACAATTCAAAAAGGAAGCGATGTCTATCTCAAGGTTGCTGCTTCTCTTAAAGAATCAAAAGGTGTCCTGAAGAAAGGTACTGTCGTTGCCAGCGAACAATTTTGCCTGAACCGACGTGGGGTCAAAGCTTTCTCGGCAGCAAAAGGATCAGTCAAACACAGTTCAAACAGCACATCATTGATTGTTTCCGGTTCCAACTTCTCTGTCGTATTTGATAAGTCAACAGGACTTATCAAGTCATATAAAACAGGTAAAGCCGAACTTATGGCTGATGGATTCAAGATTACTCCATCTTTCTGGAGAGCACCAACCGACAATGACTATGGCGCTGGAATACCATACGAGCTAAGACAATGGAAGAATATACCATTTACTGCCAGAAATTTCAATTGCACAAGTAGCTCAGGAAAAGTAATCGTTTCTTCAGATTATTCCCTGCCTGAAGGTTGCAGCTTAAAAATGACATATACAATATTTGGAAATGGAAGGGTACATGTCAATTATACATTTACAGGAAATGCCTCTTCAAAACTGGATTTGTTCCGCCATGGAGTCAGAATGAGAATCCCTAAGGCCTATTCTGCCATTGAGTATTTCGGCAGGGGACCACTTGAAAATTATTGCGACCGCCAATGGGGAAATGATGTCGGCATATACAGAAATAGTGTAGCGAAAGAAGCATTCCAATATGTTCGTCCTCAGGAGACAGGGCACCATACTGACTGCCGATGGTTAAAAGTTTACAAACCTAAAGGTGGTGGAGTATTGTTCCAGGCTGATGATATGATTGAATTCTCCGCACTGAATTCCTCCATGGAAGATTTTGATGCAGAAAGTTCAACAAGACCATATCAATGGAACAATTTCTCAAGCAAGGAAGATCACTCAAAAGAAGCAGGTTACCTTCGTTTGAAGAAACAGACTCATATTAATGATGTCGTTGCAAGAGATTATACAGAAGT
>DCHP01000113.1 GCA_002315675.1 Rikenellaceae bacterium UBA1749 | reverse complement strand
TTTCTAGGGTCAAATTAAGGTCATTTACAATTGTTGCGCGTTAATGGTCCGTACCGTTGCATACCTGTTTGTAAAAGTCAAGCTCGCCTAAAAGAAAGAAAAGAGTCGGAGATTTTTGCCATACGGCAAAATCTCCGACTCTTTTGACACTGAAGGAGGCGAGCAGCCTCTGCTTGGAGTTGCATCAATCTAAGAAGGCGGCCAATAATTATAAATTAGGTCGCCTTCTTATTATTAATTATCACCCTCTGTTGGACCCTGATGTCGTGGTAGCTGTTTAATTCTGATTTCAATGGTGGTATAAGTTTTCCAGTCTTTCTTTTGATTTGATAATGTCTGAGACAACCAATATTGAGTTATCAGTGAGCTATTACTAATTTGACCTGTATATATTTCGTTTTCAATATTTTCGATTGTTGTATCTCCCCTATCAGCAAAGTATAAGTACCAAGCTATTCCTTCCGCGGTGGATATATTAAACTGGCCCAATTGCGGATATACTGTAATTTCATAGTCTGAACCTTCAGTAAGGTTGGTGTCCGGAACACATATTATATTAATCGGGTCGCCATATTTCACTCCGAAAACATAGTTGTTAATTGTATGCTTCGGTGTAAAGCTAAGTGTATTATATTCACCTTCTTCATCTGAATATTCGCCTCGGGTGAATTCTACTCCATCATATGTTACAGTATTTTCTCCATCAACAAACTCGAAAACAGTCCACTCTCCTGCCGTATTCTGCATCTTCCAGTGGAATTCGATTCCATCAGCGGGTTTAAGCGCTTTTAATTCAATTGGTTCTGTTACTAATTTTATACCTGAACTAGTATGGTAGAATCCATAGACATCCTCAAAACCGATATTAACAACAAGACTTGTTTTTTCAAGCACAAATCTTGCGTAGAATGTGTAATGTCTGGCTACAATTTCATTATTATCTTCATCCTTATAGTATTCATTGAAAGTCAATGAATTATCTTCATTAATTGTAAATTCACTACCAGAGATATCAACACTCTCTTCTCCATCCATTGCAAACCAACCTCTAAAAACTGCATTATTTAGCGGAGCTTTCGTGATTTTGAGTGTCACAACGGCATTTTTGGTATAGTCGTGTTTGCTTACATCTGCAGTGTATGAACGTTCAATATTGATTGCATTGAAATCCTCAATGGCCGCTGCAGTTGCGAACGTGTTACTCCAAGCCGGACTATTAGTGGATGAATAAGTACTTTCTTCGTCGGGTGAGGGGGAGGCTGCTGGTAGCGTAGATGACTTTATGAATGTTGCAGCTTTGATTGGCTCCTCAATATAGTCGGCAAAATAGGTTCCGGAGGTGATACCCTTGTTTTCATCATTCATTGTAAATGAAAGTTTTGAGTATCGGCTATCGCCAAGCATTACTTCTGATGTGGTTGTAGTCATAGTGATGCTTCCTACCGTAAGAGATTGCGGAAGAGTTGTGAGTACAGGCCCGTTTCCATCACCTTTGTTAAAGTATGCTTTCCATACAGGGAGCATAGCGACTCCACTGGAAGTTGTGTCTATTTCAGCAAAAAGGCTATAGTTTGTAACAGCATTGCCTGCTTCATCAGTAGATTTCTGTGCGTCAATGAATACGTCGAATTCCGGGTTTGATGATGCTGCAACTACTTCTGATCCGGCATTAAGGCTGTATGAACTATTGTCCCAATCCTCTACTGAACAATCAAAGAGGACTTCACTGCTGCCAAGATTAAAGTTGAAAGTATATGCTTTGCCCATATCAAAAGAAAGAACAGGACAAGTGAATGCTTTTGTCTTTTCCTCTCCGCCCACGGTGTAGTTTACTTGTATCTTGAGATTACCAAGTTCTCCCTGGGGGAGAAGCATAATGTATTTGTCCTCCTTGTTCAGTCTGGCTGGTGTGGCTGTTACAGTACCTCCATTTTCAAAGTCTTCTGTTTGCAATTTGAAATTTTGTTTTATGATGTCTGTGGTATAGATTGGAACACCCCAAGTCATCTCATATGTTTGCGCTGTTTCGTCTTTATAAACATAAAGAGCTCCATTGGCCCTAAAAACACCTTCGTTTGATGTGGCGTTTTTAAGCTCAATGGAAGTAACTATAACATCTTTGTCGTCCTCGATACCCGGAGCGTATGCAGAGAAACCTATCCTCGACAGCACATGCTTAAATTCTAAAATCACTTTCGGCACCTCAGGGGTGTTAAACTTAGTGGCAACAAGGAGATCAATCTGAGTTCCAATAACATTTTTAACAGTGAAATCTCCCATTTTGGCTCCAGTATTAACCAAACTGCCAGATTTCGTTGGATCATCAGCCGGTAGATATTTCATTCCAGTTGAATAGGGAGAGAATGCTATGAAGGAAAGTACGCTATTGTCACTGGGCCAATACCTCATAGGTGAGTATGTCCAGCCATTTGCCCCAAATGTAACTTCCTGACAGGCAGACATATCATTGCTATCCCCGAAGAAAGTGGCTTTCACATATGGACTGTAATCGGAAGAAAAACCGAACACCCCAAATCCATCGTTTTTAAGAGTGCTAATGTCGGCCACAGAGGCTTTTGTCTTTTGTGAATAGGCGGAAAAACCTACCGGATTGTTTTCTTGCTCTAGATTTGCGATAGGCAACGCCTCCCTTTTGCAGGATAGCAATGCCAATGCGAGCATTCCTGAAAGTAGTAAAATTTTTCTCATTGATTTTAATTTTTGGTTAATTGTTATTGTGAAAGATTAGTTTTTCAAATTGATTATTATTTCTTCTCCCCAACTACTGACTTTGACATCGAAACCTGACCCCAAATTGCTTGGATAAACATCCGGTAAAATACCTGGACGTTTTGGGTCTGCATTATCGCTGGGATCTTGCGGAATGTCGCTGTCAAATCCGAGATTAAGATCTATGGTCTTTTCTGATTCTGATGTTTCCAAGCAATCTCCGACTTTAAAAATAAAATCCGCAATAGTGGTATTGTCAACGAGTGAGAAACGTAGGTGTACAATATTGTTTTCAGGCTTTGTATTTCTTCCATCAGCTACGGTTGGTCCCATACATAAGAATGAGGATTCTACTATGCCCTTGTCAGAGTCATTCTCATTTTCACGATTAATATTGATTCTATTCAGCAAATGGGTTATTTTTCCCTCCACGATATCTCCTGAGCCAAGCATTATCCCTTGTGCCAGACCGCTGAATGTCCCGCTCGACTCACGAATTCTATCTATTCTGTACATCACAAAAGAAACTGAGGCCTGGTAAATCGTATTTTGTGGCTTAAAATTGATAATTAATTCCCTGTTGTCCGGGTCGACATAATTTGGTACCACATAATCGCAGACCCTATCGATTGCTAACCATTCGGGATTTAGAACTATGTTTTCTCCTCCCGTAACCCAGTCCGGCCTGCCAGTGTTGATCAATTCTGCCTTTGCTGTCTCGAAATGATCCATCCCGGAGAATGCAATATTGTTGAATTCTTCCTCGACCTGGTTGAATACCAGAATATCATACGTTCCTGCAGGAAGATTGGTCTCAATGGTTTCTGTCTCGTTGGATTTGTAAACATACGGCAAGCCTCCGTCCTTGGGATAGCAATAGATGGATACTCCGCTGGGTTCTTCTTTTCCGGACAAATCACTCCAGTCTATCTTGAAAATAACAATAGGGGATGTTCCCATAAAGATTTCTCGATAGTCGCAGGCCGAGAATAGCATCATTACTGACAGATAAGCTATCAGAGATATGGATTTTATGGCGCTCATCTGACCTTCTCTCCTTTTTTTGAATTGATGGGTATCAACCAGCATAATGATATCTTGGCCTTAGTGGGAATGGGCGCAAAAATATCGTGATGATACCAGTCTGGATAAGAAATCAGCTTGCTTCCGTCACTGTTACGATGATATTTGCAGTAAGTGACGTCGGAATACCCGATGCCGATGCTATATTCCAATGAAAGTGTATTAGCCCGATTGATGGTGTGAGCAAAGCCATAGGAAATGCCTGCGGTCCACATATCCGAGCACTGGTAGCCAAAATCAGTGAATGGCTGGATGTCAAAATCACCCATCTGGCCATAGATACCAATAAAGTGCCCGGTCAATACACGTCTGCGGCTTCTGCGTCCCAGCCACAATCTTGCTTCAAGCGATTTGACATTTGACTGAAGGCAGTATTTGTTTGTTTTCCTGTCGACCCAGTCCGGGAATAACCATTCTCCTGCAATGGAGAAATGCTTGCCTATTGGTAATTCAAATTCGAGATTGATCGCCGCAGCCGCATCAAACAGTAAATTTGTTTTGATTGCAAACAGATAGTCCCGTTTTTCCGAATTGGGGGGGGTGAGGATGCTGGTATGTCAGAAGAAAAAGCGCTGACTGCGGGAATACAGAAAAATAAAACCAAAATAATCAGCCAGCGATAAACCATATTAACTCCAAAAAATAGTTATTTGGACAATTTTACGTATTTATTTAATAAATTCCAAACAATTTTATGAACAAAATCATAATAGCACATTCCAAAAGCTAAAACAGAAGCCTTCAAAATGTTCCTGAATATATTTTGTACATTTGCAAAATTGTATGACCAACTGACCTAAATGAAAAAATTCAAGCTAT
>DCHP01000057.1 GCA_002315675.1 Rikenellaceae bacterium UBA1749 | reverse complement strand
TATGACTGGGCACCTGAGTAGTTACTATCTTTTTTGAAAAATTATAAGATAAAAATGAATTACTTAAAGTATTTACAAACTTAAGAAAAAAGCAAGACAAAACCTTAGTCAAAAAACAAATGGAAATATTTGCACTATATTGCATCAATTCCCATAAAATAATGTATTTCAATATTTTATGTAAAAAAATATTTGATTTGTATCAAAATATTACTTACATTTGTCTACCACTATTTAATTAATTAATTACATGAGATTCATTTTCAAGGCTTTCGCAACTATCATACTCTCTGCGCTGCTTGTTGTATTCTCTATGCAATTATCATCGTATATATGGAGTTTTCAAGAAATCATACCATTCTCCGGAACTTCCATATATAATCCATATGACAGCATCACAGTGGACTCTTCATATACAGAGACATTTGAGAAGTCAAATTTTCATGCTCATACATGTTTCGACACCAGACATAAGTATACTTCAGATGAATTGATTGAAGCATATAGTATCCAGGGATATAAACACATGGGTATTACAGACCACCAGCACATCAACACCAAGGGAGTTATTCCATCATACGAACATGGCTACGGGCTCAATAATTTCCATATCGGAATGTATGGAGCTGATGAAGTTGACTGGATTGATAATTTCTACATGTTTTTCCCAAAGCACCAGATACAGTCAGCCTTCAGCAGACTTAGTTCTAAGAGTAGGATTATGGTATTCAACCACAGCGATAGACTGAGATTAATGGACGACGAAGGTATTGAGTACGTCAGATGTTACGACCTGTTTGAATTGTCACCTACAGAAGTCACTTCCATTTGGGACCGCGTTCTAAGTACTGGTTATTACGTACCGCTCGTGGCCAATGATGATGCACATTCTATAATAAACAGGGACTCCCAGTTCCAGAGAGCATTCACCATGGTATACAAGAATGACAGTTCTATCTGCGACGCATTGCTGAAGGGACATAGTTATGGTGTAACAATAACAAACGTTAGAAACATCAATGGCCACATAGATATTCCATGTATCGAGAATATCGGTCTGAATGATGGAACCTTATCCATAAAACTTGACAGAACAGCGGACAGCATTGTTTTTATCGGGCAGAACGGCAAGACACTGAAAACTCAGATATCATCCCAGAGTTCATCATATGAAATCCAGGAGAATGATTCATACGTCCGCATGGAGATATTCTTTGATGGTGTGCGTCTATACACAAACCCGGTTGCAAGAATTCAGAAAAACGGATTCTTGAATACCACACCTTCCATAAACTGGTTCCTTTCTGTCATATACTGGATTTTCTGGTCGATTATTATCTTAATAGACATATTATTGATAAGATGTCTGTGGAAATCCAGCCACAAAAAGGATGGAGACAATTACTATTCAAGAAACAAGCGTTCGTCCCACTACGAAAATAGGGTTATCGGAGCTGGGCTGAAACAATACGATTGGAATTAGTATTCTGGTAGCACAAAAATAAGAACCGCACAACACTATCCACACCATTTTGTTGTTATTTTTGTCCCATCATCATGTTGTCCTATTTTCATAATTCAACACTACAGTCATGAAAAAAATATTTTGGATATTAGCATTACTGACCTGCATTCAGATTCAGGGGAAAGATATTAGGAAAGCAGTATACATCATCGTGGATGGTGTTCCCGCCGATATGATAGAAAAAATCCAACCCGCTGCGATTGACAGTATCTCAAAGTCAGGAGGATACAGCAGAGGCTATACGGGAGGAGAAATTGGAGGCGTCACTGAGACGCCCACCATCTCAGCCGTAGGTTACAACAATATCCTTACAGCCACCTGGGCCAACAAGCATAATGTCTGGAACAATGACATCAAAGAACCTAACTATTATTATCCTTCACTATTCTGGGTTGCTAGACATTGCAAAAAAGACATGAAGCTTGGAGTCTTTTCTGGATGGGAGGAGAACCTGACTAAATTAATCGGGGAAGATGCCATCGGTACAGGTATGCTTCACATTGACTTTACCTTTAATGATTCTGACAAGAACAAGGAAAAATATCCGGAAAATGATCCTTTGAGGATTTTCAATCTTGACCAGGATGTTACAGACCTAGCATGCCGATACATTATCAACGAGGGTCCGGATGTCTCGTGGGTATACCTGTGGTTCATGGATGATGCAGGCCACAAGTATGGTACCGATTGCAAAGAATATGAGAAATACCTTCAGATGGTCGACAGACAAGTATCCCAGATATGGAGTGCGGTAAAGACCAGGGAGAAAAAGACAGGAGAGAAATGGCTGACAATTGTTACTGCAGACCACGGACGCACATCCACGGCAGAAGGAAAGCATCACGGAGGCCAGTCAGAAAGGGAAAGATCCGTATGGGTGGCTATGGATAAACCTGGCAATGAATATTTTATGTCTGAAACCCCTGTATCACTGACAGATATTACACCGACCATCTGCAACTATGTAAGTATGAAAGTCCCACAGAAAATAGCCAGGGAATGGGAAGGCATACCTATGATCGGCAATATCGATTTTTCCAATTTCAAAGTCATAAAGGATAGCAACATAATAAAATTCACGTGGAAAGGATATTCCAAGAATGATGTTATCATTCGTATGTGTACCACAGACAATACCAGAACAGGCGAGGTCAATGGTAAGGACCAATGGATTGTAATAGGGAAAAGACCAGCAAAAGAAGAGTACTATGAATGGAACTGCAAGAATCTTGAATCTGAGTTCTACAAATTTTCAATAGAAGGGCCCAAGACAATTGAAGGAGCTTGGATCAGTTCTCATTAACTGGACATTCCGTTCCCTTGATGTTCTTTCGCATCAACCACGTGATAGCCAGAACTTGGATCAGTTCTCATTAACTGGATATTCTGTTCACTTATGTTCTTTCATATCATCCTCGTGATAGCCAGAACTTGGATCAGTTCTCATTAGCAGGATGTCCCGTTTCTCTATAATCAAGACATAAAACCTCAATCACTGGTATATCACTGATGTCAGTTGAACTGATGAATAATAATGACGTATAGTAATTTTACAAAAGGAACAATCTGTTGGCTGTTCAGTTTATTCTGTCCGGTTGCATTTTGTTTTTGAACCCAGCCATTAGCTGACAATGAGTTTGGACAACATTGCAATGTATTGTTCTATTGCATCGTCTATTTCCTTGATATAGACATATTCATCTGCAGTATGGGAACGGGCAGAATCTCCAGGCCCCATTTTAAGCGCAGGTATATTTCCAAGATGAACCGCATCTGAAATAGTCGGAGAACCATAAGATTCTATCCCCATCTCAGTTCCAATCCTGACAATAGGATGGTCCATTGAAATCTTTGATGGTTTTAGACGTGTTGAGCGTGCTTTCACGTCTGCTTCAAGATTATCTTGAATTATCTGCAGAATTTCCTCATTCGAATATTGTTCTATGGATCTGACATCAACCACGAAACTACACTCAGCAGGAACAACATTATGCTGTTCTCCGGCATTGATCACCGTAACAGTCATTTTGACATTTCCGCATAATGGCGATGTCCTCTGAAACTTGTAGTTTCTTATCCAGTCAATATCCTTCATCGCCTTATAAATGGAATTGATTCCTTCTTCACGGGCAGCATGACCGGACTTTCCATGACATACGCAATCAAGGACCATCAGGCCACGTTCTGCAACAGCCATTTTCATTTCAGTAGGTTCACCTATTATTGCAAAATCAATTGGTTGTATTTCAGGGAGTACCTCCGCCAGACCGCAAGTTCCGCTAACCTCTTCTTCCGCTGTTATCGCAAGACAGATATTGTACTTAAGATTCTTAAATGAATAGAAATGAAGAAATACAGATATAAGTGACACCACAGACGCACCTGCATCATTACTGCCAAGCCCGTATAAAATTCCGTTTTCGATTGACGGAGTGAAAGGATTCCTTGTATATCCCGGATTAGGCTTTACAGTATCATGATGGGAATTAAGAAGAATCGTCGGATTCTCAGGATTGAAGTATAAATTCTTTACTATAACATTATTATCCTTCCTTATGACAGAAGTAATACCCGCATTTTTCAGATAATTCTCAATTATGGTAGCAGTTTCAGCTTCATTTCTAGACATTGATGGTGTAGAAATCAATTTCTGGAGCAATTCAATATGATTATTGTTCATAAAAATCTCTTGCTTTAATAAATTGCATATATTTGTGCATCAAATTTATGAAAAAAATATTCGTCATAATTCTTTTCATTGCAACCGGACTTTTACAAAGTAAAGGCAAAGATTATTCTTTCAATCTTTCTTCCATAAACAAAGGAGATCAGGCTGAAAGATGCGTGTGGGTAGTCAACACTTCCGAAGGACCTGTTTCAATCGTGAATATTGAAACAGGATGTGTTTGTACCAAAGCTTCTTTCGACAGGAAGCCAATCCCTGTAGGCGACAGTACAAAAGTTAACATTACCTTCTCGGCAAAGGACCCAGGCGTTTTCTACAAGGTAGTTCTGATCAAGACAACAGATACTGATTGTGATTCAAAGGTTACCATCCGTGGCAGAGTCCTGACTAATGGAAGATAAAAACCGCCTTACAAAAAACATCATAGAACCATTGGCAAAGAATCATACATCTTCTGATTCTATAGCACCCATGGTGAATAGTTCTTCCCTTCAAGGATGTCTGCAATTCTTTCACATGCATGACCATCGCCATACGGATTGGAAGCATGAGACATCTTTTCATATGATAACCTGTTCTCAAGCAACTCTATAAAATTTCTGTAAATAGAATCTTCATCCGTTCCGACAAGTCTCAACGTACCAGCATCTACTCCTTCCGGACGTTCTGTTGTATTACGCATAACAAGGACGGGGCGTCCATATGACGGACACTCTTCTTGAATACCGCCTGAATCTGTCAGACACAGATAGCAACGGGCTTCAAAATTATGACAGTCAACGACATCTATCGGTTCTATTATATGAATCCGGTCGCATCCAGACAATTCCTGTTCTGCCGCCTTTCTGACCAAGGGATTCATATGAATCGGATATATCGCCCTGCAATCATGATGTTCATCAAGTACTCTTCTTATAGCCCTGAACATATTATGCATGGGTTTACCAAGGTTTTCACGGCGATGTGCAGTAATGAAAATCAATTTGTTTTCGCCCACCCATTCAAGTTCAGGATGTGTATAACCATCTGATACTGTATGCTGCATAGCATCAATTACTGTATTACCGGTAATATATATAGAATCTGGACTCTTCCCTTCCTTGATTAAATTTCTGGCAGCCAGGGATGTCGGAGCGAAATTATATTCTGAAATAATACCGACAGCCTGCCGGTTGAACTCCTCAGGGTACGGGGAATATATGTTATAGGTCCTGAGTCCCGCTTCAACATGTCCAACAGGAATCTGCAGATAAAAACATGAAAGTGCGGTAACAAATGTAGTCGATGTATCACCATGGACAAGTACGACATCTGGTCTGACTTCCTGAAGAACCTGACGGATTCTTGACAGGATATTTGATGTTATATCGAACAAATCCTGTTTATCCTTCATGATTGAAAGATCGTAATCCGGTTCCACTGCAAATGTATGCAGAACCTGATCCAGCATCTGCCGATGTTGTCCAGTGACACAGACTATTGTTTCGATAGAGTTGCGTCTTCTGAGTTCATTTACAAGCGGACACATCTTTATGGCTTCAGGACGAGTCCCGAACACTACCATTACCTTCTTCACGACAATTTCCTTTCAATTGATAGTAACAATGAATACAATCTGTCTGGAATCAACAGGTCTATAAATTCACGTCTTTTACGTTTTCTGCAGGCAGCAATATGTTTCTTCATATAGGATTCAATAACGGCAGAATTTTTCATGGGACGGCAAGAGGAAACTATATCAAGCAATTGCTGTTTCCTGTCAGATAGATTCCACTTTTCAACGGCACTTTGTCTTGCTTTTTTTGATAGTGCCTTGATTTCATCTGAATGGTCAATGTAATGTTTCATTGCCAAAAGCAATGAATCAGAACTGACTTCAGCAAGTGGCCAGTAGTAGCCATCGCTTCTGCTGTAATATTTATTTACGCTGACAAGATATCCATTGTCTTCATCTATGACTTCATTCATCGGAGCCGTATCTGTCGCAATCACAGGCAGGCCACATGATATAGCCTCATACATAGTCAGACCAAGCCCGTCCAGCTTTGCCGGATAGACATATACATCACCACGAAAATAGAGTCCCGGCGCAGGATATGTTCCCTTAACTATCTCAACATTGCTAGCCTTGGCTTCATCTTCAGTGATAATGGAATCCATCGGAACCTGGGTGTGAATAACCAGTTTTGCCCCGTATTTATTCAAGCCATTGCGTACAAAAGTCCTTACAAGAATATCGGTCCCTTTTCTGTCCGACATACCCATTGAATGGAAAAAGGTTATCCTGTCACCGCATTGAGGTCTTTCAGACGGAGAATAAAGTTCCGTATCGCAGCCCCATGGCATATAATGACACCCCTGATGCCATTTGAATACACTGAAATGCCTTTTTGTATTGCATATAAGGAAATCAAAGACCCCGAAGCCTTCAACCATATCCTCTTTGTAATAATCAATATACGCCCCATGAATAACATCCGGATATTTCTTTTTTGCCAGACAGATGAAACTTAGATCCCGCTGTTCATTCCATATTACAAGATCTATGGAATTAGATGTAATCCATTTATGGAAATCAGAAAGGACTATTCCATCTGTGGTTCTTGTCCGGATCCCCTCATACACACTAACTCCATCAAGAGTCAACGATCTATCAAAGAATTCACCACCCCTTCCATAAACAAATACTTTATGTTCAGGCATCAACAGTTTTGCGTAATTCATAGTGACATACGCCGCACCTCTGTGTAACCAGGTTGAAACAAAACCTATATTCATGAAAAAAACGATGTTATAAAAGTTCAATTCCAAAACTTATGCAAGTTATCCAAAAAAAACAATCAATCAAAAAATAGTACCATGTTTACTAAACAGCCAAAGACTCAAATACTTTTCCACCAAGGCAAATTACCATGAACAAGATAATACATCAGAAAATATGAATAGGCGCAAAAAGCACGGACTTTGCGGGTGTAATCGGAAATCATTTTTTATTATTACTATGATTTTTACTACCTTTAGCCAAAGTTTTTCCGAAGAAAACACATAAAGTATTAATAATCAATAAAATACATTTAAAGATGGAAATTTCTCACATTGAGCACCTGGGCATCGCAGTAAAGAGCCTGGAAGTTGCAGTACCACTTTGGGAGCAAATGCTCGGAACAAAATGTTACAACATTGAAGAAGTTGCTGACCAGAAAGTTAAGACTGCTTTTCTGAAAGTTGGCCAGACTAAAATTGAACTTCTGGAACCTACATCAGAAGAAAGCACAATTGCTAAGTTTATTGAAAATCGTGGCGAAGGTATTCACCACATCGCATTTGCCACATCAGGCACTGCAAAAGCGCTTAAAGATGCTGAAGCTATGGGCATCCGTCTAATCGACCAAGCACCTCGTAATGGTGCTGAAGGCCTACGTATCGGTTTTGTTCACCCAAAGAGCACTCTTGGTGTTTTAACAGAACTTTGCTCAACTCAAGACTAATCCAAATTATACATTTATTATTATGAGTGAAAATTCAGATAAAATAAAGAAGCTTATAGACATCCGCGAAGAGGCTAAACTTGGCGGTGGTCAGAAAGCTATTGACAAACAGCACGAAAAAGGTAAATATACTGCACGTGAACGTATTGCCATGTTGGTTGACGAAGGTAGTTTCGAAGAATTTGATATGTTCGTTACTCATCGTTGCACTGATTTCGGTATGGACAAATCTCACCCATATGGTGATGGTGTTGTAACTGGTTATGGTACAGTCAATGGACGACTAGTATACCTTTTTGCACAGGATTTCACTGTATCAGCAGGTTCTCTGTCAAAGAGTATGGCTGAGAAAATCTGCAAAGTCATGGATATGGCTGTTAAGAATGGCGCACCATGTATCGGACTTAACGATTCTGGTGGAGCACGTATTCAGGAGGGTGTTAATGCACTTGCAGGTTATGCTGAGATTTTCCAGAGAAATGTAATGTCATCAGGTGTTGTTCCACAGATTTCAGCAATCTATGGTCCATGCGCAGGTGGTGCCGTTTATTCTCCAGCACTGACAGATTTCATTATCATGCGCCGTCAGAACTCAAACATGTTCCTTACTGGTCCTAAAGTTGTAAAAACTGTTACCGGAGAAGATGTAACACAGGAGCAGCTTGGTGGTGCTGACATGCACACTACCAAATCAGGTGTTGCTCAGTTCGCTGTTGACACAGAAGAAGAAGGTATTGAACTGATCAGGGAACTTCTTTCATACATTCCTCAGAACAATATGGAAGAGACTCCACTTCAGCCATGTACTGACGATATCGCCAGAGTAGAAGAATCTCTTAATGAAATTCTACCTGATAATCCTAACAAGCCATACGATATGACAGAGGTTATTTCTGCTATCGTTGATAATGGCAAATACCTGGAATGCGCACCTAACTATGCAAAGAACATTATTACATGTTTTGCACGTTTCAATGGTCAGAGTGTAGGTATCATAGCTAACCAGCCAAAATTCATGGCAGGTGTACTTGATATAAACGCTTCCAGAAAGGCAGCCCGTTTTGTTCGTTTCTGCGATGCATTCAATATTCCAATCGTAACATTGGTTGACGTTCCAGGATTCCTTCCAGGAACAGCCCAGGAATATGGTGGAGTCATCACTCACGGTGCAAAACTTCTATTTGCATACTGCGAAGCTACAGTTCCAAAAGTTACTGTTACTCTTCGTAAAGCATATGGTGGAGCCTACATTGTCATGTCATCCAAACATATCCGTGGTGACATCAATTACGCATGGCCATCTGCAGAAATCGCAGTTATGGGTGCAAGTGGCGCTGTTGAAGTTCTTCAGGCAAAAGCCCTTAAGGAGATTGAGGATCCTGCAGAAAAAGCTGCATTCATCAAGGAGAAAGAAGATGAATATCGCGATAAATTCTCTAACCCATACAATGCAGCACGCTATGGTTACATTGATGATGTTATTGAACCACGTAATACCCGTTTCCGTATTATCCGAGCTCTTGAATCTCTTAAGACAAAACGTCTTCAGAACCCAGCAAAGAAACATTCAAATATTCCACTATAATAATTTAAGTAGACTATGATATTACTACAAACAGCGACTGATTGGTCAGCTATCTGGTCAATAACATTAGTTAGCTTTGGGCTAGTTCTACTTATTCTTTTATTGCTTGTCTATGTAATGAAGATTTTCGGTCTTTTCTTCCAAACAAAGAAAGCTGAAAACAAAACACAGGAAGCTGCACCTGCAAAGGCTGTTGATGCTACTGAAGCTGATGAAACAGAAGTTATCGCTGCAATCGGCGTAGCAATCGCACTTGCACAGGGTGCCCTTCACATTGAAGAGCCTGGGTTCCTTACTTTTGGCAATACAGACCGCCAGACAGCATGGAATAATAAAGCATTTGCTATGAGACAAATGCCTGAGCGAATTAAATAAGTCAAAACAAGAAATTAAAACAGATGAAAGAATATTCTTTGAAAATCAATGGCAACAAATATCAGGTTGCTGTTGACAATATTAGCGAAGAAGGTGCAAGTGTCAAAGTCAATGGTACTGCATACAATGTAGAGATTGAAGGCGGCAAGGTTGTTAAAATTGCCAAACCAGTATCTCAGGCTTCAAAAGCAGCACCTGTTGCAGCCGCAGCACCAGCTCCCGCAGCAGTTTCTGCTGTTGGTGGAAAACAGATTACATGTCCACTTCCTGGAACTATCCTTGATGTGAAATTCGCAGTAGGTGATAAAGTTTCAAAAGGCCAGACTTTGATTGTACTCGAAGCCATGAAAATGGAAAACAATATCGATTCTGATGTTGACGGTAAAGTTAAGGCTATCAATGTTCAAAAAGGCGCTACAGTAATGGAGGGCCAAGTATTAATGGTAATCGAATAAACGGCGCTTGGATATGTTTTCACTTTTAGCAGTAGAAGCCGGAGAATCATTCAGTATCATGGGCGGTCTTCAGAAATTCATAGACAGCTGTGGTATTGCAATCGCCGGCCCTAACTTTTGGCTGAGCGCCATTATGATTCTGGTTTCATTCCTCCTGTTGTATTTAGCTATACACCACAAGTTTGAGCCACTATTGTTGTTTACTATTGCCTTCGGTATGCTTCTATCAAATTTCCCAGGTGCCGAAATGTATCATCCAGAACTTTTCGCAAACGGATGCGTACATTGGAGTGACTTTATGGATGCTGAAGGTCACATTACTGCAGGTCTATTGGATTTTCTGTACCTTGGCGTTAAATTAGGCATTTACCCTTGCCTTATCTTCGTAGGTGTTGGTGCAATGACAGACTTCGGTCCACTTATTGCAAATCCAAAAAGTTTCTTACTTGGTGCTGCAGCACAGCTTGGTATCTTTATGACATTCGTTGGTGCATCTGCACTTGGTTTTACTCCTCAGGAAGCCGGTAGTATTGGCATCATTGGTGGAGCTGATGGTCCAACATCCATTTTCCTGACATCGAAACTTGCTCCTGAATTACTTGGACCTATTGCTATTGCGGCATACTCTTATATGGCGCTTGTCCCTGTAATCCAGCCACCTATCATGAAGCTTCTTACTACAAAGAAAGAACGTCTTATCCGTATGAGTCAGCTTCGTTCTGTCTCCAAGACAGAGAAGATCCTTTTCCCAATAGTAATTACAACTGTAATTTCAATATTACTTCCAAGTGCAGCTCCGCTGATTGGTTGTCTGATGCTTGGTAACCTGATGAAGGAATGTGGTGTCGTGGATCGACTGAGCAAAACTGTTCAGAATGAGCTGATGAACATTGTTGTTATATTCCTGGCTATTACAGTCGGTGGTACTGCAACTGCAGAAACTTTCCTTAACTGGAGAACTCTGATGATTCTTTGCCTTGGTATCATCGCCTTTTCATTCGGTACGGCTGGCGGTATCCTATTAGCGAAGCTGATGAATCTATTTTCAAAGGAAGGTAAAAAGATCAACCCACTTATCGGTTCTGCAGGTGTCTCTGCTGTTCCTATGGCCGCACGTGTTTCACAGGCTGAAGGTCAGAAAGAAGATCCTTCAAACTTCCTTCTGATGCATGCTATGGGACCAAATGTTGCAGGTGTTGTCGGATCTGCCGTTGCAGCCGGACTGCTTCTTGCATTCCTTGGATAATAAAACGTTCAGGACTAGACGTCTAATTCTAAATAGAAATAGAAATAGGAGACTGTAAATTAATTTACAGTCTCCTATTTTTTTAGTAAGTTTGTATTGGAACAGAACCCTGCATCTGGTCCTGGTTACAGTCCCGGACATACATGCAGAATATCCGAATTCATTTTTTGCATAAAGGATCAATGAACAACAAGAAAGTCTTCGTAAGCGGATGCTATGACTTGCTTCATAGCGGTCATATAGAATTTTTCAAACAGGCAGCTGAATTTGGAGATTTATATGTCGGCATTGGTTCCGACAATACAATTTTGCATTATAAGAATCATAAGACAGTATATCCAGAGAATGAACGTCTATACATGGTAAAGAGCATCAGGTATGTCAAAGATGCGTTTATCAACAAAGGTGATGGCGTCATGGATTTTATTCCGACAGTTGACTTGATAAAGCCAGACATACTTGTTGTCAACAGTGACGGGGCATGCAAGGAAAAGGAGGAATTCTGCAGAGCTAAGGGGATTGAATACAAGGTTCTGCTACGGAAACCTGCAGAAGGTCTGACGGCCAGATCATCTACCGACCTAAAGAATATGACTTGTCAGATACCCACAAGGCTGGATCTTGCCGGCACATGGATTGACCAGCCATATGTTTCAATGTATACTCCTGGATGGGCTATTACAATTTCCCTTGATCCTACTTTCGAAATCAGGGAAAGGTGCGGTCTTTCCACATCAACGAGAAATGAAATAAAAAGAATATGGCCTGTCAAACTGCCAGACATGGACCCTGAGATGCTATCAAGGCTTGTATTCTGTTTTGAAAACCACCCTGAAAAGAGGGAGGGAGGACATATTAGCGGAGCTCAGGACTCAATAGGAATATGTGTTCCAGGATTATGCAGACACTACTATGACAATCATTTCTGGCCCGAAAGAATCGAAAAGTGCAATGACAGCAAAGTACTTGACTGGTTGGAAAATCATATTTGCATGGTTCCTATGCCACCAAGACCTGAGGGGTTTTCAGTAATGAAAGACAAGGATATTACGAAGGAAAAAGTCTCAGCACTGACCCGCGCTGCCGATAAATGCTGGGATGCCATCATGAATATGAATCTCAATGACTTTGTAAAATACTATAATGATTCTTTCAAAGCACAAGTAAGCATGTTTCCACAGATGATTCAAAGTTTCGTTAATGAATATATTGAAAAATACTCAAAGGAAGATGCTGTCCTTGGATGGAAAATGCCAGGAGCAGGAGGTGGAGGATACCTGGCACTGGTTGTAAGAGACAGTGATTCTTTTATTTGTGACCATCCAGAATCAATCAGAATATCTATCAGAAGAAAATAATAAGAAATCTAAATCAACGAACCTAATAATAACCAACCAAAAAACTAAAAGTTATGAAAAGATTTTGCCAAACTCTTGAACTTGTCGATAATAAAGAAATGATTGACAAATACATTGAAGCACACAGTCACGTATGGCCAGAGATTCAGGAAGGAATACGTTCTGTTGGAATAATTGACATGCAGATCTACAGACTGGGCACAAGATTATTTATGATTTGCGATACAGTTGATGACTTCGATTGGCAGAAGGATAATGCAAGACTCGGAGAGTTGCCTCGCCAGAAGGAATGGGAAGCATATGTAGCACAATTCCAGGGATGCGACCCAAACGCTCCATCAAATGAGAAATGGAAGCTTATGGAAAACATTTTCATTCTTGAAAAGTAAAATACCAGCAATCTGAATGAATAATATGAGAGGGACTTTTGTTGCAATTCTTCTGGTTCTTTCCATAGTTGTTTCTGCAAGTGGCAAGAAGACAAAGGTAATATTCATGGGGGACTCCATCACCGACGGCAACTGGGGATGTGGGCACGGCAATAGTGCAGATTCAAGAAACAAAGGAGATTTTAACCATATATATGGCCATGGTTTCATGGAGATGATAACAGGATATTACATGTCAAAATACCCAGAGGATGAATATGTATTTCAGAACAGGGGTATTAGTGGATATAGATTATCAAATCTTGAAGAAAGATGGGAAAAGGATGTAATAAACGAATGTCCAGATGTTCTGTCAATTTTGGTCGGAACAAACGATGTAGGCATGTTCTTTAACAATCACGCAGAGGAAAAAGATTTTGACTACCACAGATGGGACTCCGTCTACCGTTCTCTCCTTGACAGAACAAAAGAGGCTAATCCTTCTGTCCGGATTGTATTGTGCTCACCGTTTTTTGTAAAAGAGGCCATGAATGGGAAATCACCAGAAATTCTGTCGGAAAGAGTGATTATGACTTCCAAGCTTGATAATATTGTTGAAAAAATCGCTGATGACTATAACGCAATATATGTTCCTTACGACAAGCTCTTTGTATATTTATATAATAAATATAGTGTTCCCGACGATTACTGGTCATGGGATGGAGTACATCCTACAACTCAAGCCCATTACAAGATGGCGGATCTTTGGATAAAGAAAGTCAAAAGACTGAATTGACAGACATCCATACACTTCAATCAATCCAAGCAAACACTTCCATAAGTTCGAACTTTGGAAGTGTTTTTTGTCATTTCATATAAATGCTATTTGCATTACTTGTTGCAGCCATCGCATCCAGAGCAATTCCCGCAACCACCTCTTTTATTCTTCCTTATGATGGATCTAATGGATAAAGCCACTGCAATAACAATTATAATCGCTATTATTGTATTCATAGTAGGTTGTATGGCTTGTTTGTGTCTTTAAATGTAATGTTGATAATATAGACATTGATAGCTACAATGTTTTGATATTTGTTTCATGGAATTACACTACCCAACATTCAAAGTAGCATAGTCCAACCATAGTATACAATTAAAGATACTATCCACGCAACAAGGCACTGAAGCATTATGACAAACAGGGCCCACCGCCCGCCGAGTTCCCGTCTGACAGCAGCAATTGCTGCAACACATGGCGTATACAACAGGCAGAATACAAGAAGTGACGCAGCACCCGAAGGCGATAGGGATGAGAGAAGAACAGCTGTTGACCCCATCAGCACATTCAATGTGGAAACAACACTTTCCTTTGCCATAAACCCAGCTATCAATGCTGTAACTATTCTCCAGTCTGCAAACCCATTTAAAGTGAAGACAGGGGCAATAAGACTTGCCATTGAGGCCAGGATACTATCTTCAGAATTTTCGACCAGGTTAAGTGTATAATCAAAAGACTGAAGGAACCATATAACTATTGAGGCAACAAATATTACTGTAAAAGCCCTTTGAAGAAAATCCTTTCCCTTATCCCACAATAGTCTCCCGACATTTCCAGGTGAAGGCATCCTGTAATTGGGAAGTTCCATTACAAAAGGAGCCGCCTCCGAACGGAATCTTGTTCTCTTGGAAATAAGCGATACCAATATTCCTACTAATATTCCGAGCAGATACAGGATTATCATGACAAGAGCAGCATGGTCAGGGAAAAATGCTGCAGTGAAGAAAGCATAGATAGGAAGTTTTGCTGTACAGCTCATATAGGGAGTCAGCAGAATCGTAAGTTTCCTGTCCTTCGCAGATGGAAGTGTTCTGCTTGCCATCACAGCCGGTACGGAACAGCCGAAACCAATAAGCATTGGAACAACGCTTCTGCCTGACAAACCGATTCTTCTAAGAGGTTTGTCCATTACAAATGCTATTCTTGCCATATAGCCTGTATCCTCAAGAAGGGACAAAAAGAAAAACAGGACAACGATTATCGGCAGAAAGCTGACGATACTCCCTACCCCGCTGAATATGCCATCTATCACCAACGAATGGATAGAGTCATTGACACCGAGATAGCCAAGACCTTTATCAGTTATTTCAGTAGTAAAAGAAATACCTTCATCCAGTAATTCCTGAAGGTTGCCTCCAATGAGATCAAAAGTAAGCCAGAATGTCAATGCCATAATTGCTATGAACATAGGAATTGATGTGTAACGTCCTGTAAGTATTTTATCAATTCTGCGACTTCTCTTATGTTGCTTTGTCTCTTTTGGCTTTATTACAGAAGACTTGCACAGTTTGTGTATGAACGAAAATCGCATATCCGCAATGGCTGATGCCCTGTCAAGCCCCCTTTCCTCTTCCATCTGTGAAACAATATGTTCAATCATTTCTTTTTCATTCTCGGAAAGATAAAGGGCATTCATCACCAGCTGATCACCTTCAGCAACTTTACTGGCTGCAAACCTTACAGGTATTCCGGCTTTCTGGGCATGATCTTCAATCAGGTGCATAATTCCATGAAGGCATCTATGTACGGCACCTCCATACTCGTCCTTACTACAAAAATCAAGTCTTTGTGGACGTTCCTGATATTTTGCCAGATGGACTGCATGTTCTATAAGTTCGTTGATTCCTTCGTTGTTCTTTGCTGAAATCGGAAGAACAGGGATCCCAAGTTCAGCTTCCATATCGTTCACCCAGATTGCGCCACCATTATCCTTAACCTCATCAATCATATTCAATGCCAGTACCATTGGGACATCAAGTTCCATCAATTGCATTGTAAGGTAAAGATTCCTTTCAATATTGCTTGCATCAACAATATTGATTATCGCCTTAGGTTTCTCATTCAGGATGAAATTTCTGGATACTATTTCCTCAGCACTGTATGGAGAAAGTGAATATATACCTGGCAAATCTGTAATCATTGTATCCACATACTCCCTAATCGGACCGCTTTTCCTATCAACCGTTACGCCTGGAAAGTTTCCAACATGCTGGTTCATACCTGTCAGCTGATTGAAAAGCGTCGTTTTACCACAATTCTGATTTCCTACAAGAGCAAAAGATAGCAACGTACCTTTAGGAAGTGGATGTTCATTCTGTTTTGAATGGTAAATACCGGCTTCCCCATAACCTGGATGCTTATGTGATGCCCTTCTTGATTCATCAGGGAAAACAGGATCATTCTGGGAGATACTTTCATCAAATGGTTCTGAAATTTCAATATCAGCAGCATCCGCCTTTCGAAGGGATAGATTGTAATCACGTATAAGAAACTCCATAGGATCGCCAAGTGGAGCCAACTTAATCAATTTGATTTTAGTAGTTGGAATAAGACCCATATCAAGGAAATGCTGTCTTAGAGCACCTTCCCCTCCAACGGACTTAATATATGCCGTCTGTCCCTGTTTTAATTCATTTAAGGTCATACACAAACTATCTTATGCAAAGATATCACTGATTTTCCATTTTCAGCATCCATTATCCGTTCTATTGAAGATTTATTTTCCATAATTTTGCAGATGAATCCATTTGAAATTGTCCCTAAATTGAGATACACACCCATTACAGAGGTCAATGTCAGTGGCAAGAACAAAAAAAAATACTATTTCAAGTTGATTCACAGATGAAATTATTAAAACACTATAGTATGAAGAAATTAATTACCCTGTCATTTCTGATTCTGACACTTGCCTTCATTTCATGTTCCAAGTACAAATATGAATCAGTAAAGGGGGATCCTACTGAATCCCGAATTTACACTTTGGACAATGGTCTTAAAGTATACCTGACACGCAATACTGATGTGCCAAGAATTCAGACATACGTAGCTGTTAAAGTGGGGGCAAAGAATGATCCTCTGGAAACTACGGGTCTGGCTCATTATTTTGAGCATCTGATGTTCAAGGGAAGCAAGAGATTCGGGACACAGAACTACGAGGCTGAAAAGCCTATGCTTGACAGCATTGAAATGCTCTTTGAAGTATACAGAAAAGAAAACGACCCTCAAAAAAGAACAGAAATATATGCTATCATCGATTCAGTATCTCAAGAAGCATCAAAAATTGCTATTCCAAATGAATATGACAAGTTGATGTCTGCCATCGGTTCTGAGGGAACAAATGCATGGACTTCCTTTGATGAAACATGCTATACGGAAGATATTCCATCAAACCAGCTTGAGAACTGGGCCGCCATACAATCTGACAGATTCCAGAATGCAATCATAAGAGGTTTCCACACAGAATTGGAAACAGTCTACGAAGAATACAACATGTCACTTACAAATGACATGAACAAAATATTCTATAAGATTCTTGAGATGCTTTACCCAAAACACCCATACGGAATGCATACTGTTCTAGGCAAACAGGAGCATCTTAAGAACCCGTCAATCACAAACATCAAAAACTATTACAGTACATACTATGTACCGAACAATTATGCAATATGCCTGGCCGGAGATATAGAGTTTAACAGGACAATTGAACTTATAGATAGATATTTCGGCAATATTACGCCTAATAATAATCTTCCAAAGTGGAAAATTCCTGAAGAAGATCCAATTACTGAACCTCTTGAAGCAACCATCACTGGACTGGATGCAGAGAACATCTCTATTGCATGGAGATCACCTAGGGCATCATCAAAAGAGAATCTGATTGCAGACCTGGCTTCAATGATGCTATCCAATGGGAAATGCGGCCTTATCGACGTTGACCTTAACCAGAGTCAGAAGGTTCTTGAAGCACAAACCATATTTGATGCGTTTGCTGATGAAGGAATATTTGCAGTAATCGGCATGCCTAAAGATGGACAGACACTTGACGATGTAAAGAGTCTGCTTATTAGTGAAATAGATAAACTTCGCAAAGGTGATTTTGATGAATCACTTATCGCCTCAACAGTTGCGAATTACAAAGTCTATGCCATGAAGAGACTTGAGTCCAATGAAGGCAGAGCCCAACTATTCATTGATTCATACATCAACGATAGACCATGGAAAGATATAGTAGAGGAAATTGACAATACATCAAAAATCACAAAGGATGATATAGTTGCATGGACAAACAACAATCTTAAGGACAATAACTTTGTCGTTGTCTATAAACGTCAGGGCACTGATGAGAGTCAGAAGAAAATTGACAAACCTCATATTACTCCTATTGCTACAAACAGAAATGAATGCAGCGCTTTCCTGGACTCTATTCAGAATGTTCAGGTTACGCCTATCCAACCTGTATTTGTTGACTATAACAAGGACATGTCATTTGCAAAGATGAAGCAGGAAATTCCTGTTCTCTATAAACAGAACATTACAAATGGTCTCTTTGACCTTAAATACATATACGAGACAGGATCCAACAGCAAACCTGAACTGGGCTTTGCAGTGAACAGATACTTCGAACTTCTTGGGACATCAGACAAGACACTGCAGGAGATCCAGAATGAACTGTACGCACTGGCTTGCAACTTCAATTTTTCTGTCAGGGCAGATAGGACAACCATTACAATAAATGGTCTTGGAGAAAATATGGAGAAGGCCATATCACTTGTTGAAGATTACATCTCAAATGTAGAGGGAAATGAAGAAATTCTCTCAGAACTTAAGAAGGATATTATCAAGGAGAGGGAAAACAACAAGCAAAATCAGAGGGCAAACTTTAATGCTCTTACTAATTATGGTAAATTCGGCCGTGAGACAATCCGAAAAACCATTATGGATAATGAAAAGATTATGGCTCTTACTTCAGATGAACTGGTTGCCGAGATAAAGAAAATCACAGGATACAATCACCGCATTCTCTATTACGGACCTCTGTCATGCGAAAATCTGATAAAGACACTTGACAACTGCCACATTGTTGCAGATCAGTTGCATATCCCTGACAACATCACCTATCCCTATATTACAAGTGATGTGAACAAGGTTACATTTGCTCAATACGATGCAAAACAGATATATTACCAGCAGCATTCATGTCAGGAAAGCAAATTTGATATTACAATCGAACCTTCAAAATATATGTTCAACAACTATTTCGGCGGCGGTATGAATGGCATTGTATTCCAGGAGATGAGAGAAGCCCGCGGACTTGCATATTCGGCATCAGCACAACTTAGTAGCGGACGTAATTTCAACGACCCATATACATTCAATGCCTTTATTGCAACCCAGAACGACAAGGTCCGTCAAGCAGTTGAAGCTTTTGAATCCATAATAGAGGATATGCCGGAATCTGAGCACGCATTTACCATTGCAAAGCAATATGCCATTACATCACTGGCAACAAACAGGACTATCAAAGCTGACATTCTGTATAGCTGGATACAGGCCCAGGATATGGGACTTGACTACGATCTGGACAGAATTATCTACGACAGCATCCAAAATATTACCTTAAACGATGTCAAGGAATTCCAGCAGAAATACATCAAGGGACGTAAATACAATTACATGATTCTTGGAGACTGGAATGACCTTGACACTGAATACATAAAGAGCCTTGGAGAAGTTGAAAAAGTATCCCAGGAAGATATCTTCGGGTACTAGAATACACTACCAGAATACATTACCAATCAAATACTGAAAAGCCCAGCCACTTAAGTGGCTGGGCTTTTCATAGACAAGAGCAAAAAACATGGATATCTACAGATCAAGCCAAGTGCGAAGTCTTGCCCAGATTTCCTGCTTTACAGAGTCTGGCTGGGTGTTGATTCTGGTTCGATGGCTTCCTCTTGGCTGTATATAGAAATGCATATTCTGTTTTCCATTGGCATATCTCGGATCTGGCATTACAGAACTCCATGGATCTATTTCGCCATAGATAAACAACATTCTGGGATCATTGTTTTTGAGATAGCTATTGATATCATCACTTAACTGGGGCGAGAACTGTAGGTATCTGGCATCCTCCGGCAACATTACCCTATCAAGATATCCCCTGGCTGAGCGAATAGACAACAATTTTTTAAATGGTCTGACATCATATCCGTAATACCCCAGTTCTGATGCTGCCTGAACAAAGAAAGGAGAATTCCTGTCAACCATAAAATAGTCCGGACTGACTTTATTTACGAAATAAGTAAACAGTGATTTATCATCGGATTTAACGTCAGGAAGCGAACTTACCGGATCACCCCACTGCCATAGTGTGAAAGATAATTCAAGAACGCAAAGATCAAAAATTTCATCAAAGCCCACATTGAACTCCATGTTGTTCTTCTGACAGAATTCCTCAAGCATTGGAACAAGGGTATTGCGTCTTGACAGCAATTCTTTCTGGAACACCAGAATTGAATCCCTTTCACTTTTCCTTCCTACCGATCTTAAAAAAGGTTCATGACGCCCGTCTTCAACTTTACTGCAGACAGGCCCGACATATGGGACATAGGCATCCACATCACCAGGAAAATATGTTGCATATATCATTGTATTCTGCCCACCTTTACTGATACCGCTTGCAATCCATTTCTTATCATAGATGGAAGACAATACCTGCTTTATTGCATGTAAATCAGCTGCAGCATTTTTACCTGTCATTTCTGACCAATCGCAGGGCTTCGGTACAGATACTCCGAAATAGCGATGCTCAACAAAAATCTGGTTTGTATTGAGTGTTGAAGAGATTTCCTCCCTGTAAGCAGGTCGTAAAGATCTTTCGCCTCCATATCCCTCTGTAACCAGCAAAGTCGGACGATCAAAACCAGCGTGCGCTACAACTACCCTCTGGCAGAAAAAGCCTTTTGATGAATCAGCATGGCATACAGGCTGCTCGAAAAGTATCTGATATCTTTCGGAGAATACACCGCTATCGAGAAGTTCGACACTTTTTACATTTGGTAATTTAATAAGTAGTTCCTGAAGGGTACTTGCGGATATCTGGAGACAAAATCCCGCAAGAAGGATAAAAAATAATAATAATCTTTTCATTACTCAGGTCTAAAATTTTCAAAAAATACTTCAATAAGTCGCACTATATAATAGGTAGGCTGTACAATTTTATGGAACAAATATCAAAATATTGAGACCAATAATGGATATGTTATATTATGTTCATCGCGCATAAACCATTATCAAATTGTACAACCTATTTTACAGGTTTGATAGTAATGGTTCTGTCAAGGTCTGTAGCATGAGCCCTGTACGATTCAAATATACCACGCGCCGTACATCCTACTCCACTTGTCTGATAATCTATGTTTAGGGTAATATCATCACTTCTTTGAAGTTGATACTGATATACGCTCCTGGTCAAATTTTCTGTAGTATATGGGTAGGCATTGAACGCAAAAGTTCTATCAACCTTGAACAAGATTCCAAGACCTTGATTATCTGTCAACCGGACCCATCTGCTATCCATTCTCAGCCCATAATCCTGCGGCAACAGGTATGGTTCATACATTTCATCAATACTGGATTCATATATTCCGATCCTGTAACCTGACTTTCTGTCAGGATATGAAGACTGGGGACCTCGCCCGTACCACTGAACATTATCAAGAGTTCCATCAAGTGACATTGTAACACCGATTCTAGGAAACCATAATGGCATATTACCCTGTGGAGTGATTTTATGATTAATGGTTATGGTCCCGTCTGGGGCAATACAATATGAATAGAAGCTTTCCATACCTCTTATTGCCTGTCCGGTAATATATTGATCCAACTTTTGTTCTGCCTGAGCACCAAAGAGTGCAAGTTCCCTGACATCAACATATACATATTCCTCATATGAACGCACTTTTATAGAAGCAGGAATGTACATAAGTCGGTCCAATCCTTCCGAATAGTACATGGAGGAAATCGCACATGTACTCCCAATGACGCCATATCCTCCCTTCAGTCTATCCCTTGCCATACCGACAGAGTTGGAATTCCATCCATCGGATTCATTTGCAACCGGTGCTCTCCAAAGATTCAGTTTCAGTGGAGATTTAAGAAGATTCTTGCCATTAACATGTATTTCATTCAAAGTCCCGTTAACCTCATCGAAGACATACCTGAAAAAATCACCAGCAACGATTACATGACCATTTTCCTGGACTACACTTAAAGTTCCGGAAGCTTTTTCCTCCAAGTTGGCAGGAATATTCAAGTGGGACAATTCAAACTGTTCCCATGCCACCTCATGACCTTTTGCGGCCCATATTTCATCGTCAGCCAAAGCTGTACTTATCGTTAGTCTGTATTCTTTCCCCGGTTCAATGTCTGGTTTACAGTATGGTATTCTTACGATTTTTGAAGAAGAAGGTTCGATATCAAGTTTCACTTCCCCTGAATCAACAACTTTATCATCAGCAGTTATAGTCCATGATGTCCTATAGTAGGATGCATTGATGAAACTGCTACGATTGCGGATTTCAAGCACGCCAGTCCTCGCATCAAGTAGTTTATAGGATAGTGGCTGGGTGCTTTTCTTCATCTGATACATTTCAGGCTGTGGGGTTCTGTCAGGCCATATGGAGCCATAAGTACGTGCTCCTATGCCATAACTATAGAATGTACCTTCAGACTTTTCTTTTTCGAAATCCAGCCACAGGACAGATTTCTGCGGATCAAATCCCTCTGCAGGAGTAAAAGCATCAGTAAAGATACCGACATTATCAATCAAAGCATCTGCAATATATTCAGAGGTCTCCTGACCATGCTTTTCCTCATCACGACCAATGCAGACGGACATTGGAAGATTCCTTATTTTTCCTGATGCAGATTTCTCTGCAACTATCCTGGAATCAATATATATGGTCATCATACGGGAATCATAGACTGCACATACGTTATGCCACTTACCTTCCCAGTCATCAGGCAGAGGACCCGAAAGTGCTATTCGTTTCCCATTGTCTATATAGAATTCTATCTTGTCCGCTCCCGACTGACGCAATCCGAACTGATTGCTCCCCTTGGTTATCATATAGCCACCACACTTATTATAGCCACGCGGAAGTATGTCAAGTGTCAGTGTAAGCCTGTCCGTGGAGATTTCAAGATTATCACCTCTATATGCTTGCACCCACTGGTCAGTCACATCAAGATCTATCGCATTTCCTGTTTTACCCTTAACCAATTTTGCTTTTCCCATAATGTTTACCATAGTACCATATGGAGATTTGTCTTCCAGGGTCCTTACCGGTTCAAGAAGTCCGGGACTCACGAAGTCCCAAATAGCACCTCCAAGAAGTGAAGGATGCGAATCGATAACCCTCCAGAAATCATCCAGGCCTCCACCTCCGTTTCCTGCTACTGAGAGGTATTCGTCCATAAAGGATGGTCTTTTATCCTTTGCGTTCATGCCATATGATATTTCATGTTCTATTGGTATTGGATATCTTGGACCTATTATATCTTCTGCATAGTGTTTGCTGGCATTACCGCCATACATCCAAAAACGGGTGGAATCATATTTCCTGCCTTCTTTGATGACTTCTTCTATATTCTTTCCCTCTCCTGATTCATTTCCGGCACTCCAGAACAGCACACAAGGATGGTTCCTATCACGGAGCACCATCTGCCTTGCTCTTTCACGATACATATCCGCATATTCAGGTTTTTCTGACATCCATTCAGTTGCATGAGATTCATCACCTGTTTCATCTATTATATATAGCCCATACTCATCTGCCAGTTCAAGATACTTGTTTACAGGAGGATAATGAGATGTTCGTACAGCATTGAAGCCAAACTGCTTAAGAATCTGCATATCCTTGCGGATAGTCTCCTCATCCATTGCATGTCCTGTAACAGGATGCTGCATATGTGAATTCTGAGCATTTACCTTTATGGGTTGCCCATTTAGATAAAAGATGCCGTCAATAATTTCAGTTTTCTTGAATCCCATTCTTCTTTTCAAATGGTCTATGGTCTTTCCATTTGAATCCGTGAGTTCAATTGAAAGATTGTATAGATTCGGAGTTTCAGAAGTCCATCTATCAGGATTTTTTACATATGATGAAAGACGGACTGTCTTACCTGATTCAGCAGGAATGGAAATATCATTTGCAGTCATCTTGGATATAGTATGACCATCTTTTTCAATCTCAGCCTTCACAGTACAATTATGGTTACCAAAAGTATATGCCCGTATTTCAACATCAAGGTCCACTTTTGAATCAGTGAATGTTGTGTCAAAGTCCGTGATGACATGATAATCCCATATCCTTGTATTAGGAGAAGAATATACAGTTACATCATCAAATATTCCTGCGAGTCTCCAGTAATCCTGGCATTCCAGGTAACATCCATCGCTGTACTTCAGAACCATGACAGCAAGAGAATTTCTGCCAGATTTTATGAATTTTGTAATATTGTATTCAGATGGTTCCTGCGCTCCTTCATTATAGCCAACCTGATGTCCGTTAATCCATACAAATGATGCAGAAGCAACCTTTTCAAAACGAAGGAACACCTGTCTGCCGTTCCAGGATGAAGGAATCTTAAAGTCCGTCCTGTACAGACCAGTTGGATTCAGGTCCATCGGAACCTGAGGAGGATTGATTCCATTCCTTGAAAAAGATGTCACCGTATTTCTGAATAATGCCTGGCCAAATCCTTGCATTTCCCAGTTTGAAGGGACCATTATATTACTCCATTTTATGTCACTGAAAGACGGTTCAAAGAAATCGTCAGGTACCAGAGAGGGATTGCCGCAATAAAGAAATTTCCAGGTACCATCAAGAGTTATACTTGTTGAGGGAATATAGTATGTCCTACCATCTTCCTGTCCTTCACCGAACATCTGAAGATTCTCAACGTAATAAGGCAGACTCTCAAGATATGTTTTCTGCTGAGCACGAAGAGAAAGCGGAACTATCAGAGCCAAAAAAAATATCGAATGTTTCATGACCTAATCAAATAGTACTACTAATATACGAAAAAACAGAATAACCGCTTTATCTTACATACGACCCAGCACTTATCATTACACAAATCTATAAACGCAAACCTTCTTTATTTGTAAGCTAAATCCCGGAATTACTTTTGTGTTTTGA
>DCHP01000060.1 GCA_002315675.1 Rikenellaceae bacterium UBA1749 | reverse complement strand
AGGAAAATCATCGTGGCATGGCTTTTTATTCCCTTTGGCCTAAACCACACAACTGATGAGAAAGGAAGGGAAGTAGTGGTTGGAGGTTATTCCTGTGGGGTGCCCTTGCTGCACAAACAAAAGATTATTTGATGTTATTAAGGAAGAAAAGCGTGTAGCCGTCATTCGGATCAAGTGTCCGAGATGCCGGAATGTAATTCAGATTAAAATGGAAGAAACAAATATACAGACAGAGCAAATAGCCACACCGTAGAGTAGTGGATACGCCTGCTGGGGAAAGTGTGGAAATTGTTCATAACTATCCCTTGCAGGCTTTTTTGATTTATTTGACAAGAAAATTATTGAAAATAATAATAATTTTATCCACAGGACAAAAGTTGCTACTTTTGTAAATGCGTAGTTGACGAAAATGTCAACTTGGTAAAAACAGAACTTGAACCACACGACAAATATGTAAAAATAGCAATTGACATTTGGAACAAGTTGCAATATTATAATCTTACAGTATTACAAGTGAGGTATCATTATGGCTGATGAATTGAGAGAAGTTGCAAGTTTTTATCGTGAAAGGATTGATTCTTCGCAAAAAGAACTGTCTGTAGCAATGAAACTTATGGATATGCGTGAACAACTGCAGCAGCGAAGAGCAGATGTATTGGCAAGATTAGAATCCGCTACGGACCCTGATGAAGCAAAAAAACTATCTGCAGAATTTGAAAAAGTGAATGCGGAATTAAAAAAGGTTAATGAGGATATACAAATAAACTGTGACCAGTCCATTTTGGAGAACGAGGCTACCAGGGGACAGGGACAGCATTTTCACAAAGATATCTGCCTTACCAATATTCGCATGTTATTAAAGAAGACAAAAACACAACTCGGAGCAATGGAGAAGGAAGCCGGAGTTAGTACAGGTTATATGTCACGTCTTGAAAAGGACGGAAATACAAATGACCCAAGTATTGAGTTCGTTGTTACTGCGGCAGACACATTTGGTGTTCCGGTTGATGATCTTATAAGAGGTATTATTCCGGAGATGTCACCGACAGAGCAGTATGTGCTTGGGTTTGTTAAAGAACTTAGGACAGCTACAAGAGACGATGAGATGAACTGGAAAGAAGAAACAACAGAGGAACTTAAAAAATATGAAGATGCTTGTCTGTTCAATGGACCTTCCCATCCGTTGTATAAAGCATACGGAGAAGATTGCCCAGAAGGAGAAAGTTACTATTCACAGTTTTTCGGTGAATTGAAAGTGCAACAGTACGATTCTGAATATCATGCATATCTTCCTGGAACTAATGATGCAATCTACATTGAAAAGGTTATATTTACCGAGAATGCAAAAGAAGACCAGCCGGGATATTTTTATGAGATTTACCTTGTTTCTTCAGATGAAGGTGGTAGTTATGCGAGCCCTGTTTGTTGCACTGCCAAAATGGGAAGTATGATTGCTTCAGCAGTTGAAAGCCTCTACGAAGAAATCGAAGCGGGGATGAAACGTGTTCATATTAGTGATGGAGCAAAGATGTCTATTGCATCATTTATGAACCGTAAGAATCCAATCATAAGATAAGGAGGAGATGCCAATGGTGGAATGTGCAAGCGAAGACTGTGCCATCTATATCGATGGACATAAGATTGCATACCGAGCAAGCCAGAATGGTGAAGACGGTGTTGCATATATGAAGGGCAATCAGTATGCATTTAAAAAAGCTACTGATTTTATCCAGGATGTATTGTCTGGCCCCAAAATTGAGTTACAACCAACAAGATGATTTAATGCTTGGTCTTTCGTGAGAGCGTGGGGATCAGCAATTGATTTATTATATACATTTACTTATTCGTGCTATCCGAAATGTGATGAAGCCGGAGTAGAGTTCAATATCGTGGAAACCACGGTGAATGAAATCTGCTCCGGTTATTTTATTTCAAGAATTTTGAAATATTTCAAAAACATAGAAATATTTCATTGACATTGAAATTTATGTGTGATAGTATAATTTCAGAAACCGTGAAATCTTTCAGAGAGAATGAAAGGGATTGTAAGATGAATAAAACAGATGCAACATACAAGGCATTAATTGAAGAGTTTGTATTGGTAAATAAACCAGATGCAACAAGAGTGGCAGTCATTATTAAGCAGGCAATTGGGCCAGACAGAAGTAACAAGGCTTTTGCTGAATTAATCGGTGTCAACGAGGTAGCACTTTCAAGAATGCGTAATGGAAAAATAACAAAATCCATGGGCGTTGATACAATAATAAAAGTATTTGAAAATCAGGCCACTCCTCCGGATGGTGAGTTTCCGGTTGATGTTTTTGAACTTCTTGAGGCAAATGGCTATGTATCTAAGGCCATGCAACAAAAAAATGTTGCTGCAAAGGAACTGAAGAAATCCAGACTTAGTGCATTCAGAGCAGAGCGTGAATTAATGAGTATGATAATAAAAACCGCTTTGTTTGACCGAGGCATTGAATTAAGACAGTCAGACCTTGAATATACAAGAGGTCAAGTCGATACTGTGATTGGTAATTCGCAAAGGTGCGATTTTGCAACGGCCATGGGTTTTGATGGAGAACATTACATCGGTGTGTTCTTCACAATACCACAGAAATATGAAGATTTTAATTTTGACGGAAATCAGACTCCGGCAGAAGATATAATGCGTCAGTTAATGAATGAATTATCATCTATATTCTTAACAGATGCGTGGGATCAAGATTACTATGAACAGTTAAAAATACACTTCTGTTTTGTGGACAAATTATTTTATGAAATATTTGTGGATAAGATAGAATCGGCAAACTTGCATAATCGATTTTCTGCAGTATTACTGGATGACGAAAAGTTATGCGTGGTTGAGGAAACGAGCTTCGAGGCAATGGACCACGAAGGAAGAAACAGCAATTTTTTTGATAGACCCGTTGTTAGGGGTATATCGTTTGAAGATGATGATGTAGCAAGTGAGATAACCGGAATGAATTTCCTTATTTCTGCTACTGATGACGATGACGAAGAGTAAGAGGAGGAGATTTATGGAGAAGACGGTCAAAATTCAAAAGGGGACAATCAAGTGTCCTGTATGTAAAAAAGGAAAGGTAGTTGCTTATGTCGGTGCTGCCGGACAATCATCGATACAGTGTGGACGTTGTAAAATGTTTATGCTTGTTGATTACGACACAATGACTGCCGAAAGGGTTGAACCTGAAAGAGGCGTAATATAATACAGATTGCTGACTGAGCACCCGAGCATCGTAAGATAGCTACACATAGCCAGAGCAAGTTACTTAAGGTAGGGATTATAATCCCGCCAGGTAATTTGCCCTGGCTTTTTTATTTTCAAAAACGCAACAGATAAATCAGAGAATATAGGAGGAAAAATTATTATGTGCGAATTACAGAATTACGAATTAAGAAGAGGAAGCATCCATTGGGTTAAGGACCATTTTTACAACGAGAATAATATCCAGGAAAATGATGAGTCTTTCCACCCTTATTTAATTATTTCAGCTGATAAAGCAAACATGGGGAATAGCAGCAATGTAACCGTTATTATGCTTTCAACAAATCTCAACTCGGTTACAATGCCAACCCATGTTCTTCTGAATGGCTATAAGAATCTCAAGCCTTCTGT
>DCHP01000077.1 GCA_002315675.1 Rikenellaceae bacterium UBA1749 | reverse complement strand
CAATAATAGCTGCAATGTGGGTTAACTATAGACAACCACAAGCGATCAGATATCCGGATGGAACATACCCATAGAGGCAATTATCATCTGTTGGCAAAAATTGATGGTATTCAACGAAAGCTTGTTATTTCAAAAAAAAGAAGAATACCCTTTCATTGAAAATGCTGGTGTATTGAACATCCCAAAGGATTATATCATTGCGATGGCAAAGGAATATCTACTTCACTAAACTCTCTGAAATCTTAATAATAATTTGGGATTCAACCATCATTGCTATGAGTGGTAGAAAAACATACAACAACCTAAGTTCTATGGGTATTCAAAAGTCGGAGTATGATTAAAGCAGTTTGATTGAATTAATTATTCTTGGACATTTAATAGTCTCTCTTCGGGCTGAGTAGAATAAATCATTCCGAATATAGGTGCATACACAAGCAACGCCTGTTTTTTCAACACCTGCTGATTCGAGCATCCACTTGTTGGCCTCCCATAAATCAATATGAAGGCCTCCTTTCATTGGGGAGGGTTGGCATGTAATATCGGTTGCGACCGGAAGGTCAAATTTCTCTGATGGTTCACCTAAATCATGGAGTATTCTTTCCATAGGAAATCCCGATTCAGAAAACGAACGGGCAACTTCCTCTCCTATCTGAAAGCTTTCAGGTCCGATACCCGGACCAATCTGAGCAATTATATCAGATGGATTGGAACCGAACGACTGAGTCATTTTCTGAATTGTCAATAATGATATTTTCCTGACTGTACCTTTCCATCCAGAATGGACAGCAGCAACAACCTTGTGAACAGGATCGAACAGAAGAACAGGAATACAGTCCGCAGTCCTTACTCCTATCGCAAATCCCCTGATATTTGTAATAAGTGCATCTATTCCCTGAAGTTCTTCCCTTGAAATATTGGGATTGTCTACAATGGAGATATTTACGTCATGAGTTTGATGAGGTTGAAGCACATTGTACGGTAATTCCGCCCCACGCATGGTACTGAATGCCTCAACCTCATCCGACAGATTATAGAATAAAAGTTTATTTTTCAATTTCTTCGATATATATATTCTGGAACTGAACAGGACCTCCTTCACTTTGAAGAGCTATATAACCCTTTTCATTTTTACAGGTACATTCGTTTTCAAGTTGTCCGTTGATATATACGGTAATTTTCTTGCCGACACAGATAATATCTGCGGTATTCCATTCGCCTGCAGGTTTTTCAATATTACCCTTAGAATTTCTTTCTTTTACAGGGAATTCAACTTCCGGCCCAGCAGGAACTTCTTCCACGCGGGCACCGCCAAGGCATACAAAATCACCTGCATCACCAACATGAAGCTGACATTCAATCGCATCTGGCCATATTTTGTCATCTAACTGAATACGCTGGAAAATACCGCTGTTTGTTGGTTCTCCTACCCATCTCCATTCTGCATGAAGTTTGTAGTCACCGAATACCTGAGCTGTTCTGAGGTATCCGAATGGGTTTCCCGTAACGTTGATACATCCATCCTGAACTGAGAAAACTGTCTCTTCCGAAGCAACAGGCACCCATCCTTCAAGATCATTTCCATTAAAAAGCACCTGCTTCTTTGAGCAGGAAACGATAGCCAGCATCGCTACCATGTAAAGTAAAATTCTTGATTTCATTGTTTTGTAAATTATTATTTATGAATTATTATCTGTCTATCAGCAAGGTTTATTTTAATATCATTTGCGGATCATTTCCGGATGAATGCCTTGATTGTTGCACATAACCTACCATCAGACTCACCATATGGGGATATTGTATATTCCCCGACTGTTGCAGGAATAATGAATGTTTCTGCATAATGGACTATATATGGTGCAAAGGCATTTGAAGGACTTTCAACCACAACTTCACGTCCTTCTACAAGATTAAGCACATTAAGGCCACCATCTGTATTATGTTTGACTGTTTTTGTAAACCAGTGTCTTCTTGTTTCTATGAATTCACTTTCATGAAGTCCGGTTGATTCCTCAATCCATCCATCACCAGATGCCACGGGTTTTATTATATTCAGAGCTTCACTTCTGACCCATTTTTCAGTTCTGTTCCACTGTATGACATTTTTCCCATGGGATATATTGATTGGTCTTGGTAGCCCATCAAGTCCTACCCTTCCCCAGTCCCATAGTTTAAATGTAAAGATATAAGGTGTAGCACTTATCTCCAGAACCATGCTGTTTGCCCCTGAGCAGTGGATAGTTCCAGGAGGAATCAGTACATGGTCGTGTTTTTTAACCGGGAAGCTGCCTACATATTTTTCCGCATCAAATTTTCCGGATTCCTGAGCCTTGTCAAGAGCCGAGATCATTTCATCCGAATCTGCAGATGATTTCACTCCAAGATAGACATGCGCATCATCCTTGGCATCAAGGAGATAGTAACTTTCTTCCTGGGTATAATGCATTCCAAATTTTTCTTGAATGTATTCAATCAGAGGATGAACCTGCAGGCTCAGATTACCGCCTTCCATTGTATCCAGAAAATCAAAACGTATAGGAAATTCGTCACCGAAACGGCCATATACATTCTGTCCCAGAAGTTCAACTGGATGACGGAACACCAGATCAATTGAAGGAATTTCAAAGTTAACATCGCCAAAGGCCAGATACAGACTATTTTCCTCCGGAACACAATCAAAGCACCAAGCATAATTTGGTTGCCGTTTATCAAGTCCACAGACCTGTTTCATCCATTGGCCGCCCCAGATGCCGGGATCAAAATACGGAACAACACGAAATGGTCTTCTTGAGATCTGTTCAAGTCCGGCATCAATAGCCTTGGATGACACCATCTTGGGATGATTTCCGACATTTGAATCTACAAACCAGTCTATCCTGTTCCATATACGTTTTTTCCACCTGTCAAGAATCCTCCAGTCTACAAAATATCCCTGTTTATACAGAAAGGATGGATTCAGATCCTTATTATTGAAACCGACACTGGATACTTCATGACGCCTCATGCGCATCTGAATCTCCCACCTTGCCATATCCAGATAGACAAGAACATCAGGATTCGGGAAAACATATGAAGAACCTACCCCATAGATAATCCGAAGAGATGAAGACTCTGAAATTTCATCCCTCATTTCACGGACTTTCGCTTCATCAAAATAGACATCAATATCATATCTTGTCAGGTAGCCGAAGATCCTGTCATCAGTTATATCATCCTTTAGAATCGTGAATAGGGAATCCACATCTTTCATTGCAGATGAAGACTCGAAGATCATTGCATTTTGAAAACAATCCTTGATTGCCTTGAGAACTTCGTAGTCATTGACACCATGATAACATTCAAAGGCAACAACACCTTCTGACAGAGAATCCCTTATGCGATAAAGTATCGACTCCCAGCCCACAATAGCACTCTCCTTGATTCCAAGAACAGAAACTACAGGATATTTGTCATAATTTGAATTATATGCATTCATAACTCAACATTCTTCGGGAGCTCTATTTGTTATCCATAGCAAAGTTACCAAAAAACATCGTTATACATTTCCTGAAAAATAATTATCGGTCCTCAGATAATGCTTTTGCCTTGAATATTGTATATTTACATGTGCGAAGTTCTGACATAAAACAAGTTCAAGACACTAGACACATCAAAAAAAATAGTAATTATTATAAGATGAAGACAACACTCAATAATCCATCAGAGAGAAAACTTAATCATCTTAGAGACCATATACTTGCAGGAATTATCATTCTATGTTTCATCTGCATTAGCAGCAGTCTGACATCATGTAAGAAGGTTCGGGAAATAATAGAGGAAACAGAAAAGACTTATGTTGTTATAAGCGATATACATCTTGGAGATTCCCGTTCAACAAATCTTAGCTACGGATGGAATATCCAGATGAGAGATACATTATGTTCCTTCCTTGACTATCTTTCAACAAACAATGACTGGGATGAACTTATCATTGCCGGAGATTTAATGGAGGAATGGATTACCCCTCCTTCCTTCCCAACATTTGCGACAGCTGACGGAACTCCTGTCAGTGAAGTCGAATACTTCGGCAATATCATAAAGAACAATCAAGCAGTATTTGACAAATTCCAGAAATTGAAAGACAAAGGGCATAAGATTGTTTATATTCCAGGTAATCACGATATGCAAACCACGTCAAACGATTTCAGCAAATATCTTCCAGGACTTTTCGATCAGGCCAGAACAGACAATGTACAGGGCATGGGTGAATACCAGCCAGATCCTGAAATATTCATTGAACATGGTCATCGTTATGATATCACTAACGCACCTTACGCAGGCAAAGCAGGGATTGATGACATTCCAGAAAATAGCGTAATACCTCCTGGATTTTTTGTTTCCAAACTCAGCACCGGAGCTGTTATTACATCAGCGGCCACAAAAACAGGAGGCATTACTGACGCTGATGATGATAACATATACGACTTCTATTGGAGGGTTATTGGTGGTCTATTCAGCAAAGATTCTGTAATGACCATGTGCGATGAAATGACAAAGAAATATGGTTATGAGGACTATGCGTTATCCACATCAAAGCTTTTCAACAACATAGATAAATATTTAGAGCCGAAAGACGGATGGGGAGTACGTTGTTACCGCAACAATGCATATTTCATACCATCTATTACCCAATCTATTTTGTCCACTTTCTTCTACGATGAGTGCGACAAGATGGGTATTAACATTCTTGAGAACACTGAACTTACTTCACATATTCTGGTATGGGCGCACACCCATTCACCAAAGCTGATTGTTTCAAATGAATCCCAGAAAGGAAAGGTAATATATCTCAACACTGGTTGCTGGATTGACACAAGATACGCAGGTGAAGGCAACACTTCAACTTTTGGGAAAATAACAAAAAACAAGATTGGAAACTATGAAGTTTCATTATGCAGATTCAAAGTTGAAGAAGGGGAAGGTGAAGTTGAGGAGATAAGTTCCGAAACATTGAGGCATTACTCCATCGGTGAGGAGTAAGAGTCCTGGTTCCCTGAATCTTAAGATATAGTAAGAACAGATTTATTTTTGTCAATTTGAAGAGTACACTTGAGTTCAGAAACTAAATATATAAAAGTATGAAAAAATATTATTCCATCATTTTAGGATTTGTATTGGCGACTAGCCTGGTAACCGCTCAGCCACGTATCGGGATTGCAGGCATTTATGTAGAAAACAGCGTATTTGTTCCGAACAGACAAGAACTTGTGGCTAGTGATGTATGGATGCCTAAGTTTTTATCAAAAGACTCTATACTCGGCAAATCAGCCGTATGGCTTCCTGCCGTTCAGGGGTGGGGACATGGAGAAGGTCCTGTCACAAAGGAGTCCTATGACAGGTTTATTGACACAGTTCTTACGAAGATTAAGGAGAACATGCCATACGATGGATTCTGGTTCTTCAATCACGGAGCCTGCAGCGTTGAAGGCATTGAGGATCCTGAAGGATATATGATGAAAAGAGTACGTGAGGTTATTGGCAATGATTGTCTTACTACTACCACGATGGACCTTCATGGCAATGTTTCCATGAATGTTGCCCTCTATTCAGACCTGATAACAACTTTCAGGAAGGCACCTCATGATGACATGATAGAGTCCATGAGACGTGGCGTTTCAAATCTCGTGGAAAGGTTGCAATCAGGCAAGGGCAGACCTGCATACAAGGCCTGGGTAGCTGTCCCTGTACTGCTTTCCGGAGAATGGACAAGTACCCGTGTTGAACCTGCAAAATCACTTTATGAAATGGTTCCACAAGTTGAGGCTATGCCTGGAGTTATTGACGCAGGAATATGGATTGGTTATGTATGGGGAAATGACGCCAGAAACCAGGCAGTTGTAATGGTATATGGAGACGACGAAGACAATGTACGTACCGGAGCAAAGATACTTGCACAGAAATTCTGGGATGTAAGAAAACAGTTCTGTCTGGAAGCTCCTGGGTATGAATTACAAGAATGTCTTGACAAGGCAATTGCAAGTGACAAGAAACCATTTATCATAAGTGATATGGGCGACAATCCTGGTGGTGGCGGTTCAGGTGAGGTAACATGGACACTTAGACGCGTACTTGATAGACCTGAGTTCAAGGAACCTAATGCCAAAACATTACTGTACTGTTCTATCCCGAGTGATGAGATGGTTGAAAAGGCCAGAAAAGCAGGAGTCGGGAAAAAGGTAAAAGGATATGTAGGGGCCATGACCGACAACACGTACGAGGGTCCAATACTTCTAGAAGGAGAAGTTATATATGTTGCACCAAAAGGCAGTCCGAAAAGGAATGACATAGCTGTTATCAAAACCGGAAGCATTTATATTGTTGTCGGGACATCAACCCCCACACCAGATCTTTCAGGGACAGGAGTTGTTCCAGAAAACATGGACATTATTATGGTCAAACAAGGATATCTTGTCAGCCGCTGGTATGACATCAAGGGAGACTGGGTGATGGCATTTACAAGAGGTGGTGTTGATCAGGATTTTTCAAAGTTACCTTACACCAGAATAGTCCGTCCTATATTTCCACTTGACTACGACATGCAAGATCCTGAGCTCAACGTAATCATGTTCCCTTCAGCAAAGCATATTCTTGGAAGATAAAGCAAAAAAAGCTGTAATTTAAGCCAGGAAATTCTGATACTTTAAAGGCTGGGGAGTTACCCCAGCCCATATTAATTTTCTATGAATGACTACATGGTATTATTATAATGCAAATTGCATTTTTCTAGTCAAGAAGTGTCGGTTCTGGAATATCATTATGGAAATAGCCGAACTTTTCGGGATCTGTAATATTCATATCCCAACATACATTTCTTAAATGGGTTCCGAAATAATCCATCACAAGTTTACTGTCCGGATCATCGCCATACCACATAAGAGAAGATAGATGGCAATATACATCATGCAAGCGGAAACCATAGAAATGATGCCATAGAGTACCAAGAACCCCATACATATTCTGTTTCTGGGCATATCTTATCTGATTATGCATTCCGTACTTGTTATCCCATGGGGATGCCAGGACATCAAAACCGCATTTCTTGAAATAATCCATTGTCGGATAAGTTTCTTGAGGATCACCATAAAACCAGTCACAGATGATTATTTTCTTTGAAAGTGATTTCAATGCTGAAGCCGTCTCTTTTGTCCCATGAGCATAGAATGGCTGCCACCTCGGATCATTGTTTTCAAGAAGCATATCATGCCACATCATTGGCCTTGCGCCAAGTTTCTCTATTTCATCGGTGATTGCTGAAATATGCTTGACGAAAAGGCCAGAATAGGACTGGTGGCAACAATCAGGACAGCTTGGTTTCATCGCCTCATCTCCTCCTATATGGAAATAAGGAGGTTTACCATATGCTTCATACATTTCCCTCACCAGGGAAATCAGAACATCCTTACTTTTAGGATTTGAAAGGCACCAGTTCCATCCATTCAGCGGCTCAAAGAGGGACTGATATTCTGGATGGATATCCAGCACTGAATGTTTAACACCAGCTCCCCTTGAGTTTGAAGCGTGTCCGAAAACATTAATCTGAGGGATTAAGGTTATGCCAAGATCTTTTGCAACTTCGGACAGGCGCTCTATTTCCTCTTTTGTCATTTTGGAGTCAGGCCAGCTCATCCAGGGATTGATTTCACTTTTAAATGTTCCCCATGATTCCACTACTGCATAATTCATTTTATAATATGCAGCAAGCCTTATGAGACGTTCTATTTCCCATGGTTCATTTTCACGGAACCAGCAGATATGTATTCCTCTGAAAGTGCTCTTTGGCTTATCAACAATATTGGTCTTGGGTGCTATCCAGCCTTCAACTTGAAGCGTACCACGTTTGGCAATTACAAGTTGTCTCAATGAATACAGGGCATACCTTACACCATTTATCGTATTTGCCTTGATATGAACAGCATCCTTTTCCACCGATAGAATATATGCTTCATCTGATTTCCAGTCAAAATAGGAGAGAATACCCTTTGAATAATCTGATTTCCCTGATTCAGCTTTTGGAGTCGCCCACCTATACCATAGCGAAAGGTGATCGTTAGCCCATGAAATGGAAGAAGGATCATCACAATCTATACGTATCCTTTCAACCGGAAAATATTCATCAACAGAAATTGTAGATGAGTCCGCAATTGGAACAACTCCGATCCTTTGGGCCCCAGCAAAACCCAAAGACAGAAAAAACAATGTTAAAAAAGCTATTAGTTTTTTCATCACATTATAAAAATTACAACCTGCATTATTTATTCACACTTTGATTTTCAAAACAGCGGAAAGAAGAAAAAGGAAGGTATTCATTTAATATCCGTACGGCAGAATCATAGGATCACTATTTCTTTTTTTATACGTCACCAATAGCGGATTTTCACAAATACAATACAAACAACTATAATAGCTAATATTTCCACCAAAAATTCTATGAGGAAATCCACGTCACTTGTAAGATGGTATAATCAATTAATATCATCTGTCAGCCACATTGCTAAGCATCCCAATGCAAATGACCCTATGTCAAACACTTCCCTGTATTTTTGAAATAATTAAGTCAGCATACTGTATTTCTTTTTGATTATAACAAAGTTAAAAAATTAACTCAATGCAGCAGCCATTTACATCTTTGTTCAAAAAACATGTATGATTAGAGAAAAACTATTTCATCCTACTATATCCTATTACATCCATAGCAATAATTGCGACAGACTGGCGACTGAAAAAGTAATCTGTTCTGAATAATTAAGGTATCTTTGTTCCTATCAAAACATCTGCATGTGAAATATCTGAGTGATTATATAGGTTTTATTCTTGATTCATTAGGGACATTATCGGATCTGATGTGGAATTTTCCAACCAATATTCAATGGTATGCAGAAATTCCTGTACTTGGAAATCTATCCTTTGTCTCAATTCTGCTGATTGGTTCAGGGATATATTTCAGTCTCAGGCTTAAATTTGTTCAGATCAGGTATTTTTCAAGGGGTATATCAATCCTGAAAAAACGTAGACAGACTAAAACCGGTATTTCACCATTGGCCTCTTTTTTACTTTCAACCGCAATGCGTGTTGGGCCTGGAAATATTCTTGGAGTAACTGGTGCAATATCTGTTGGAGGTCCAGGCACACTATTCTGGATGTGGATTTCGGCTTTTTTCGGGATGGCTACGGCCTACACGGAATCAACCTTATCTCAGATATTTAAGGAACGTAAGGGAAATGAATATGTCGGCGGCCTTGCATTTTATGGAAGGAAACTTATTAACGGATCAGCTGTAGCAGGCATCTTCCTATCCTTGCTCTATATTGTGTACGCACTACTATGTTTTCCTGCTCAGGGATTCAATACACTATCTGCAGTCGGACAGGTAATCGGTTCTGTGACAGGCGAAAATTTGCAGATTAATTCGCCCGTCTACTTGATTTCCGCCACTGTTCTTGTCCTAATAGTTGCTTTTGCATCGTTTGGTGGAATAAAAAGAGTAACTGGAATGACCAATGTCCTTGTCCCTGTGATGGCTGTTGTATATTTTCTGACTGTAGCGATACTTGTTTCCATCAATTATGATAAGATACCATGGTTTTTCCAGCAGGTATTGGCTGGTGCTTTTCATCCCGATGGCATATTCGGTGGAGCGATAGGAATTGCCATTACCCAGGGAGTTCGAAGAGGACTTATGAGTAATGAAGCTGGTCAGGGCACTATGACTATGGCATCTGCTGCTTCTGATGTCAAGCATCCATGCGATCAAGGCTGCGTTCAGTCTGTCGGGGTTTTTCTTGATACAATGGTAATCTGCACACTTTCGGGATTCGTGGTGATTATGGGATCCCAATGGCTTAGTGATTCATCATGGCTCCAGATGGGAAAATTGGATATGTTCATTTCCTCGTTAACATCACTATCACCATCAATTTCAACTGTCACATCAGTAATAGTTTCTGTATGTTTCGGCCTGTTTGCGCTGACATGCCTTCTTGGATTCGTATCTTTTGCTGAAATTTCAGCAAACCGTATATCACGGGAAAAATGGTTTATCAATTCTGTACGCATAGCCTGCATTGTTGTTACAATTTTCGGTATTCTGACTGATATAGCAGGATATGACCTTGCTTCACTATGGAATCTTTCGGATATAGCGAACCTTCTTCTGGTACTATGTAATATACCGCTTCTTTACATTGGCTTCAGACATGTACTAAAAGCTACTGAAGATTACGATCATCATCGTAATTGAAACATTTCGAATTGCAAGTCAAGCCCCTTAAAAAAAAGAACTATATTAAATCTCGGAGTGAGAATGAATGAATATTAAAAAAACTTTTTCTTTGATCCAGGCCGAACATATCATCATTTCAATCAACATAAAAGGATAAATATAAATTTGAAAAACATTGTTCTCTATATTTGGAAGCTTGAAAGCAACCTTAACTGGGAAAAATGGAAAAATGGAAAAATGTCAATATGTTATCAGATGTATTTTAATAACTTTGTTATATTGATTTATTCATTCTAAACATGAAGTCTGGTCATCTATTTGTAGCCTTCATCATTCTATCAGTGTTTCTTTCTTGCACTGTACATACTCCTCAAACAGGAGTCTCGCTATCATTGGCACAAGAGCGCAGTGCCAGCATTGACAGTTTAAGATACTCACTTCATTTCAACATACCAGAAGATATATCGACTGCCATTACGGCAATAGGACTTACGCATGAAAATGGT
>DCHP01000008.1 GCA_002315675.1 Rikenellaceae bacterium UBA1749 | reverse complement strand
TTCAACAGATATCCAGTTTTTAAAACAATTTCTCTTTTCATCATAGTTGAACACCCCTCTTCCATAATTTTTTAGAAAAAGTATACTCTTTTCCGAAATACAAATCAATATTAAATTAAGATTTGCAACTAATATTTTACCATAAAACTGTTATAAAATCAACCTTGTACTTATATATTTTACTGTTTTTTATATGGAAAATGGCTTGCCATTGTCCAGCATTCAAAATCACTTGTTTGCAACCGGCTCGGCATCGGGGGTTGAGTTAAAAATCAAAAGTAAATGCAATCAATTTGCAGTCAGAAATTATCGCAATAAGCTCCTTATTTCTTCAACAGTCTTTGTGTCAAGCCGGTTTCTTTTGAATGTATGAATCGCCCTGTCAATATCCTCTATGCTTTCAAGAACACAGCAGCTTTTTACCGGGCTGTTCCCGTTCACGAACAACGCATAGCCTTCAACCCAGACATCAACCCCACAATACTGAAGATACTTTGCAAGAATATAAACCTGACGGTTAACCTGTTTGACAGGATTTCTTACAGTCTTTTCGAATGTGTTCCCATATCCGTCATCCTTATATTTCGTCCATTCGAACTCCTCTTCGCTGCCGACCAGAACCCCATTGTAATTTTTCACTTCAATGATAAACACACCGTATTTATTGACAATTATATTGTCCATTTCGGCGGGTCTTTCGTCATACGAGACGGAAACATTCGTAAACAGATAATCGCCGTCGCGCAGAACCTTCCTGATAGCTTTGGTGGCAATGCGCTCCCCGTCTCTTCCGGCTTCCTTTCCCGGATCACAAGAAACATCCGGACGATAGTGTCGTGATGTGTTATTATCACCGCCTTGTTTTGAGGCAAGGATAATAATGAGAAGGATTATGGTAATTATAGCTATGACGATAAAAATAGGTGACATCGTTTTTTCCTTTGGCTTTTGGAGATGAAGGAGGACTATGGTTTTGTCGGATTTTAATTTGAATGTAAATTACCCGCATTTTCGACCGTAATATTCCAACATTTTTATGTTGACAAATACAAATAGCCCATGTTTTGTATGTTCAATTCAACTTTTGGGTTGCTAAGATAACAACTGAAATTTACCTTTGTCCCGGATGCGAAAACGCAAAGCTCATTTCTGTCGCACCAACACTCGGCATCAGAGAAACAAGGCACATTCACGGCAAAGGTGTTATCTATGACTTCCTGCGTGACGGTTTCGATTGGCAGGACAAACTGAAATTAATATGAGTTAAAGCGAGCGTATCGCTTCTGTTACCTCAGCAACCGTTTTATTATCGGTATCCACCTTGTATGTATCCAGCAACTGATACATACTGATTCTGTCAATGCTTCTTTCGATCACATCTTCCGTTCTGATTCCGCTTGCAACGTCAGATAATAATCTATTCCTCAGATTGTCTTCATCTACGATCAATGAGGCTTTGATTACTCTACAGTTTTCTGTATCTAAGTTCTTCGTAATCTCATCGATGATGCTCTGCTTATGCATGACCCAACAAAAAATGATATTTTCATAGGCTGTACAGTGGAGGAAACTATTCAGTAAAAAGCAAATATTGCGAAGGACCATGGCCTTCGTTTCTTCTGTAACCTGAAACGGGTCGGCATCCCAGCACCAATCACCATCAAGAAATACGCTATTCGGCAGATCTTTCTTCAGCTGCCGGCTCACGGTGGTTTTACCGACTCCCATTGTTCCACCAATCAAATACAGTGTTTTCATAATCGAACCCCCAAATTAGAATTTAATCCTTCAAGCAGCTGATCCAGTCTTCCTTTGTTATTCTCGTAATATGCTCTGTCCTAAATACATTTGGAATTGCACAAGGTACGTTTTCCCTTGTGTGATGATATTTAAGTCCGCACTTTTCCTGAACACGTTTTGACTTGAGATTTCCGTCAAAATAGCCGCACCATATTATTTTTAGATCCAATTCTTCAAAAGCATATCTCATAAGTTCTCTCATGGCTTCAGGAATGAGCCCCTGTCCCCAAAAGGGAACACCTATCCAATATCCTATTTCGCCTTCGGAATCGGAGATTCCAATATTGCTGCTGTTTCCGATCATTAGACCTATGCTTCCGATGGGTTTCATAGTATCTTTTAATACCACAGCAAATGTGTATGGCTTTGACAGAACGTCTTTTATTATTTCTTTACTGTTTTCAACACTTGTATGAACAGACCATCCTGCTATTGGACCTACATCCGGATGACTGGCATATTTGTAAAGATCTTCTGCATCAGACTCATCCCACGGTCTGAGAATCAGTCTGTTTGTATTCAATATCAATTCTGTCTCCTCCGTATAATTCAAATTTTTTTTATAATTTTACCACATAATTGTTACAAAATCCACCTCGCCAGGTTCTGTTGTTCCTTCACTCGCACCTCTTTCACCGATCCGCAAAGCTTGTCATACTCGTCCTTTGAAATAACTCCTGCCTTGAAGTCCATATGGATAAGGTATAATATCTTGCG
>DCHP01000081.1:10142-13746 GCA_002315675.1 Rikenellaceae bacterium UBA1749 | reverse complement strand
GGTTTCTTTTCTGAATCTGTAACATGGTCGTATAATTTTTAGTTAATGTTAATATCTTTTGTTTTTCATCGTCAGGACATCGGTCTATATGTTTTATCCGACTTCGTTCCCGATTACGACATAGATAAATTGCAAAAGACATACCACCGCAAATAATATGCCAATATGACATATGTTGACAGAAAAAAACTAACATAATAAAAAATTGCAATTATTTATTTTATTGGTTATGAATTATTTATACACATAAAATATATGCCATATTGACACAGCTAATTTCATATTCAGAAAAGAGAAGGCTAAATCACAAAAACCGACAAAAAGAGTTAAATCTACCATTCAGAAGAAACTTTTCATGGAAGAATGAATGATATTCCAAACAAAAACATTACCTTTACAACTGATAACTAATTATCAATAGATAAGCAATATTACACTATATGAATAATATATTATCTGTTTTAGAGAACTACACCCTTGACAATGCAGATGACATTGCCAAGACTATCGCTAAAGACTTTCGCAAACGTCGTATAGAAAAGAACCAGACACGAGAACAAGTTGCAGAGAAGTCAGGTGTAGCTGTAGCAAACATAGTGAGATTTGAACAGAAAGGTCTTATTTCTTTGAAGAATCTTATAGGCATTGCCATGGCTTTGGAATACACATCAGAGGTGAAGAGCATCTTCGCCGAGCCAAAGTATTCGACCATGGAAGAACTCACTCAAATACGCAAGAATACAGGTAAGACCAGAGCTCATAAGCAACAAAAGTAATACGAATAATAATGAACAAGGTAGATAGGCTAACAGTAAAATATCACGGCGAGGTTGTAGGAGTAACTTCACTTACACCCGACGACAGGCGTTTGGCATTTGAGTATGATCCTCGCTGGCTTGCTGAAGGATTCAGCATTTCTCCTTTGGAGCTCCCGTTGAAGGCGGGATTGTTCCTTGCAAAACCGACGTCATTGCATGGCGACTTCGGGATCTTCGAGGATAGTCTTCCTGATGGCTATGGCCGCTACCTCCTTCATAAAGCATTGATGCATGAAGGCATTGATGACAAAAGCCTTACTGTCATTGAACGATTGAGCATAGTTGGCAACTGTGGCATGGGAGCTTTGACTTACGAGCCAGAAACCACTATGACAATTGGAGAAGAGATTACAGACTTTGACTTACTCCAGGAGAAGGCTCTGGAAGTTCTCAGTGAAAAACAGGATACAGACGCCGGACTTCTGCTATACAACAGCGGCAACAGTGGCGGCTGCCGCCCTAAGGCTGTATTTTCTGACACAGAAGGCCATTGGCTCGTAAAGTTCCGTCACATATACAACCCCAAAGATATTGGGCAGCAGGAATACCACTACAATGAAATTGCCCGCAAGTGCGGCATCAATGTACCGGATTTCAAACTGGTCAATGGAAAGTACTTTACAACAAGACGATTCGACCTTACTAATGATGGCGAGCGCATCCACACGGCAACAGCAGGAGGTTTACTTTGTCTTTCACTGTCAGAACTTGTACTTGACTACAGCAACCTGCTTGCACTGACAGGCTATATCACCCAGAATCCAAAATACATTGAGCAAATGTATCGTCGCATGGTATTCAACTACCTCACCGACAACAAGGATGACCACTGCAAGAACTTCAGTTATTTGGTTCGCAAGGATTCCAACGGCAAGTTTATCTGGCATCTGGCACCAGCGTACGACCTCACTCTTTACGCTGAAGGATACAATGGCCAACACGCCACATCGGTCAATTCAACCAGTCACCCCACTCTACAGGACTTCATTGCAGTTGGATCCAAAATCAAAATGAGCGAAAAACGCTGCCATGAAATCTTTGATGAAGTCTACCAGAACTGCGACGACCTTCTATTGAATAGAATTCGCAACAAGTAGCTACAGCATAATTCTCGTATATGTCACAAAAGAAAATCGGCGACATTGAGAAAGATAGGGATTTCCCCGTCAACAGACTACGAATATCCAGAAAGTATTGTGCCAAAATCAGAGGATGATGACAATTGGCATGATAAGACCGGCGTAATCTTGGCTATATACATATCCGGTACCGAGTCAAGCCATAACGCCCCCGAGTCAAGTATATTGTACGCTCAAACATACAAATTGAAGTTTCTGTTCTCCTTAGAGACAGAAATTTCATACTCGCACATTAAGACAGCATATGTTTGAAAATCCTGAAAAAACGGTAAGGAGCATATCGGAGCTTGATCTCAATTGATTTTGGAGTGAGAAGAACTGTCTTCCTATGAGAAAAGCACAGGAAGCTCTCTTTTCCATGATAGCGGCCCATACCTGAATTTCCGACTCCTCCGAAAGGAAATTTCGAAGAGGCAACATGCATGACAACATCATTTATTGCCATTCCACCAGACGATACAACTCCATCAAGAATCCTCGAATCTGACCTGTTGCCAAAGAAATACAAAGCAAGAGGCTTCTCACGCTTTAAGATAAAGTCCTTTACTTCCTCCATCGTATCAAACTCAATGACAGGAAGAACCGGGCCAAAGATTTCACTCTGCATGACAGGCGAATCAGAAGAGACATTTGAAATAATGGTCGGTTCAATATACCTCTCATCCGGATTAACATTACCACCAAGCAGAACCGTTCCATCCGAAATATACGAAGAGACTCTTTCAAATGCCTCAGAAGTAACCATCCTGCAATAATGAGGTGAATTTTCCACACCTTCAGGATAGAAGCCATCAAGAGCCTTTCGATAGGCAGAAACAAAGGAATATAGAAGACCCTTCTGTATCATCAGATAATCTGGAGCCACACATGTCTGACCTGCATTGACACTTTTTCCCCAGGCAATTCTTCTTGCAGCCACTTCAATATCCGCACCCTTTGTCACGATACAAGGGCTCTTACCTCCAAGTTCAAGTATTACAGGAGTCAGGTTACGGGCTGCATACTGCATGACCGTTCTTGCAGTCGCCGGACTTCCTGTATAGAAGATGGCATCCCACCTTTCCTTCAAAAGAGTTTCATTCACATCCCGATGGCCTTCAAACACTGCAATATAATCAGAAGTGAAGGTATCTTCAATCATATTCTTCAATACGGACGAAATCCTTGGAGCCCGTGGTGACGTCTTCAGGACTGAAGTACAGCCAGAAGATATGGCTCCGATCAGAGGATTGATCAGCAGCTGGAACGGATAATTCCATGGAGCAATAATAAGTACAGAGCCAAGAGGTTCCTTCACCTCCTTTGCAAAAGCCGGAAAAAGTTTCAGGTCAACAGGCAGACATCTTGTCCTGGACCATTTTTCAAGGGACGACCTATGAAGTTTTAGTTCCTCCAGGACTACCGAAACCTCAGTCAGAAAGAATTCTTCTGCGGATTTATGGAAATCCTCCCAGATTGCTTCCTGCATTTCAGGAAGCCATTTTACTATAGCCATTTGTAGATCTGTCAGCATCTTTTTCCTGAAAGAAAAAGAAAGCGTCCTGCCCGACTTGAATAAAGTCCTCTGACTTTGAAGAATATCGCTGATCATCATTTACTTTTCTAAAAAAGTTGAACTCCAATATTTGAGTCCACTTTAATAAGTAT
>DCHP01000081.1:0-10064 GCA_002315675.1 Rikenellaceae bacterium UBA1749 | reverse complement strand
GACTTTTTAAAGTGGACTCATATTTACATAGAACAAATCGATTGACAACACCCATTTGCAAAATCTTGAGAATAGACATATTGCTTGTGCCAATGATACGGAAACACAGCCTAGAGTCGCAGTTTGTTCAAAATGCCCTATGTCATATATTATGCTTGCACATGCAGGATCGGCATTTTACAAAACACACCGGCAAATGTATGCGCTACTGTATCTGGCCTAGAGAAAAATACTATCTATAAAGATAACGTTTAATTGAGTGCTTAGGAGTATGTTCAAAACCCTCCTTACGGATTTCTATTTTTGAGATCTGACTGTAGTTCGGAAGCATCTTATTCACTGTTGCCTTGATCTGTTCCGACAGATTCTGAAGTTGCTCAGCGCTGTCATCATCACGTTCATCATCAACCTGAAGCGAAATCATGGCTACAAGTCTCTTGTTCCTTTCAACGACAATCGACTCAGCTACATTTGGAAAATTGTTAAGTTTGACTTCAATTTCTTCAGGATAGATATTCTGACCACTTGAAGAAAGGATCATACACTTGCTTCTTCCCTTGATGTAGATATTTCCGTTTTTGTCAATGATACCAAGATCACCTGTACGAAGCCAGCCATCCTCTGTAAAGGCCGCTTTAGTCGCTTCAGGGTTTTTATAGTAGCCTGACATTACATTATCGCCCTTTACCTGAAGTTCCCCTACGATACGTGACTGGTTTTCGGAATCGACACGGATTTTCATATTATCAACAATCTTTCCGCACGAACCCACAAGAAAATGTTTCCAGTTTTCGTAGCCGATCAGCGGTCCGCATTCTGTCATACCAAATCCAACAGTATACGGGATCTGGGTTTTGTGCATCAGGACTTCAACTGGACGTGAAATAGCTGCACCTCCTATTATTATATTTCGGACCTTTCCGCCAAGGGAAGCCATAATCCTTTGATTCACCTTTTTGTATATCGCCTTTCTGACAATTGGAACTGATGTTGCAAGCTTCATTGCAGATGTCTCAAGTGCAGGAATAACCTTATTTTTGAATATCTTTTCCATAACAAGGGGAACAGTCACAATGATATAAGGCTTTATATCAGCAAGAGCCGCCATAAGAAGATTGGGAGAAGGAGTCTTTCCAAGGAAAAAGAGGTGACATCCACCAAGATATGTATACAGGAATTCAATGGCAAGTCCATACATATGAGCAAGAGGCAGCATAGATATGGCATTGTCATCCGGAGAATTCGGAATTCCCTTATGACCGAATTCTATGTTCGAAGAAAGGTTCCTGGATGTCAGCATAATTCCTTTCGGAGAACCAGTAGTACCTGATGTATAATTGATTACCGCCAGTTCGTCAAGTCCTGTTGCATCAACACTGAAATCCCCCATAGTCATTCCCTCCGGGTACTTTTTGTCAAACTCCACAGGAGATTTTGTAAATGCCCCATAGAACGAATCATCCCTTACATAAAGAGGTGAGCAACTTTCTATATTTATTGCAACCTTCAGTTGTGAAATTGGTTCAAAATCAATCTTTGACGCCATCTTCTTATCAGTAAAAAGTATGACACTGTCGGAATGATCAACCAGCGACGCAGCATTTTCAGGAGTAAACTCATTCAATATAGGAACAGCAACCGCATGGTATGATGTAACAGCCAGAAAAGCAATAGCCCATTCTGCAGAGTTCTTTCCGCAGAAGGCTATTTTCTGTCCCCTTTCAACACCTAAAAATCTGAAAAGAAGATGGATTTTAGTAACACGTTCAGCTATATCCGAATTTGTATAAGTCGTTCCGCCATAATTGGACAGAGCTTCCTTATCCCAGTATTTATTGACGACTTTTTGAAAAAGAGATAGAAAATGTTGCATGGAAATAATAACGTTTTAATAACGCCACTAAAATAATTTAAAAATTGAAAAAGTGAACAAAAAAAATAATTGCAGAAAATACAGTATTGTCAAATTATCCAATGCTATCATCCAACCAGTCGCATCGGATGATGGTAGCAACCCACTATGCAATAATGTAATAATGTACACATTATTGCAAGGTATATGGAAAGACAAGTCTATCTGTCAAGAATTTCCTTTGCCTTCTGCTCATATTCCTCAAGGGCAATCAGATGAAAAGTCCCCGGCATAAGGGAATTGAATGTATTGTTTTCAAGGACTTCGCATTCTACACCTTCCGAGCGAAGAAATTCGGCATCAATATAGGCTTCAGCCGAACTATCGTATTTCTTGATAACCACAGTTTTCATTATAATGGATTTTAGGTATTCTTTCAAAAATATTTTTCTGAAGACAGAATGTTACATCTCCAGAAAGACGATCCTTAATATTATTATAGTGTTCACAATGAATAAGGGCATCGAGTGGATTGTTGCTGAAACACTCATAGAAGTGCTTCTGCTCCCACGCAAAATCAGAAAGCTGGCATTCCACTCTTTTATTGAGAAGAGATGTAATATATCCGGCGCAGTAGCCATCTTCCATCGTATATCTGTTTTTTCTGCCGGAACATACAAGAACAACATCCTGTTTTTTCTCAATGAGATACTCTACGATAGAATAAGCATTCAGAAGACAGCCTATCAATATTTCACTTGCCTTATGACAACAGTTTATCGTTCGGGTCCCGTTTGTTGTTGTCATTACAACAACTGAATTCCTGACGGCATCCCTGGAATATGACAATGGCGAATTGTCAAGTTCAAAATCATCAATACGGTATGTATTTCTCTCACCTCCCCTGAGGACTTTCTTTCCAGCAGATACACATTCTTTCAGTTTCTTTGTAAGCTGGTTGCATTCATCTACGCTTGTAACCGGGATAATATAATCCGTTCCGTTTTCAAGTGCCGTCACCATTACTGACGTAGCTCTAAGTACATCAATAACGACTGCTATTTTCCCGTCTACCTTTTCATCGGTAATATCGGCAGCATCTGCAATAACATCAATTTTCATACATTCTATTTTTCTGCCAAGCTGCCAACCATTACAGCTTTTATTGTATGCATTCTGTTTTCCGCCTGATCAAAGACGATACTTCTCGGTCCTTCAAAGACACTGTCGGTAACTTCCATTTCCCTGATCTGGAATTTATCGTATATGTCAAGTGCAACCCGTGTATTAAGGTCATGAAAAGATGGAAGGGGGTGCATGAATTTACAATCAGGATTTGCAGTCATTTCCATAACTTTATCATTGACCTGATATGGAAGCAGCTGATCTATTCTCTGTTTCCATAATTCCTGGGACTCACCCATTGAGAGCCAGACATCGGTATATATAAAATCAGCATCCCTTACAGCTTCTTCAACATCCTCAGTATAAAGGATATTCGCACCATATTTTTCTGCAATGAAAAGAAGGGTCATGCTTGATGGATGATATGCGACGGGAGATGCCGCAGCAAAACGCATTCCGGTTTTTGCAGCGCCTATCATAAGGGACATTGCCACATTATTTTTTGCATTGCCAAGATAACATATCTTTATCTCTCCAAGGGGTTTTTCAGTATGTTCCTGAATTGTAAGCAGATCAGCAAGAAACTGTGTAGGATGAGATTCATTTGTAAGTCCGTTCCATACAGGAACTCCACTATACTCAGCAAGGATATTGACCATATTCTGACCATAACCCCTGTACTGAATACCATCGAACATACGCCCGAGCACTCTTGCCGTATCCTTAATGGATTCTTTATTCCCCATCGGAGAATCACCTTGACCAATGTATACAGTCCTGGCCCCCTGATCTGCCGCAGCCACTTCAAACGCACAACGGGTACGTGTACTTTCCTTTTCAAAAAGCAAGGCAATATTGCGGCCCTTCAGATATTGTTCTTCACATCCTGCCTTTTTATCTTTTTTCAGTCTGGCTGCAAGTTCAACGAGATGAAAAACTTCATCCTTTGACAATGATTCTATTGAAAGTAAATGTTTCACGACTTAAAAACTAACCTGATTATAGATAAACCAACTTGGAAAAGTATGTCTTATTGTTTTCACCACTGTTACTGATCACATTAATGGGGGGTATTTTTCAATTTTGGGTCGATTTCATGCGGATTCATAGATTAAAGAACCAACACCGATTATCGATTATATATGATACATAAGACTGCTTCCATCATAGCTACATTCTGCAGGGCAGAAACACTAACATAAGCAAACAACTAATAGATAACAAGTTTCTGGCCAACGCGCAAGTTTGTATTTTTCATATTGTTCCACTTCTGGATCTGTTTTACAGAAACCTTGTGTTTTGAAGCAATCCTACCAAGAGTATCCCCAGATTTGACCTTATATGAAATTCTTGGTGATATAGCTTTTGGATTTGATACCTGCTCCTTTGAAAGGTTGTTGTTTGCCAGATATTTGGTCAGATAGATGGTATCCTTTGCATATATTGTACTTTCATTTTCGATAAACTGACCGACATACTTCTGTGGCAAAGTCAGTTTATAATCCTTGCTTGCTGCAGGAACCACATCCCTTGAATACTGTGGATTCAGTCCCCTAAGTTCATCGAGGGAGATGTCTATTGTCGAAGAGACCTGTTCAAGGTGCATCATCCTTTTGATAGTCACTGTATCAGTCGCAAGAGCTCTTGGTGACGGAATCGGGTCCAATGAATACGATCTATGGAATGTGTATGCATAGGTTGCAGCTATGAATGCAGGAACATAGTTTCTGGTTTCCCTTGGAAGGTACGGCCATATATCCCAATAGTCCTTTACATTCCCACCGGCCCTTTTGATGGCTTTATTTACATTTCCTGATCCACAGTTATAGGAAGCGATTACCAGGGTCCAGTCACCATACATTTTATACATATCCGTAAGGTATCGGCACGCTGCATCGGATGCTTTTTCAACATCAGTACGTTCATCCACAAAGCTGTTTATTTCAAGTCCATATGCCTTCCCGGTAGAAGTCATGAACTGCCAAAGTCCTACTGCGCCTGCCCTTGACCTGGCCGTTGGTATCATGGCTGATTCAATTACAGGAAGCATTTTAAGTTCCATAGGAAGATTATACTTGAACAGATACTGTTCGATGATAGGAAAATACCCTCTTCCCCTACCAAGGACATTTGACATAATTCCGCTTGGTTTGGTATATACTTCGATATACTTCTTGACTACCTGATTATACGGTAGCTGTATTTCAGTTGCCAGCATCCTGAGTCTCCTGTCATATACACCATCAGGTGTTCCCTCAACTGAAAGACCATCAAGGGAAATATCAATGAACTCATTCTTGAAATTATCATATGCCTGCTGAGCTGTGCTTGTCATCAAACTGTCAAGTACAACATCGTAATAATTTGTTTCGGTCCTTAGTTTAAGTCTTCCGTAGTTTGTTGTATCAGCTGATTGTGAATATGCTGAACAGAAAAAGAATAATGACAGGAATAAGATTATCAAACGTTTCATATGATATATTTTCAGAATTTTATACTTAATGACAGTCCAGCCCCGGATGCATATCCGCCACTTTTTGTATAGGCGTAATCCCTGAACATTACAGGTTTTACATTAGCAGTCAGATCCCTGCTGATATCCCAGTTCATAAGTGTGGCTGTAACATATGTATCAATAATATTTATTGCATAAATACCTACCATGCAAATAATACCAAGGTCCCTGTCACGTCTGTATGCATCCCTGGCATTTGAGAGCTGGCTTTCAGTATACCTGCCATGGAATTCATCCTCAGTAGTGGGATCGCCGTCAGTCATGGCATTGTACGCATTACGATATCTTATGAAATATCTGTTATTGTAGTCCACCACAGTAGCAGCTGCAGCAAAAGCCCCGTAATAGATAGGAAGTCTCCAGTATCTTTTTGTATAGACAAATCCTGCTCCAGGGAAAACTGCAGATAGAATCGTAGCTTTCTGAACCGGATTCACATAACCTCTGTAATGGAATGTTGCATCCGCAATCTGATATAGATAGGTTACGGCTGCTGCAGAATAGAAAAGTGTCCTCACTGTACCAGCCTGTTTCATTTTCCTTTCAAGCGGATCAGTTATTGCTGAAGGAAGATTAAGGTCAACTGCATGGTAATAGTCATTCTTGAAAGTATTGTAATTACTTGAGGCAATCACGCCACCTGCGGCAAAACCACCGATGACTCCAATGAAAATAGGTGCCTTGTAATATTGTCTGTTATATATCTGACCGACACCTGGGACAAGTGACAGAAGAAAATGGGCAGTATGTGAAATCGTATCCCTTGTAAGGGAGAATTTTTGGGAAAAGACCTCATCTAGTCTTGTTTTTTTCAGTTTCCCCTTCGGAAGAGAATCATTCAAAATGGAATCCTTTGCTATGGCGGACAAAGAATCTACTGGAACTTTAGCAACATGAAGTGAATCTGTCTTCAACGAATCAACCTTCATGGCATCAACAACAACCTCGGAAACAGACCTTTTACCTCCCTGAACCTTGATAACCTTTCTAACAGACTGAGCTGACAGGCATAGGACTGACTGTAACATAACAACTACAATCATCACCATCAACCTATTTATCATTGTTCTTCTTCCTTGCATTACTGGTTTATGCTGTTTCAACCTTTTCGATGTTTCCCGTTGTTTTTGCTTAATTCCTGTATTCACCAATACAACACCCGTTTCCTTGACCATTATTCAGAGAATTACCGGAAGGGCAATATAGAATTACCCGAAAGGCAACTCGGGTAATCATCTTGTAAGAATGGATTTTATTTTTTCAAGTTCATCTTCATCCTTGAAGGAAATTGCGACACGGCCAGCAGTGACTTTGATGTCAAGACCGACTTTTGATGTCAGTTCCTTCGCAAGAGAACGATATGGATTCTTCTTGTTTGTAGCCTTTGGCTTGGGATCAAGGATTTTTGCAACAAGATCCTCTGTCGCACGTACAGATAATGACTGGGAGATAATCTGTTCCAGGGCATACATCTGTTCCTGAGTATCATCAAGAGAGAGAAGTGCTCGCGCATGTCCCATTGATATTGTCCCTGCTATTACGGCAACCTGAACTTCAGGTCCAAGGGAGAGAAGACGCAGGTAATTTGCAACAGTTGATCGCTTTTTACCAACCCTGTCTGCCAGTGCCTCCTGATTAAGATTAAGTTCTTCTATCAGTCTGCTGTAGCTTTGTGCGATTTCAATGGCATTGAGGTCTTCACGCTGAATATTCTCCACAAGTGCCATTTCCAGCATCTGCGCATCATTTGCCTTGCGAATATAGGCAGGAAGAGTCTTCAGTCCGGCAAGTTTGGAAGCCCTGTATCTGCGCTCTCCACTGATAATCATATATTTGCCATCAGCAGCCTCACGTACTGTTATTGGCTGGATCAGTCCAAGTTCGGAAATGGACTTGGATAATTCTTCCAAAGCCTCTTTTTTGAAATCCTCACGTGGCTGGGTTGGATTGGGAATAATCTTTTCAATTTCAATTTCATGAATCATCCCGTCTTTTTTCTGAGAATTCATAACAACATTCTCCGGAATGAGTGAGTTCAATCCACGGCCTAGACCTGTCTGTGTTTTTGCCATTATATTTTTTATTAAGCTTTTTCTATTCTGTTTATAAATTCATGAGCCAGATTCAGGTAATTGATTGCACCTGAAGATGAGGCATCATACAATATTATTGGCTTTCCGAAACTTGGAGCCTCAGAAAGACGGACACTTCTCTGAATAATGGTATTATAAACCAGTTCACCGAAATGTTCCCTGACATCCTGCACCACCTGATTTGCAAGACGGAGTCTTGAATCATACATTGTAAAAAGAAGACCTTCAATATGCATATCCGCATTAAGTCCGTTCTGGACCAGACTTATTGTATTCACAAGTTTACTGATTCCCTCAAGCGCATAGTATTCGCACTGAACCGGAATAAGGGCACTGTCAGCTGCAACAAGCGCATTCAGCGTAACGAATCCAAGAGAAGGAGCGCAGTCTATCAATATATAATCATATCTTGATCGAAGAGGCTGAAGCAACTCCCTCAGGATAAACTGTCCGTTTTCAACGGTTGCAAGTTCATTCTCAGCCCCGACAAGATTAATATCTGAAGTTATGACATGAAGATTAGCCAGATCGGGACTCTGCAAAATAGCATCTTCTACATTTCCTTCTCCTATTAGCAAAGTATAAGTATTGGACTCTGCCGGCTCCAGGCCAAGTCCCGAAGTCGAATTCGCCTGAGGATCCGCATCCACAAGCAAAACTTTGCGGTCAAGCACGGCAAGTGATGCCGCAAGGTTAATGGCCGTAGTAGTTTTCCCTACCCCACCTTTCTGATTGGCTAATGCAACAATTTTTGACATAACTTTTACTATTAAGAGTCAATTTACAAAGATACCATTTTTAATTGAAAAAGAAAACATGAGTCCACTTTAAACCATGGCATTCTTATTTGAATTCTGTATTTAAGTTTTGAGAGCTTTTTATGTTTTCCAAACAAGAATTAGACTAAAAACGATGCAGTTTTTAGAACTATTTGATAGTCAATTTATAAGGCGATTCGTAGTACAAATGTGGTACAGAATATCCATAAACATCGATAAACACGATTCTGCTATTTTCTAACTCGGGAAATAGTGCAAATTTCTTCCATTGATGTCAATTCCGCCGAGGTGGTTGAGTGGTCAACGAAAGTATACATAAAGATATTATTGTCAGGTAAGATTTCATGCATAATGAACAATATTAGATCCTTTATTCTGAAATCTCATAATCTTCGATGCGGATTTCTCCCATCCTTTTATCGTTTTCAATTTCCTCAATCTCATATTGGGGAGAAACAGATACTTGAAGTACTCCATTATGTTTCGAGTTCTTCCCATGGCAATCCCAGTAAATAGTAAATTGCTTCGTGTCGAACGGTACATGAAAATAACAATCCGTGATAGATATATGCATTTCAGGATTAAGAATATCAATTTTCTTGCTAATTGTATTTTCCCTAATTATTCGCTGCTTAGGATTACAGATTTTTGCAAAACTATTAGCCTCTTTAGTGTTTGTGTCTTCAATAAGTATATTTTCATCTGCCTTTATCGTGATATTACAATTCTCTAATGCGTTTTCCCCATTATTGCTAAAAGTAAAACTGATTGGTACAAAACTTAGATTCGTAGTTTTTCTGATTGGTTTAACAGACTGCACAGCAGTTTTGTTATTAAATTGAGATAATATTGTGTCTATCATATTTCCAGAGATAATGCTGGTCGCAATATTGTCTTCAGAAAAATTAGTTTTAGTTAATGTGCTACCTTGAGGAATATATTTATATTGTTTGTACTTAGGGCTTATTTGTATTGTTGTTCTTCCTTCACTAAAAAGCAGTTCACAATCGAAAACTTTTTTTCTTGTAGCATTTTCTTTGTCAATCGTTTCTGTAATCTTTTTTATCCACTTGTCCAACAGACTGAGATCCTTCTCGGAAGAAAAGGGTGTAATTGTGTCATGATTGATATCAAAAGGCATATATTCTATATGCTCACCCTTTTTCAATAAAGCTAACGAAATGAAATGCGAGAATCCTTTTGTTTTTTGTGCATAACCATATTCGAACAGGACATTGCTATTAGGCATATGCTTTGGAAGAGAATCAATTTCCTCGTTTTTTGGCAAAGTATAAACAGGAGTTAAATCGGCAACAAAAATATCACAAGATTCAATTTTTTCAATGACTCTTCTATTAATGTTTGCAGAACCTGTTCTGTCCCTTGTGTCTTGATCAATATATATTTCAATACCTTCCTTTTTTAGGGAGTCGACAGCTTTGTTTAGCGCCTTTTGAATTATTCGTTTTGATTCTTTATCATCAGATTGCCATGAGTAGAATAGAGTGTACTGTTTCATATTGGTTAGAAATAATGCCCAAAATACAATTTATGCTTTTTTATTATCAAGTAAGATGGTGATAATCATAGAAGGCTAGCAAGAGGTATTTGCAAATTTAGTTGTCGATTTGTATCGATACTTTGTTGTAGTTCGAAAAATTATTCATACCTTTGTAACCGAGTTCATTTCTCAGTTGAGA
>DCHP01000106.1 GCA_002315675.1 Rikenellaceae bacterium UBA1749 | reverse complement strand
CATGAAATGTGAAAGTTCTAATTATTCACTTACACCATTCATCAGCCGTTAAAACGGATAACACCTTGATAATATGCGTAAACTGAGCGACACTATTATTTCCTGCTTGTTGGAACGCATAGTGACAATTGGCTGGGCAATAAGCCCAGACGAGCCGATATTGGTCTAAAAAAAAGAGGCAAGGTTGCTGAAACCCTGCCTTAACTTTTTCTGTATAAGCATGTGTGGAAAATCTATTTCGATTTATGTTTTGCTACCTGGAACTTTTCCTCGTTACATCCAATTTTTACAATCCACTTTGAAGTGTCGTAATTTTTAGTGTATGGGAAAGAAATGGTGCACTCCTCATAGGATGCAAGACTTTTCAATGTTCCCTCAGCAGCTTTGTCCCCGTTATCTGAAAATACTGCAATATCTGTCTCTATTGAAGGTTTCAATCCGTAGTTTTTGACTTTTATTGATAAAGTACCTGTCAGAGAATCGAATACAGGACATCTTGCAGATAAGATAGCGGGACGATAGTCAACATATGGTAGTTTTGCGTAACCATATACCATGCCACCATCTCGTCTCTTGCCTATTAATTTAGGTGCCCACTCGTCCTTTGCTATTTTGCTGTTTTCTCCTTCAAATACAACTATCAGATCTTTCCCTTTTTCATAATGTTTCAGTGGTTTTGAACCTCTCCCGAAGTTTACTTCATTATATGATCCAAGTCTCAGAGATTCTATATCCAGGTCCTTATATGGGATAAAACCTGTTTCTGCCTTGATTATTAGCTTGATTTCAGTTGTGGCAGATGTAATTGTATCCTTGTTCAGTATTTCTATCATTAGCCCAGGATTCAGCGGAATGCAGATATTCTTAGAACTGTGCCTGTCCTTGCATTTGTCCTCATTTTTCAGCGTGTCGATGACTGCAAAATTTACCTGACAAGCTCTTCCGAATTGATCCTGGAATACTTTCAGACGCTCGTATTTGTACCATCCTTCAGAAGTCCCGTCACTATGCCTTGCTATGCCTGGAGTGTACGCTTCTCCTGGTTCAATAACCCAGTGTACTCCGTCCATAGATCTTTCATAAAAAGCAATTCTACCATACCAGTCATTGACAATCAGGTGATACTGCAATGAATCCCTCCATACGACCGGATCTTCAAATCTGCCATCAACATTAGGGTAAACCCTCTCGCATGTAATCTGTTCGTACTGACTTATCCCATCTTTGCTTATCCATATTCCACCACCACGGCAGACCATCAATCTAGAGCCATCCTGTCTCCTTGCAAAAGACAGGTTGGATAATCCTTCAATTATCCTGCGGTCGCGTGGTTCAAAATCAAATACGCCATATGTCCATTTCAGACTATTGATGTCATCAGCAATGTAATATCCATCTATTACATATACAATTATTCTGCCGTCATCAAGAACATATGCCTCGGGATTGTGTCCCCTGCCTACAGTGTTGACTATCTGAAATGGTCCGTGAATGCATTCGGAAGTAGCATGAAATACTGTTGAGTTCCACCATGACATATGTCCTTTGGGCGAATCCTCTCTCCATCCGGCTACGAAAATATGGTATTTGCCATCATTCCCCTTAAGTATGTTTCCTCCCCAGAAACTGATATCTGGACTTTCAATTCCATTATCAACAAATCTTCCCTGTACTTCCTTTGTGCCCCATACATTGTTTCCCTTCTTCCCATCGTACATCGTCTCAATACGATCAATGAAACGACCTCCGAAGATTAGACCATTCCATTCAGCCGGTCTTTCACGTTCAATACTCTGGGAGTATGCACTTTGGATAAGTGTTGCAATGCATATTGAAATAACAATAGGTATTATAAGTCTTCTGGAATTGACGTGATGTCTTGTTTTCATGAATTTTTTGTTTTATAAAAAATTGAGTCTACTTGAAAAAGTATTTTTTTCATTTTAATTACTTTTACAGGTCTCTGAAATTGGGGGTGTTTCTCAATATTTGGACTTTTTCAAGTGTGCTCAATATTATATGGCATATAATATCAAACTCGCGTATGCACAATCATTACTTTACGAATTTCTTGAATTCTCTTACTGGAACCATGATGCACATTGTCTTGGCCATCACAAATGGAACTGATACATAGAAGTACCCTTTGAATTCACCGGTTTCTCCCCATGAATTCTTTACCTTATAGAACTTATTCCCATTCTGGTCCTTGGCATATCCTACAATCAACATACCATGGTCATCCGTTGTCTGGTAATTGTCGAAAAATTTCTGGCGTTCAGTGACATCTACATTCTTCTCTGGAACTACTTCCTTGAATTCCATGATTGATTTCATTCTTTCCTCTTCAGAAATCCCTGCCCATTTTACCTTGTCAGTTTCAATCATGTTTTCAGGATTGGTCTCAGGATATACTGCAAATCCTCTTCTGAACTGAAATCCTTTTTCTGATACATCTGATGCCCATAGAACAGTATGTCCATCTTCCAATGTCTTGTCAATAAGTGTCATGAATTTGTCAAGTTCAATATTCATGGATTCTCCCCAGGCCCAGTTGTCCTCTACCTCTATTGCAAATGGAGCCCCATATGGGTGATGGGCAAATGAAGTCACGGAGATATAGTCATTTCTATGAATACCAAGAAAATCCGCAAATTCCTTTGGAGTATAATCTTTTCCATTGTAATTGAAATTTTCAGGTAGTTTTCCAAAATAGGCGTCAAGAATTCCATTTAATCCATCTTGCCATGCAGTGGATAGCTCTTTCTGGAAAATAATGGCATTCATGTATCCTTTGATTGCAGCTTCAACCTCAGAATGGCTATGTTTTGTAGTTCCATAATTCAAACCAGGATATTCAGCTTCAGGAACGATGCCATATTTTTCTATCATGTTGAAAACATCGTGTTCCTGACCGCCTTGTGAAAGCCCGATATGCCCATGCAGTCTAGCGTATTTTACTGCTTTTTCAAAATATGTATGTCTTACGATGAACATTTCAGATAGGTCAAGTTCGCCTTTGCCGGCTTTCATCAATTCAGACTCAATCTGAGCAACTCCGGAAAAACACCAGCATGTTCCAGATGATGCCTGATTCTTTATTGAAGTGGCTTCATTTACCTTGATATCCGTAAATTCATAAGGACACTTCTGCGTTTTGGGTTGAGCAACAACTGTACCAGCAAGCAGAATGACTGATGATACAAGTATTATGTTTTTTATGTTTTTCATTTTTTTTAAGTTATTTTATATTTCTTTTTGTATTATTTGTCCTGATTGTTGATACTACACTATACTGTACTACACTTTGCTTTTCTATACTATCTGGTTATTGTATGGACTTTAGTGTATATACAATGAATTTGTAGAATTTGTCAACGCTTTTGATGTTTACTCTTTCATCCGGAGAATGAGGATATTGAAGAGTAGGGCCTACTGATATCATATCCATCCCTTCGAACTTTGCTCCGATGATTCCAGCTTCCAGGCCGGCATGTATTGCAGTTACATTTGGCTCAACATTGAAAAGCTGTTTGTATGTTTCCTTCATCGTAGAAAGTAACGGTGATTGCATGTTAGGAGCCCATCCGTCATATTCGCCATCTTCATAGACTTTAGCGCCAGTCAAGGCCCAGGCTGCCCGTATCATTGAGTTGACTTCCTTGCGCCCATAATTGACAAGGCAACGTGTCATGCATTTTATGTCAAGCTTACCATTTCTGATGTCAACTATTGAAAGGTTTGTTGATGTTTCTACTAGACCAGGCATGTTGTCACTCATCCTGAATACTCCGTTAGGCATGGCGGTAAGTCCTGCAACTATCTTGTTCTGGTCTTCCATGCTAATAACTTTCGATGGAATGGCTGTTTCCTTTGCCATGAATGTTATTCCTTCTTCCTGGGATGAATTTTCAAAATTGATGGTCCTTTCATATTCCTCTGTAGCTTCAAGGAATGAATTCCTGTTGCTGTTAGGGACAATAATAGTTAATGCAGCTTCGCGTGGGATTGAATTTCTCATGTTGCCACCTGTAAATGATACAAGGCGTATGCCATTTTCGCATGATTGTTCCCTTAGAAATCTCGTTGCCACCTTGTTTGCGTTTGCTCTTCCAAGGATGATCTGTATTCCGGAGTGACCGCCTTTCAGCCCTTTCAATTCAATATTGAATGCAGAATAGCCTGCAGGAATGTTCTCTTCCTTAAGCTCCATTGAAATGTTATTGTTGCTTCCTCCGGCGCAACCTACATATATTTCACCTTCTTCTTCTGAATCAAGATTGATTAGAATTTTATTTTTTAGCATGTGACTTCCCAATCCGTTTGCTCCGACCATACCAGTCTCTTCAGTAATAGTGAATAGACATTCCAGTGATGGATGTTCAAGTGATTTGTCAGCCAGTATGGCAAGCATTGTTGCTACCCCCATGCCATCGTCAGAGCCAAGTGTAGTACCTTTGGCTTTTACCCATTCCCCGTCAATGTATGGCTGAATTGAATCTGTCTCAAAATTGAAATCAATATCGGAATTCTTTTGAGGTACCATATCTGTATGCGCTTGAAGAACTACTCCACGAAGAGTTTCCTTTCCTTTGGATGCAGGTTTTCTCACTACAATATTACCTACAGTATCCTTTTCCCACTGAAGATTGTGAGAGATTGCGAAATTCTTAATGTATTCAATGACTTTTTCTTCGTGAAAACTTGGATGGGGTATTTTGCATATCTCTGCGAACTGTTCCCATACTTCCTTTGGAGCTAATTCTTTTATTTCCATAGCTATTTTTTTTTGTAAAGAATAATTCTTTCTGTGTGTTTTTCGATTTGATGTCCCTGTCTACATATACCTTTTCGCCACTATAGGGATCAATTCCTGTATAGTACATTGTAGTACTTAGTGTCATAGGAGTTGGCGTAAAGTCTTGTACCGGTTCAATATGGAGTTTGAGATTTTCAACTTTTTTCTGCAGTTCGGTCATCTGTCGAAGACTACAACCGGGATGTGCTGAAATAAAATACGGAACCAATTGGTATGGTAGCCCATGTTTGTCGCAAATCCGGTGGAAATCTTTCTGAAGATTAAGAAATAAATTCCATGAAGATTTGCGCATCAATTTAAGGACATCATCTTCTGTATGTTCCGGTGCAACTTTCAGCCTGCCGCTTGTGTGTCTTGTTACAACCTCTTCAAGGTATGGAGTCTTCCCGTCAAACAAGTCATATCTTATGCCACTTCCAATATAGAAATGCTTTATTCCATCAACTCTCTCTATTTTCCTGTATAAATCAAGAAGCGGCCCATGGCTGTCTTGTAAATTTAGACATTTTTTAGGGAAAAGACAACTATGACGTCTACAGTTCATGCATATGGATTTGTCCTTTCCTCCCATTCTCCACATATTTGCAGATGGACCTCCGATGTCTGATAATGTTCCCTTGAATTCAGGATTTCTTGACAATGATTTTACTTCCTCCAGAATGGATTTCTCACTTCTGCTTGATATATGCTTGCCCTGATGCGCGGAAATAGCACAGAAACTGCATCCACCAAAACATCCTCTGTGTATGTTGACAGAGTTTTTTATCATTTCATACGCTGAAATACTTTTCCCATCGTATCTTGGGTGTGGTAGTCTTGTGTATGGTAGAGAGAAAGTCCTGTCCATTTCTTCCTCAGTAAAATAGGGATAAGCAGGATTGACAACTACCCACTTGTCTTCTACTTTTTCAATCAGGCGTGCAGGTGTCATACTTGCTGTTTCATTTTCAAATAGTCTGAAGTTTTCAGCATAGTCCTTTTTGCTTTTCAGACACTGCTCAAATGAATTAAGTTCTATAGTTTTCCAGCTTTCATGCTCCGCTGGTCTGGTGGAGGATATGTATGAAAGTTGTCTGAGGTCGCTTATTTCCTTCTTTTCTGGAATTCTTCTGGCGATTTCAGCCATTGTCTTTTCGCCCATGCCATAAACCAGTATATCAGCTCCGCTTTCAATAAGAAATGATGGTCTTAGTCTATCCTGCCAGTAATCATAGTGGGTGAGTCTTCTTAGTGATGCTTCGATGCCGCCGATTATTACCATTGAGTCAGGATATAATTTTTTGAGAATGGAAGTGTATGTGATGGTGGGGTAGTCCGGACGCATATCAACTCTTCCATCTGGTGTGTACGCATCTTCGGATCTTAATCTTTTTGTGGCAGTGTATTTGTTGACCATGGAATCCATAGCTCCTGCCGTAACAGCGAAAAAAAGCCTGGGTTTGCCGAACTTTGTAAAATCCCTGAGGTCATCCCTCCAATTTGGTTGAGGAACTATAGCAACACGTAGTCCTTCAGCCTCTAATGTACGGCCGATGACTGCAGTCCCGAAAGATGGATGGTCTATATAAGCATCTCCAGAAAACAGGACTACATCTACATAGTCCCATCCTCTGATCTCAATTTCTTTCTTGGATGTAGGTAGAAATCTCGGGTCTGTTTTCATTGTTAGGATGGTTACTTTTTCTCAAGTTGAAGATATGAACTGTCTCCGTATGAAAGGAATCTGAAATCATTTTCAAGGGCGTATCTATAGATTTCCCTCCACCTGTCTCCGACTACCGCTCCTATAAGCAGAAGAAGTGTTGACTGTGGCTGGTGAAAATTTGTGATAATACCGCTTATTGTTCGGAGCCTGTATGATGGCGTTATCATAATCTGGGTCGATGACAGTATTCTTTTAATACCTTTTTCTTTTGACCATCTGTATAGCTCCATCAATTCATTCCCTTCTGTTTTGAAATCATATCCTTCATATTGTCCTATTACTGTGTCCGGGTATGCATCTCCTGTTAAGATAACTCTTTGCCCAAGAACTGCAAGGGATTCCAGTGTCCTTAAGGAAGTTGTTCCGACTGCAGTAATGTTGCCCTGTGCCTTTGCGATATGTTCAAGGTCATCCACATTAACTTCTATGTATTCCCTATGCATTGGATGCCTTGTTGCATCCTTCTCCTTTACAGGGAGAAATGTTCCTGCACCGACATGCAAAGTGACAGGATATCTCTGATTGAATTTTCCGAGAATCTCTTTTGTGAAATGAAGTCCCGCTGTTGGAGCTGCAACTGAACCATCATGAATTGCATATGTAGTCTGATATCTTAAGACGTCAATATCTTCGCTCTCCCTTCTTAGATATGGGGGAATAGGCGTCTTGCCAAGCTTTTCAAGAAGTTCTCCGAAAGTGTCATCCGTATTCCATGTAAAACGAACGATATCTTCTGCCTCCCTTTCAGCTGTTAATGTATTCCCATCCCATTGTAGGTAGATTGGACGATTGAATTTCTTGGCTCCTCCGATAACGCATTTCCATGACGAAGTTGTTTTCTTTGAAAATGCTTCCTCGTACGAGGCAGGTTCATGAGGTTCGAGACATAGTATCTCAATATGAGCGCCAGTAGGCTTGATAAAGAATAGTCTTGCTCTGATTACCTTGGTATTGTTGAATACCAGGGTTGAACTGGTTGGTATGTAATTTCTGATATTCCTGAAAATATCCTGAGATATCTGACCATCCTTGAATACCAGTAATTTGGAACTGTCCCTTTCCTCCAAGGGATATTTTGCTATTCTTTCGTTTGGAAGGTCATATGTGAAATCTGAAATATTTATCGGAGTTAACATCTATTTTTCTAATTTTGTACAAACTTAACAAAAATTATGGTGATAAAAGTAGGTGATAGAGTTAAATTTCTGTCTGATACGCGCTCAGGCATAGTCAAAAGTATCGTTCATGGACTGGCTATGGTTGACGTTGACGGATTTGAAATACCGACTCAGGTTTCGGAATTGGTAGTAGTTGCAGTAGACGAAGAAAAGAAAGCCTTCCGTATTATGGGAGGTGAGGAAAAAGAAGAAATACGCGGTCATCGCGGAGATAAGAAACAGCAGAACAAACCCCGCGAATATCGTGGTCCGGTATATGGAAAAATCTCACTTGAAAGTGAATGGGAGGATGATCCCATTGAACTTCCAAAGAGAAAATCCAATAATAACGTTGCATTGGAGGAATTCTATTCTCAGATAGTCGGCAAAAAGAATCAGAATGCTTCTCAAGATGCGGAAGAACCAGAGGTACCTTTTGATGTGACAGACTGTAAGGTCTCCTTGCTTTTTGTGCCATCAGATGACACTATGCAGCCTGAAAAGAGTAATTTGGATATGTATCTTGTAAATGACAGTAGTTACCGACTATATTATAATATTGGAATATGGAAAGAGCAGAGGTATGTTGAAATTATTTCGATCGGGGAGATGGAAAATGACTCCAAGATTCAAATTTCTTCTTTCCAGCGCAAACAACTGAATGAAATTATTCAGTTGCAGGTGTCCATTCTGCCATACAAGCCTAAAAAATTTATTCCTGTAGATGGTGCCTCTGGGAAACTGGAACTTCATCCTCTTAAATTTGTCAAGAATAAGAATTATGTGGAAAATGATTATTTCGATAAGCCGTCAATAGAGTATTCATTGATAGCTAATGTGAAATAACCGCAATAATAGATAAGATACGATGCATGAATTTCTGCTGATAGCCGCCTTGATTGTCTCACTCATAGGACTGATAGGTGCTTTTGTCCGTCCTGTCCCAGGACCTGCTTTCTCATATGTTGCTATATGGCTGGCATATTGGTGTGAATACTGCTATGTTACCGTTGATATGTTATGGATTTATTTGATAGTTACAATTGTAGTAGTGGCTATTAACTTTTTCGTACCTCAACAAGTGCGCCAGAACATAGGTGGCAGCAGAAAAGCCGAACTCGGTGCAACAATTTCAACCGTTTTTGTCTCAGCCCTTCTGCTTCTATCATGTTGTTCTCCAAAATATGACCTTATAAGTTTCAATCTGATAGCTGACAAGAAATTGTTCCTGATAGGAATGTTTGTCATTTCTCTTCTGGGTGCTTTTATAGGAGAACTTGCTGACAGACAGAAAAATCCAAGAAAGCTTTTTCTTAATACAATAGGATCTGCTTTGAGTTTTTATCTTGGAACGGGATGCAAATTTATTTTTGCCTTTTATGTTGCCTTTTACATTACCCTTGACTTTGTAATCTATTACCATTAGATATTCAGACTGAATCAGCCTTTTTCGAATATCTTTCCAGGATAATCTGTATAAAAAAATAGATGATTCACATAAATGAACCATCTATTTTTTATAGATACTTACGATGTAATTAAGCCTGGTTAGCAGAACCTAATACATTCTCTACCTTGTGCATGTAAAGTTTCTTAAGCTCGTCACGAGCAGGGCCAAGATATTTACGTGGGTCGAATTCAGCTGGCTTGTCAGTGAATACTGTACGAACTGCAGCTGTCATAGCAAGACGGCCATCTGAGTCGATGTTGATTTTGCAAACAGCGCTTTTGGCTGCACGACGAAGCTGTTCTTCAGGAATACCAACTGCATCCTTCAGTGCGCCACCATGAGTATTGATAACCTTAACATATTCCTGAGGAACTGAAGAAGAACCATGAAGAACGATAGGGAATCCAGGGATACGTTTTTCACATTCAGCAAGGATGTCGAAACGTAGTTCTGGTGGAACAAGGATACCTTCTTCGTTACGAGTACACTGTTCTGGTTTGAATTTGTTTGCACCATGAGAAGTTCCGATTGAAATAGCAAGTGAATCTACACCTGTACGTTTAACGAAATCTTCAACCTCTGCAGGATCTGTATAGTGGCTCTGTTCTGCAACAACGTCATCTTCAACACCTGCAAGAACGCCAAGTTCACCCTCTACAGTTACATCATGCTGGTGTGCGTACTCAACAACCTTACGAGTAAGTTCGATATTTTCTTCGTATGGATGACTACTTCCGTCAATCATAACTGAAGAGAACCCCATATCGATACAACTTTTGCAAAGTTCAAAAGTATCACCATGGTCCAGGTGAAGAACGATAGGAATATTCTTTCCAAGTTCCTTTGCATATTCAACAGCACCCTGAGCCATGTAACGAAGCAGTGTCTGATTTGCATATTTACGGGCACCACTTGATACCTGAAGAATTACTGGTGATGATTTTTCAACGCATGCCTGGATAATAGCCTGCATTTGTTCCATGTTGTTGAAGTTGAAAGCTGGGATAGCATATCCGCCATCGTATGCTTTCTTGAAGATCTCGCGAGTGTTTACAAGACCTAATTCTTTGTAAGATACCATGATTTTATTTTGTTTATTGTGATTTACGTGATGTTGTGTTCTTAGGCGTTTTTGCCTTTGATTGGGAAGTTGCCCTTGGTGCAGGCTTTGAAACAGCAATATTCTGTTTCTGAACTTCTTCCTTCTTTTCTGGAAGTTCACTTTCTTCATCCTGGGATACTGTGAAATCTGTCATTCCAGCATTCACAAGCAAGTTGTACCAACTTACAAGTTTCTTGATATCCGAGTTATGTACACGTTCTTCATCATAACCAGGAACGGCTTCTGCCATAAATGTCCTAAGTTCCTCGTTTGAGGAATCCTTTGTAAGTGAAAGCGGCCCTTTGTTCTTGTCATAGAGTGACTGTAGAATATCAGACAGCGGTTTTTCCTCTTCTGTTGTATACATAGCGATGTCACCAAGTGCGCTGACTTTTGCAGAGGCACCAAGCATAGTTCTTTTATGATCTAGCAAGCTCTCAACAATGACTCCACCGCGACCCTGAGCTATATACTGGAATAGTCCAGGCTGACCAGTTACGAAAAGTATTTCTTTTAATTTCATTATTGGGTTATTTTTTATTCGAGCACAAAGATAAAATTATTTTGTGAATTTCTAAAATCTGAGGAATTATCAATCTGTTTTCACTATTGTCAATAATGTAGTCTGCACTATCCAATAGTCTGGACTGTATGGTCTGCGCTTTTATCCTTCTCCTTACAGATTCCTCGTCGGTATTGTCACGTTGTATTGTTCTCTGTACACGTTCTTCCTCGTCAGCAGTCACAAGAATAACCTTGTCAACGATATCTATGATACCTGATTCCTGAAGCAGTGCGGTCTCAATGATAGAGTAGGGGCTGTTCTGCATCTCTGACCATCTGATGAAGTCTTCTTTCACTGCCGGATGTACAATGCTGTTGAGCTTAAGCCTCAATGATTCATCGGAAAATATTTTTCCCGCAATATAATCCCTGTTCAATTCGCCATCATGAAGAAAGGAAGCGTTCCCTAGAATTAATTCAATTTCTGGACGAAGTTTGTTCTTCATCAGTATCTTTGCCATTACATCAGAATTGTAGCATCTGATCCCCAATGTTTTGAACACATCTGTTGCTGTACTTTTGCCAGCTCCTATCAGTCCTGATATGGCTACTTTGATCATGTTAAGACTAATCCTTTATATTCTTATAGACATTTACAACGCGTGGTTCAATGGCGATTATTTCACTGCCTTCTGGTAAATGGTCCAGTTTTACATCGTATATCGGTGAGGAACTTCTGCTGTTATAGTCAACATATGCCTTGATATCATTTTTCTTGGTGTCTGCACTAAGAGGCATATTAAGGAATATCGTTACCTGTTTAGGTATTACAGTCAGGCTGTTTTTTTCGGCTACTATTTGCTGGAAGATGGTTCTCCCTGAATATTCGTGCCTTGCAGGCTTTGAGGAAGCAACATCGATTGTAAATTTATACTGAGTACATCTTTCAACATTTATTTCGTATGGCACTTTTGTGTGATCTGATACTATGTTGTCAGGTATAAGAAGCGCAATGTCTGATTTGACGGGATGATTTAGGTTTTTATACCAGACTTCAATGGTCCTGATTGAATTGATTGTGTCCAGAATGATACTTGGTGCCTTGACCGTGACACTGTCAAATCCTAAAATTATCTTTCCTGTTGGATTCATATGCTGAGCCGCATATGAGATATTGATGTCAGATATAATTGGAACTTTCTTTGTGTTGGTCTCGGCCAGGTTGAAAGTTGGTACAGTGTCATTGATGTAGTTAATGTTCAGCTCTTTTGTCTGCGATTGGATTGCGCGGGCCAAAGATTCAAGTTCGATGGAGTACTGATACTTGGATTTCTTGTCAATGACAAGTTTGGAAACAGGCACCTGGATGCTGTTGGTGAGATTCATCCTGTATGACAGAATGGTCCTTCCATCGGACTGACAATTTGCTTTTACCTTTATCAATGGATTTTCTATCCATTCTCCGCTCTCCTTTTCTGTTACAAGTTCTATCGGAATAATAATATCAGTGGTGTAGCTCCCGGATAATTTTGTCATGTACCAAAGCGTTAGGGCGATGATAAAGAAAAGACCCAGTATCTTTTGTCTCCAGATATTTTCTATTATGTCTTTCAGTTTCATGACTTCTTCAGTAACTCATCTCTGAGGGTTGAAAAATAAGGTGTAGTATGACGGAAATAATGCTGCAATCCACTACAAAGATAATTAACGTATCCGTCTGTAGCAAATCTGTGTTTCGGACATTCACCACTGCATAGAGACTGCCAAATACATTTTCTGCATTTTTCAGGAAGACCTGAGCTTTTGGCTTTCCTGAAATTTGATTGAAGTGAGCTTTTGTACATATCCCTTAATGAATCTAAAGTGATGTTCCCCAGTTTATATGACGGGTAGACAAAATGATCGCAGCTATATACATTGCCGTTATGTTCAACAACGAGACAATCCCCGCATTCCTTGTTCATGGAACATACTCCTGCCTTATATCCGCACATTCTTGAGAGGGTTGCATCGAAAATCTGTACGAATATTTTCCCAATATCATTCTCCTTCACCCAGGTGTCGAAAACGTCAATAAGGAAGTTCCCATAGTCACGGCTACTGATTGACCATGGGGCAATGGCCCCTTCAGGATCCTCAGGATTGCATATTACGGGGGTGGGATAATTCTTAATTTTCTTGACATGTTCTACTACAGGTAGGAACTGCATATATTGACTTCCTATATCTTTCAGAAATTGATAGGTTTCTTTTCCAAGTCCACTGCTTTCTATACTTAGAGCGGATAATGTGTTGAATTCAACGGAAGCTCTTTTCAGGTATTCAAGTCCCTTTATCGTCTTGTCAAATGAGTTTGACCGGTTTATGTTATGAACTTTTTCGGGGCCATCAATTGATATTCCTACAAGAAAATTCTCCTTTGCAAAGAAGTCTGCCCACTCATTGTTAATAAGAGTGCCATTTGTCTGCAGGGTGTTTTCAATGATTTTCCCGTTGCTGTATATTTTCTGAAATTCCACTGCCATTCTATAGAAATCAAGTCCGGCCAGCAGTGGTTCGCCACCATGCCAGCAGAAAGTGATATGGTCACTGTCATTGTCCTGTATGTAACATTTGATGTACCGCTGTAGTGTATTGAGATCCATAGCCTTATTTGTGCTGCCATTTTGCAGCTTCTTATCAAGATAATAGCAGTATCTGCACTGCAGATTGCATAATGAACCGACCGGTTTAATCATTGTGCTGTAACAGGCCTTCCTTCTCCAGTATTCCTCCGTGAAGTCAATGAATTTTTTCATAGCAGTACAAAAGTGTAACGATACAGCATAAAATCATATATGCAATATGTTGAATAAGGTGACTGAATCGTTTCACAAAAGTAGTGAATGTTGGTCTTTATTAATTAAAAAAATATTATCTTTGCGAGAAATTTAATTCAAGTTTCAAATCATGAGTAGCTTTATCAATGATAAATTAGTCGGTGAAGGTCTGACCTTTGACGATGTCTTGCTCGTACCTGCATATTCAGAGGTCCTTCCACGTGAGGTAAACATTTCTACCCATTTCACAAGAAATATTATCCTGAACACTCCTATTGTTTCGGCAGCCATGGATACGGTGACTGAAAGTGAAATGGCCATTGCAATTGCACGTCAGGGAGGTATTGGTGTTATCCATAAGAATATGACTATTGAAGATCAGGCTCATCAGGTTAAGAGGGTTAAACGTGCCGAAAATGGTATGATCTATGATCCGATAACAATATCTCCAGATTCCACAGCAGGAGATGCGTTGCGTCTGATGAAGGAAAATCATATTGGTGGTATTCCTGTTGTTGATAACGATATGAAATTGATAGGTATTGTTACAAACCGAGACCTGCGTTTCCAGACAGACAACTCAGTTCTAATCAGTGATTTGATGACTAAGGATGGTCTGATTGTAACTGAAAATCCTGATTTGCAACTTGCATCTGATGTACTTCTTCAGAATAAGATTGAGAAACTTCCTGTTGTTGACAAGAATGGTAAACTTGTAGGTCTTCTGACCTATAAGGATATTACCAAGGTAAAGGATAATCCAAATGCAGCAAAGGACTCCAAAGGACGTCTTAGGGTTGCTGCTGGTGTTGGTGTAACCTATAACACTATGGAAAGGGTTGAGGCGCTGATCGCTTCAGGAGCCGATGCTATTGTTATTGATACTGCTCATGGTCATTCAAAGGGCGTAGTAACAATGCTTAAACAGGTTAAGGCAAAATTCCCTGATGTTGATGTAGTAGTCGGAAATATTGCAACAGGTGAGGCTGCAAAGATGTTAGCAGATGCCGGAGCTGATGGTATAAAGGTTGGCATCGGACCAGGTTCAATCTGTACGACCCGTATTATTGCCGGTGTTGGATATCCTCAGCTTTCCGCTGTATATGAAGTGGCTTCTGCGTTAAAGGGTACAGGAGTCCCTATGATTGCCGATGGTGGTATCAGATATTCAGGTGATATTGTTAAAGCGCTGGCAGCAGGTGCCGATACGGTTATGGCAGGTAGCCTCTTTGCTGGCGTAGAGGAATCTCCGGGAGAAACAATCATCTATAATGGTAGGAAGTTTAAGAGTTATCGTGGAATGGGATCACTTGAAGCCATGCAGAAAGGTTCGAAGGATAGGTATTTCCAGGATTCTGAAGATGATGTCAAGAAACTTGTTCCAGAAGGAATTGTCGCAAGAGTGCCTTATAAAGGAACTTTGTCAGAGGTAATATATCAACTCATTGGCGGTCTCCGTTCAGGTATGGGCTATTGCGGTGCAGCTAACCTTACTGCACTAAAGAATGCACGTTTTGTAAGAATTACAAATAGTGGTATGCTTGAAAGCCATCCTCACGATGTTTCCATTACACGTGAAGCACCTAACTATTCCCGCAACGAATAATTAATGACAAACATTCTATAAAATAGACTAACTTCTGTATGGAACGTCTTTGATAGATACCTATAGATTTTTGGTTAATAAAAGACAGAGGGCTTCAGATTGATACTGAAGCCCTCTGTCTATCCCTGGGTTAAAGATTTATGTTTTTGTAAGTTTTTTACTATAAGTCGAAAACGTCAAAATAAAGATAGGAAGTGGAGTAGTCATGCTAATTATAGTAGAGGACTGATTAGTCTTGCCAAAGCTTCGAATAACTCATTTCGGTGAGCTCTGGAATGCCATTTGGAAAGAGTCATTATTTTGCATTTTTCACATAGATTCAAAAAATATGTTGTTGCTTCCTGTATTATTTTCCTGTCGTACATAACTGCTGTAATTTCAAAATTGTCCTCGAAACTTCTTTCATCCATGTTTACAGATCCAATAGAACATATATTTTCATCTACGCATATCATCTTTGTGTGGACGAAGCCTCTTGAATAGAGGTATATCTTTATTCCAGCTTCCATCAGCTCCTGGAAATAGCTTTTGGTTGCCATATCGGCAAGCCATACGTCGGATTTCTTTGGCAACATTATCCTGACATCAACTCCTCCGAGTGCTGCTACTTTCAGGGCGGTCAATATTGTCTGGGTTGGTGTAAAATAAGGAGTGGATATATATATAGATTTTCTCGCTTTTGAAATAGCCTCAAAATAGGCTTGCATTATTGATGCCCATGGTGCATTAGGACCTGACGCTGCTATCTGGATTGGACTATGCCCATATTCTTTTTTCTCAAGGCAAATGTATTTTCTCCAGTCTGTTACAGCTTCCTTTGTTGCATAATGCCAGTCTGTCAGAAAGACAGCCTGTAACATTTTTGCTGCGTCACCTTCTATTTTTAGATGTGTATCATGCCATTTGTCCGACAGATATCTTTGTGCAATATTGATACCTCCAGTAAAACCGGTTTCTCCGTCAATGACTATAATCTTACGGTGATTCCTGTTGTTCAGTCTGCTGGATAGAAGGGGAAACGCAACGGGGAAAAACTTTGAAGTCTTGATTCCTTCTTTTTGTAGATTGGCAATGAATCTTCTTTTCAATTTCCAGCTACCGACATCATCGTATAGAAATCTTACACTGACTCCTTCCTTAGCTTTTGCGATCAGGATATCGCAGATTCTTTTACTAAGTTCATCCTCCTCGAATATGTAATATTCTAGATTTATGGAACTTTTGGCGGATTTAAGTGCGGATATTATTTCTTCGAAAGTCTTTTTGCCATCGTGCAGTATCTGTACTGAATTGTTGTTTGTCAGAAGAGATCTGCTATTATTCAAAAGAAGAGTTATTATCTGCTGGTTCTTGCTCAGATCGTTCTCTGGTTCAATCTCTCCGATTTCCTTTAACTGCTTTTTGTAATTTGTCTCAATATATTTATGTAGCCTGCTTTCCCTTTTGCTGATAATCCATTTTCTTCTGAAATTCTGGCCAAAAAAGAAAAATAGGATTATTCCCCCAATCGGGAATGTGATTATAACAAGGATCCAGGAAAGTGACCTTGAAGGATCTCTAAGTTCGTGGATAATAGTTAGTACACATGCCAGGACCAGTAACCAGTATAATCCATAGAATGCATAACGTATAATCAGATCCAATTCCATAGATGCAAGGTACAAACCATTATTGTCATTTCAAAATCAACATTTTATTTGCAACATAATTTTGACACAAATTATATGAATAATAAACAATCTGTTAACATATTGTTGACAACAATTTAAAAAGTTGTCGACATTGTTTTAACATGTAGTTAACAACATTAACAAGTTGTCAATACCGTATCAACACTAATTAGACACTTTATTAACATCCTATTAACAGGTTATTAACAATATATCATAAAGCTTCATGATTGTCAATAGTTATATAAGAAGTTGAGTCTTTTCCTTTTGTTATTTCTTTTTTTTTGTAACTTGCATAGCAGTTATGTAGGGTGGTTTCCTCTTGTTGAATTGTTCTCTTATAATAATAGATCTTATTTAAATGAAAAATATCAATATAATCCAGATAGTATGTTGCATTTTGACAATGCAGATTGTGTGTATACTTCATGTATCGGCTCAAAATAATAGTGCGCTTGAAATTCAACGTGTCAAGGTGGCTACTAAGGGTTTGCCCAATCCAGAACGTGGTTTCCGGTTTCAAATAACAGTCGGCATCGAGGATGGCGAAGGCAAACCCTTAGGATACAACTGGCCATTTGCCTACTACAAGGATGAAGGGGTTGTGATGGCACAGGCATATTGTTATTTGTCAAAATATTTTGACTCTGATATTTCCCAGTCCAAGCTTGATGCTCTGCAGGCCGATTTTGACCATGCACGCCAGGACGGCGTGAAATTCGTTCTCAGGTTCGCGTATCAGAGTGTAATGGATGGTGCTAAGAATACTCCATCATTGGAACGTATCTTGTCTCATATCAAACAGCTGACTCCTATAGTCCGCAAGAATGTTGATGTTATTTATGTCTTGCAGGTAGGTTGGTTGGGCGCATGGGGTGAATTTCATAGTGATCCCAATGGACTGGATCGTGACCCGAAAGTTGTACGTGCAATTCTTGATGCTACACTAGATATGCTTCCGCCAACCCGCTCAACTATGGTTCGTCGTATGGCTTATCGGGATATGGCTGAGGCAGTTGAAGGTGTCGGTGCGCTGGATGTGAGTCGTATTGGATTTTTCAATGATGGTACCATGGCTAGTTATACTGATGGCAATACTTTCATAAGAACAGAGGATGGGGAACCGGAATTTGACAAGGTTACCCGTGAGAGCTCAAACCTTCCGGTTGAGGGCGAACTTTTCTGGGGAGCGGTACCCAATCTTGTTCATGCAAATGCACTGTCAACTTTGGACAGATTTATTAAACATCACTATACAACATTTAGTATTGTTCATTCCAATACAGAACTTGATATCAGCGAACCGGATAAAAACGGGTCAGAAAAAAAATATAGCATAGATGCATGGAAAGCGACTCCGTTCTCTGCCAGTATGCTTAAGGCTCATTGTCTTCCATGCGATGAAAACTATTTCAAGCGAAACCCGCTGCCTTCAGGATATGAGTATATCCGTGACCATTTAGGCTATAGGCTTGAGGCTGTTCGGCATGAAGGAAAACTGGAGAACGGCATCTATAATGGAAACGTGTCAATTAGAAATGTAGGTTTTTCCCGTCCTGTCAATTCACGTATGGTGTATCTTGTCCTGTTTAACAATAGAAGTGGTGCTGTGTATGAATTTGAAACAAATGTTGATGCACGCTCTTTTGAACCATGGAAGGAAATAAAAGTTTCCTTACAGGGAAAGTTGCCTGATAGTGCGCCTAAGGGAAAGTACAGGGCCGCTCTTTGGATTCCTGATATGGAATCTTCAATACGCTATCGTCCTGAATATGCAATAACACTTGCAGAAGGAGTAGAGGTTGTGGAATTAGGTGGCCGTCTCCTTAATGTTCTTCCATGATGCATGAATAAATGTTCCCTGTTGATATTAATGTGCTCTATTAATCATAAATCCCGACTGTTATAGTGATACGGATACACAACCAAATTATAATAAACTGCTCTGAAGTGATTTCAAAGCAGTTTTTTTTTGTTCTTTTCAAAGTCTTCAGGTGTGCTTGTTAACATTCATTTCACATTATATTAACAACCATTTAACAAGTTATTAACATTGAGAAGGCTATCAGGCATTCCAGATATTACGCAGTATAATTAAATTCATCCATGGCAGAAAAGAAAAATCGCTAGAAAAATCTTATTTCTAGCGCTCTTATTTGGGTTTTAAAGAACTTCCCTAAATGTCTTCAAGAAAGTGTCTATTGTTTTAGAAGCCGTTTTGAATTATTGGTTTGGAATAAAGGTGTGGTTAGATGATATATTTCAATTTGACAGCCTTGTTGTCAAAATATACAGTTACATCGCTGTTGTTCTTGTCGAACATGAGGATTGCATATTGGCTTTGACCCTGGTATGTGATTTTCATTGTACCTATTGCATCCTTTGTGTTGATTCTAATGAATTGTGAAATGCCATTGATGTCATAGACTTTTGTGGAACTTCCTGTTGAGGAAATACTAAATGTCCCAAATGAAGTGCTTGTTTGGTCTAAGGTTGTGACTTCCAATGTCTCTTCGGTTGTTATGTCGCCGGTCGTGTAATATCCGTACCATTTCCCGGTATGGAACTGTTCAATATTTTCCTCGCTTACAGAACGAAATACATATTCATTCACCTCGCTTTCACCGCTTACTATAGTAGTCATTAGTACTTTTAGATTCTTGCTATCCTTGAAGGCCTGAACTGAAACAGTGGTTCCTCCGACAACCTGCGTATTAATGTATCCGCTTCCTGTTTCAGGATCATATTTGAACGATCCTTCTGCATTCCACGCTGCCGATTGTGATACATTGGCAACGGAGAAAAATGAGTACTGTCCTCCTGATACATTCTCTATTACAAGTGCCCCGGTTTCAGTGGTTTTTGTATCAGCATAGATCCATATCCCTTCGAGATTGGTTGGGTATGATTTGTTGTCGTTGTCGCTGCATGATGTCAGCAAGAACGAAAACGCCAGGCATAAAAGAGCCATTGCATGTTTGGTTATTATCTTCATTGTTTCTATTTTTTTGCAAAAGTAAATATTTTATTTGTGGGTATTCTTGAAATAGAGGATTATTTGATTTTTTTCAATCACTCATTTATGGCTTGATTGTCTTCTATGTAACTATTCAGTCACTATGTCAAATATCAACAATAGACCTCTTTCTGGAATGTTTGCTTGATACATTGATGGTTATTTTTACCTAAGGTGACTATATAGTTACAAAAGGCTTTCCAGGGCATTCTCATTTGAAAAATAA
>DCHP01000016.1 GCA_002315675.1 Rikenellaceae bacterium UBA1749 | reverse complement strand
CTCTAACTAATGACAATCGTCTATATTATTGCAATGCAAACATTTGGCAATGCTTTGAATTGAAATCTCCTCTTACATATGATAATTTCTATAGTATATATCCAGCAAAAGATATAGTAAAAGGTTACACCATTGAGGATTTTATCAGACAAAATAGGAAAATGCTCATGGAATCAAAAATCCTAATCACCTACAAGCTTTCAGACACCTATGTTGGAATATCAAGGATGATTGAAAAATTCTCAATAAAACCGTATGTTATTCCTGAAATTGAGCTTGTAGCCTATGGTTTTGAGGGCAAAACTATCTATGACGATAGAGTAACCTGCATAAAAACTGACGAAGATTATTGTATATTTGAAACAGGCGGAGGAATATGCGAAATATTAGAGGCGGGTTCAAATGAATTGTATAATAGCCGTTCAACTCTTGATTCTGATGTCAATAAGAAATATAAATTGTCATTAACGAAAACTAATGAGTTCTTGTTCAAAGGTGTGATTAAATGGATGGGATTATTTGTGGATATTAAAGATTCATTATTCCTGTCATGCTTCCCTTCCTCTATCTATATTGGAAAACTGCAAGACAAAGGTGTTTCTCATTGTGAAACTCTTCTCCCCTCCAATTTCACTATTCCATGTAAAAGATCTACATTTGTTAATTTAGATAAGAATGAAAGACTTTTTGTCGGGATTGAAAACAGACAGTTGGCAATCGATTTGGAGGAAAAATTTGGATATATGCCATCTTCGTTAGAAGTCACTATTGATGTATCTGCTGGTCAACGCATGACTTTTATGATAAAAGACAGAAAGTTTAATAAAGTAACAAACGTGGCGTTAGGAAATATAATATAATGGAAGTTATTATTGAAAATAAAATATGTGGTTCACTCTTTGGAGGTGTTATTGGTGATGCGCTCGGTTACCCAGTCGAATTTATGCAACTTTCAGCCATCAGACGAAAGTATGGTATGAAAGGGACAGTTGAATTTGAACTGCATCTATAATGGTATTTCCTGTATATTTGCCAGATAATATCGACACTAGTGTTTATTTTTTCACTTTTTGGGGTATCAATAATCCTATGTTTAACAAAGGTGTGATGGGTGACTATTTTAGAAGGTTGTCAGATCTGTTCACTCGCACAGAAGATGATGAAAATCAGAGGTGTCTATGTTCGAGCTTTTGGGCAAATTATATACTAGATCAGTATGGAACCGCAAAATATGGTAACCAAGACTTCAAATTTAAGTATGATGGTGTATTATATCCATGTGCAAGAATATGTGCAGGTGAAATATCTTGAATGCCATGGTAAGACTATTTCATTCTATTTGCCAGAACTCCAGCGTGATGATACCTTTGAGGCAACCATCGACATTGATGCGAGCGGTAAAGCGGATTTGATTATAAGATGTAGTAAAAGGGAAATTGATAAATCTTATGATATCATCACACTATGCTATGAATATTTGCAAAGAACGAATGATGAAAATATAATTTAAAATACGGAATAGAAAATATAATTCCAGCCCAGATATGCCGTCGTGTGTGACATAGAAATTACTAAGCCTAACAAATATTGGTATAGATAAATGGGACTACTCGACTATATATTCAAGAGCAAAGAACAAAGGGAAGAAGAAGCTCGTCAAGCAGAGGAAAAGCGAGACGCAGAACTTTTGTCTCTTTCAGATAAGTTGTACAAAGAAAAGAAGTATGATGAGTGTCTGAAAGTCGCCATGGAACTCGTCAACAAGAATTTCTTTGGCACAGGCTATTGGAGTGTTTATCTTCATGCGGCATCGATTTTATATCATAAAGGTCGCTATAAAGACGTTATTGAAGTTAGCAAACATTATCATTGGCACTGTGATCGTGATGCTGACCACAATATGGAATGGTATGTGTCTTATTCAAAGATTGCTATCAAGGAACAAGAAAATCCCAAGCCTGTTCCCGAAATTAAGACAGAGCCAACACCGAAACCAGTTCCTAAGCCAGCTCCGGTATCTAAACCTACTCTCAAGCCAATTCCTAAGCCGGTGGCACAAGAGCCACCAAAGCAGGAGATTGTTGTGCCAAAATGGGATGACGACGAAGATGATGAGCCAGAGGACATGAAGACTTTCGTATCTCCTTTTCATTGTGTTGGTTACATGGAGAAGTCTAAAACCTTATACTGGAAATATCTTCAAGCAAAGAAGGAACTGCCTCCTTACGAAATGTTGGGTATGCCATCTGACCTTCCCGATGTAGCAGTATCAGCTATTAAGAAAGTCAAAGAGGAAGCGCAGAAACTCTTGGACAGAGCAAATGCCCTCATGCGACAGGAAGACTGGCACGGTGCGGTCAATCTGTACAAGAATCTGCTGATGAATAAATACTGGGAGCCCGAGCCATACTATGCACTCATAGAGATATATGAGCGTATGGGCAGACATGAGGATGCCCAAGCAGTCAGACAGGCTGGAATATACGCATTTAACAATGTCCAGCGACGAATGAAAGGCGAACTCCTTGATGCTGCAAGAAAAATCGATGCAGAATCCTTGGCACTCAACATAATTGAAAAAGGGGAAAAGGTCGTTTACG
>DCHP01000073.1 GCA_002315675.1 Rikenellaceae bacterium UBA1749 | reverse complement strand
TAGATGAACCATATAGGATGTTTACCTCTCGTGCCGAGTATAGAATACTTTTGAGGGGTGATGATGCAGATAGAAGGTTAACTCCTCTTGGTAGAGACCTGGGGCTTGTCAATGACGATCGTTATGCAGAATTTAATGATAAATCAATGAGAATATTGTCATTGAATAATTTCATTTCAGGCACAAACATTACTTCAAAAGATCTTAATCCGATTCTTCAGGCTCTTTCTCAACCGTTGGTGTCTGAATCAAAGAGGCTTTCTGATGTTCTTTCCAGGACGGGAATAGGTTTTTCTGATATAGTTTCCGGCTTTTCTCCTCTAGAAGATTTCATTTCTTCTAATAGTATCAAGGAAGATGATATCCATCAGTTAGAGGTTGATCTAAAGTATTCTGGATATATTGCAAGGGAAAAACAGACTGCGGATAAATTAAATAGATTGGAGTATATAAAGATTCCAGAAAATTTTGATTATTTTTCATTAAATTCGCTAACAATTGAGGCCCGCCAAAAGCTATCGAGAATTAAGCCTGCAACTATTGGTGTTGCATCAAGAATTCCTGGGGTGTCTCCTAGTGACATAAATATACTATTGCTTTATTTTGGTCGTTGATTTATTGTAAATAGAAAATATGAGAGATAAGATAATAGACGAAAAGTTGATAGTAGATTTAGCCCCTGATGCTTTTTCTAGATATCTGTCTAATCTGCTTATCCGTATCATGGGCTTTAAGAAATTAAATGATTTCTATCATTCTTTACCTATTGCTATTGGTGAGAAGGATTTTGCATCTACACTTCTGGATACCATGAAAATATCACGGATTGTAAAGGGAGGGGAATTGCCTAAGGATAAGGGTTATCCGTTCGTTGCAGTTGTCCCAGTTGTTTCAGGAATACTTGAAGTTGTGGCTTCCATTGCTGAGATAATTGAGTCTTCCGGGCGAAATGATGTCAAGATATTGCCAATCAATGATGTCCTCAGAAGTGTTCAGTGTCTTTCTCCATATATTTTGGATTGTGGTTCTTGTAGGTCTAATTTTGCGTTATTATCAAGTGCTGTTCATTACCTTGAATCTGGCGGTGGCATTATTTACTTTGTTAAAATTAATTCACACCATTTGACGTTTGATTCGGATAGTCTCATCTTCCCATACAAATTATCAAGAATTACTGGTGCATCAGTTATTAATGTGTTGATGGATTTTGATGCGAATCTGAATTATTCATGGACAACATTTCTTGGTAAGTGGTTCTATCAGATTTTTTCTATAAGAAGATTTATAGCGAATTCTTGTACTTCTATGTTGGTTGTTTTTGATACTCCTTTTGTCTGCTCTGAAACAATAATAGATGAAAGATATGTTCAAAAGATGTTCAAGCCTTTCTTTGAATCATCGATAGGCGTAAGTCCTGAATCTATTTTTAATCTTGCTGACAATATGAAAAACAAGTTCAAAACAATTGTTTCACGTGGAACAAAATGATGTCGTTTCACGTGGAACATTTATATATTGCGGAATGGATTTTAGTGGTATAGTAAACAGATCTAATAAATCAAACACATTGGCGGAATATATTTCAAGTGATTATGTCTCGTCCATGTCTGTATTGTCTGCAAGGGACATTGTCGCAGTTTATGTTGAGGGGTGGGATGATGTCGCTTTTTGGCGCAATATTTTTGATGATTTTTCCGAGTCTGGCATAACTTTCGAAATAATGCCCCCTGTCCGGTCTGATATGGCCAAAGGTAAAAAAGTTGTCCTTGATTTTATTAACAACTCTGGTCCTCACCTGTTCCTTGCTGTGGACTCTGATTTTGACTGGATTTTTGATGGGCGGACGCATACAAGTAGCAGGATGAAAAACTGTAAGTGGTTAGTGCAAACTTATGCATATGCCATTGAAAATTTGCAATGTGCTGTCCCGTCGTTGTCATCTGTTCTATCAAAGGCGACAAGAATAGATCTTCCAGTTTTTGATTTCGTACTTTTTTTTGAAAATTATTCAAAATCAATATTTGACCTGTTTGTCTGGTATGTCTGGAGTGCTTTCGTTGAAACATCACATACACTTCCTTTGTCTAAATTTTCAAACGCGGTTAGAATCCCATATATAGATTTTAGATCAAATGGCAAAGATATGCTAGAGGCCATTGCCAGATCTGCATCAAAACTTTATCGTAAGCTTTGTGCTGAGTATCCAGAGAAAGCGGATGAAGTTGTAAAGTATTCAGATTATCTACATTCCAGAGGAATTTTAGAGACAGAGACTATATATTATATGCAAGGACATACGCTGAAAGACTGCGTTGTTAAGAAAATATTGATTGCTTTATCTGAGAAAATCATTGAACAACAGGTAGATAGAATATCTTCTACTCCTATCCAGAAATCTCTTAAGGAAAATCAGATTAATTATTATAGAAATTCTACAAAACCAGTGGAACAAATTCTTTCAGAGAATCAGGGGTATAAAAAAACAAAGTTTTATGCATCTATCAGTGAAAGGATTAATTATATGATAGCAAATAGACATGTATAATAATATGAATTATTTCATCCCATCAAGAAGGTGGTCTGATGAAGTCAAAATAGGTAATATTAAAATAGGCGGGTATAATAGAATAGCAGTGCAGAGTATGTGTAATACACATACTTATGACATTGAGAATTCTGTTTGCCAGATTAAAGAACTCTATAAGGCAGGTGCGGATCTCGTTCGTTTGACAGTTCCGTCAATGTATGAAAATGACGCCTTGAAGCAGATACATGATACAATACATAATGAGGGAATAGAGGTCCCTTTATGTGCTGATGTGCATTTTAATGCATCAATTGCTTTCTCGGCCGCTGAGATTGTAGAAAAAGTCCGTGTTAATCCAGGTAATTTTGCAAAGGAAGAGGATGTTGATAAAAAATTTACGGAATTACTATCTCTTGCCAAAGAGAAAAAGGTTGCTATTAGGGTTGGAGTAAACCATGGTTCGCTCTCCTCATATATGATGGATCGATGGGGTGATACTCCTAAAGGCATGGTAGAGAGCGCGTTAGAGTTTCTTCGTATTGCTAAAAGAGAAGATTTCAATGATATCGTTGTCTCATTGAAATCTTCAAATCCGAGAGTGATGGTAGAAAGTTACAGACTTTGTGCCCAGCAAATGATTGAAGAAGATATGGCTTATCCTCTTCATCTTGGTGTAACAGAAGCAGGTGAAGGTGTGGATGGAAGAATCAGGTCTGCTGTCGGTATTGGGACTCTTCTTGCAGATGGTTTGGGTGATACAATTAGGGTGTCATTGACAGAGGACCCTGTGGCAGAGATCCCTGTTGCAAAAACCTTGGCGCTTTATTTCGAAAAGGTTTGGAAAACTACGGATTATTCTATCCAATATAATGATATACCGCTGCCATATGATCCATATTCATATAATCGCAACTCCAGTAACCTGCCTTTTGTTGTAGGTAAGGGAGGCGACTTTGAAGTCGCCCAACAGAATTGGATGAATATATCTTCAGGAACGGATGTTTTTATGCTGAATCCGTCCGTGGATTCTGAAACACCTATAGTTGTTTCATCAAACAAGGCGTGCTGGGTCGGTGACATACGTTATACAATTTCAGCGCTTCGTAACCTTGGCTTGAAAAATCCCATTGTATTGCGTAAGGATTATGATTCTTCTCTTGGCGATGTGGATGTAATAGCAGCAGCGGAAATGGGCGCTATTCTTATTGATGGAATAGCAGATGGGATATGGATTGAAAAAGATGGCATTCTGGCGGATAGTTCACTTGGATATGCAATTTTGCAGGCAACAAGACTAAGACTGACAAAGGCTGAAATTATCAGTTGCCCTGGATGTGGCCGCACTCAGTATGACATACAGGCAACAGTCCAGGCTGTAAAAGACAGATTTTCAGACTATCAGGGAATTAAAATAGCTGTGATGGGGTGTATTGTAAATGGACCTGGTGAAATGGCGGATGCTGATTGGGGCTATGTTGGAGCTGGTGGTGGTAAGGTGACGATATACAAGTCTCATGAACCGCTATATAGGAATGTCGACCAGTCTGAAGCTCTCGATCTGTTGGAAAAGTTAATAAAGGATAATAATGAGCAAATAAATGCCGCTACTGAAAATGTAAAGGAAGGAGAATGAAAATGAATATAGAGGAAATTGAAGAATGTCTAAGGGAAATAATGCATCCTTCAGAAGGACGTGATATCGTCTCTCTGGGGATGGTTAGTGATATAAAATTATCTGAAGATGGGAGATGCTCGTTGTGCCTGACAATGATTCGTCCTCGCGATCCTGTAGCGTCTTCTTTGTTAAGAGCAGTGAAAGCTTCTCTTAAGGGTATTACAGGTAAGGAACCAGATATAACCCTAATAGAACCACAACCTAGAAGTAATTCTCAGAAGGAGGCAGCAAAAAATATGCGAGATGGGTCAAAGCTCTCAAATGTAAAACATATAATTGCCGTTGCTTCAGGTAAGGGTGGTGTTGGGAAAAGCTCTGTAACAGTTGCCTTGGCGCTTGCCTTAGCCAAAAGTGGGTATAAGGTAGGGATTCTCGATGCGGATATATATGGCCCGTCAATTCCAAAAATGATGGGTCTGGAAGGTTACATGCCACTTATGGCGTCAGATGAAAAGCATATTATTCCTGCTTCAAATTATAATGTTGAAGTTATGTCAATAGGTTTTTTCATTGGTGATGATGATGCCTTGATATGGCGTGGTCCTATGGCAACAAATGCATTGAATCAGATGATGCATGAAACATTATGGTCAGAACTGGATTATTTGTTGATTGATATGCCTCCAGGAACTGGTGATGTACATCTGTCTGTCGTTGGAGAACTGAAAGTTGAAAAGGCGGTAATTGTCACAACACCTCAACTTGTCGCTCTGTCAGATGTTGTAAGAGGTATCTCAATGTTCAGGAATAAGAATATCAATATACCTATTGTCGGCATTGTTGAGAATATGGCTTATTTCAAACCTGAAGACCATGATAAAGTTTATTACATCTTTGGTCGTGGTACACAAAAAGTGGCAGAACAGGTTGGACTTGAAATTGTTGCAAGTATTCCGATTACAGCTCAGATTTCAGAGGGAGGTGATAGTGGAAAACCTGCAATTCTTGAAGATGAAATTGTAATTGATGCATACAGAGAATTGGTTGCGAAAATTACTCAGTAGACCTATCATAAGACGGTTAACTATAAAATAGGGAAATTGGGTTATTATTCTTACCTTTGGAAGAATATACTTATTTATGAAAAGAAGATTTTTAATCTTATTATTTTTACTGCTTTGTTCAGCCGGGGCTTTTGCACAATTGAACAAGTCGTATTTCTTCTACAAAGGAAGGGAATATATTATTGCGGGAAGATATCGTGATGCCATTGAATGCCTGAATATTCTTCTGCGTTCTGAACCTCATGAGTATGAGGGGTATTTTCTGCGTGGGGTAGCCAAGTTCAATCTTGATGACCTGTCCGGTGCCCAGATAGATTTTGGAAAGGCAATAGAAGAAAAGCCTGCGTACACTCAGGCATATCAATATAGAGCTATTACCCGTTCAAGAATGGGACTTTATAATGAAGCACTGGAAGATTTCCATATGGCGCTTGAATTCCGTCCTGATGAAGCTTCTGTCTTCTATTCAAGAGGTGTGACTTACTTCCTGAACCGAGATTTTGAAAAGTCTGTTTCGGATTTCACCAGTTTTATCCGTCTTCAACCACGTGAACCAGAAGGCTATTTAAATAGGGGAACTTCGCTTTTATATCTCAGGGACACAGTTGGTGCTGAAAAGGATTATGATGCTGCAATAAGGGTAAATCCTTATTGGAGTGATAGCTATATGCGTCGTGGACTTCTGAAACTGATGAAGAGCAACTTCAAGGAAAGTATTTCTGATTTATCGAAATCACTATCAATAGATTCCACTTATGCCCTTGCGTATTTTTACCGTGCAATTGCACGTAATAATACATCAGACTTGAATGGTGCCCTTTCTGACTTTGATTCCTCTATCAAATATGATTCCACGAATTCAGTTGCTTATTTTAATAGGGCAATATTAAGATCTCAGGTAGGTGACTACAATAATGCTATATATGATTATACAAAAGTCTCCGAAAGTAATCCAGAAAATGTTCTGGTATATTACAACAGGGGGTCTACATATGCTACTCTTGGACAACTTGAAAAGGCAAAGAAGGATTATGATAGGGCGATTTCTTTATATCCAGACTTCGCAAATGCTTATCTGTTAAGGTCTACAGTGAAAGCTGCTCTTGGTGATATTCAGGGTAGTAAGTCCGATAGAAATATTGCTGAATCCAAGATTAAGGAATATCGTTCCAAAATGAATGACTCTCTTTTCTCGGCATATGCAGATACTTCCCAACAATTTAATAGGATATTAAGCTTTGATGCAAATTTTGCATCTCAGAATAAGGATTTCTCGAGTATAAAATCAGATATCAGAAGGGATATTAAATTACTGCCGCTTTACAGGTTGACAATTGCATCCAGGGATACAACGTATGGTGTAGCGAATCCATGCAAATATGAGAATCGGAAACTTGATCGTTTTATCCAGTCTACAAATATTGAAGGGCTCAGACTACTAAATTTCCCAACAGACCTTCAGACAGAGTATATCGAGTATCTGGATAAGAAGAATAATAATCCATCTTCTTTTGGAGATATCTTCTCCAAATCTGTAACCTTGAGCCTTCAGAACCAGTATTCAGCTGCTCTTAATTATCTGAATTACATTATTGGTCAGGGGACTGAAGAACCTTACGCGTATATGAACAGGGCGACAGTTCATGCTGAGATGATTGATTTCATATCGTCTCTTGAAGGGAATTATCAAAGTATGAAAAATCTGGATCCGGATCCTGCATCCAGATTAAAACAAGCATCTACCAAGGTGCAATATGACTATTCTGCAGTTATTGCAGATTTTCAGAAGGCGATAGAACTGATGCCCGAATTACCTCATCTTTATTATAATCTGGCTGGGATATTTGTTGCAACCGGTGACCTTCCTAAGGCAATTGAGCAGTACAACAAAGCCATTGAACTATTCCCTTATTTTGCTGAGGCTTACTATAATAGGGGTATTGTTCAGATTATGATAGGAGAGACGACAACAGGCTGTATGGATATCTCGCGTGCAGGAGAGTTTGGTATTGACAATGCATATTCTATTATTAAAAAATATTGTTCTAAATAAATGTATTTAAAATGGATCAAATAAAAGCACTACTAAAGGATCAGTCATGGGCAAGGTGGACAGCCTTGTTTTTGGTTTCTTTCACAATGTTGGTGGCCTATATTCTTGCTGATGTTATGGCTCCACTGAAGACTATGCTCGAACAGCAGATGGGGTGGAATAGTGAAGATTATGGACTATTTACAAGCGGGTACGGGCTTATTAATATATTTTGCCTGATGCTCATTTTCGGAGGAATGATTCTTGACAGGATGGGGACAAGATTTACGGGAATACTGTCAGTCTCAATACTGATTCTGGGTACAATAGTAAAATATTTGGCAATAGATGGAGTTTTAGGTGATTCGTCTGTTGCCACAATTAATATTGGATCATATGAGTTCTTCTCGGCCAGGGCAGATGTCCTATATGCGACTCTTGGTTTTGCCATCATTGGAGTAGGTGTTGAAATGATTGGTATTACAGCAAATAAAGTTGTCGTAAAATGGTTCAAGGGCCGCAAGATGGCTCTGGCAATAGGTTTGAATACTGCAGCAGGACGAATCGGTACTGCAATTGCTCTAGGGGGTTCTGCTCCCATAGCAAGGATGATGGGTAATCCAAGTGCACCACTGTTATTCTGTCTTCTGATGCTTTGTGTTGGTCTGTTTACTTTTTTGCTATATGCGATGATTGACAGCCGTGCAGATAAAGAGGCTGCATTGGTTGAAGAAAAGAGTGGGGATGATGAAAAGTTCAAATTCGGAGATATTATTTCAATCGGCAAAATCCCTGCGTTTTGGTATATTGCTATTTTATGCGTTCTTTTCTATTCAGCAGTTTTCCCATTCCTTAAATACGCTACAGAACTGATGGTGCAGAAATTCGGAGTCAACGATGAAGTTGCAGGTCTGATTCCAGCTTTGCTGCCATTTGGCAATATACTTCTGACTCCATTATTTGGTTTTGTTTATGATAGTAAGGGTAAAGGTGCGACAATTATGATAATTGGATCAATTATGCTGGTAGGTGTCCATTTGTTGTTCTCTGTCCCATTCCTTAATGAGAGCTGGATGGCTATTTTGTTGATCCTGACACTCGGAGCGGCATTCTCTCTAGTCCCTTCTGCTATGTGGCCATCAGTAGCAAAGATTATCCAGTTCAATAAACTTGGTACAGCATATTCCATGATTTTCTGGATACAGAATTGGGGCTTGTCTTTTGTTCCTATGTTAATAGGATGGATTCTTAACAAATATTGTATTGTCGGTACAATTGTAATAAATGGAGTTGAGTCCACTAAGTTTGATTATACTATTCCAATGTTGGTATTCTCAGCATTTGGAGTTTTTTCAATATTATTTGCTTTTCTTCTAAAGATGGAAGATGCTAGAAAAGGCTATGGCCTTGAAAAACCTGATGTAAAATGAGTATGAAATTTTCTGCAGAAATGATATCCGCCTTTTTGGGTGGAACAGTTGATGGTGATAAGTCTGTAACTGTAAATACAGTTGCAAAAATAGAAGAAGGAACCAAGGACGCCTTGGCCTTTCTGAGTAATCCTAAGTATGAAGAATACATTTATACTACAGCAGCCTCAATAGTTATTGTAAATGCTGATTTTGCTCCGAAACAACCAGTGAAAGCAACCATGATCAGGGTTCCAAATGCGTATGAGGCTTTTGCAAAACTTCTTCAGTTGTATGTTCAGAATCTACCAAAGAAGGTTGGTATTTCTCCAAAATCTGATATAGCTGAGTCTGCTAAAGTCGGTAAAGATGTCTATATCGGAGCTTTTGCGGTAATTGATGAAGGTGCGCAAATCGGTGATGGGACACAGATTTTTCCACAGGTTTACATCGGTGATAATGTGAAAATTGGATCAAATTGTATCATAAATGCTGGCGTTAAAATATATGCTGGATGCGTGATAGGTGATAATACTACAATTCATGCAGGTACAATTGTAGGTGGTGATGGCTTTGGCTTTGCACCTCGTCCAGATGGAGGATATGATAAAATACCTCAGATTGGTAATGTTGTCATAGGAAGTAATGTTGAAATAGGGGCAAATACTTGTATTGATCGTGCAACTATGGGCTCTACACGTATTTCGGATGGAGTTAAACTTGATAACCTGATTCAGATAGCCCATAATGTCGTTATCGGAGAAAATACTGTTATGGCCTCTCAGGTTGGTGTTGCGGGATCAGCCAAGATTGGTAAGAATTCTATGTTTGGTGGCCAAGTTGGTATTGTTGGGCATATAACCCTAGCTGATGGTCTGAAAGTCGGATCAAAGACAGGAATTTCGACCTCAATAGATGAGCCCAATTCAACGTGGTTTGGTGTTCCAATGTTGCCTGGTCTTAAACAGCATAGGGTTATGGCAATAATAAAGGAACTGCCAGATCTTCGTTATAAATTAATGGAGATAGACAGGGAACTTAAAAAAATTAAAGAGAATAAATAGCGCTGGTTGAGCTCAGTCTCCATTTATTGTCATTTTTCATATAGGAAATGGTGGTTGAATAGAACTTTGCTGAGTCCCATTTTTAATCCTGTGAGTAATTGATTCATAGACATTCCATACAAGAACTTTTATCAAAAGATAAAGAATCTGTTCATGAAGCGGTGACTTCAATGGATGGAAAGGTCGTTTTGGGAATAGACCCTGGGACAAATTTTATGGGATATGCTGTAGTAAAAGTTGTAGGGACAAAGATAAAGTGCCTGGAACTGGGTGTAATCAGGTTGAATAAGATTTCGGATCCATATAGAAAACTTGCGACAATTTTTCAAAGAATCGGAGCTGTTGCGGATAGATATAACCCTTCTGAATTTGCTCTTGAGGCTCCATTTTATGGAAAGAATGTTCAGAGTATGTTGAAATTAGGACGCGCACAGGGTGTTGCAATGGCTGCTGGATTGTCTCGTGGAATGGATGTATTTGAGTATCCTCCACTACGTGTCAAACAGTCTGTTACTGGAGTCGGTCGGGCTTCAAAGGAACAGGTTGCTGCAATATTGGAGAAACTATTCTCCGAAGACTTCTCTACACAAAAACTGGATGCAACTGACGCATTGGCTGTGGCAGTTTGTCATGTCCAAACGGCGCAGACTACTCTCATCTCAGAATCAACAGCAAAAAATAGATCTTCAAACTGGAAAACATTTGTAAATAATAACGCTGATAAAGTTTTAAAGTGATGAAATGTTCATTTGCCTTATTCTTGTGGCCTCTAGCACTTTTTGTGGGGTGTTGCTCTAATGGGGGAGGTTATAGTATTTCTGGAACTGCACCAGATGGTGCCGATAAAGTAGTATTGTCTCAGTTAATTGGAAAGAATCCTGTTGCTATTGATACAGTTGATGTTAATAAAAATGATGCTTCATTTACATTGAGTGGTAATATCAAGTCTCCGTCGATGACTTATATTTCAGTTTGTGGTGAGGATCATCCTTTTACCCAGGTATTTCTTACTAATGAAAAAATTAATGTAGAGCATCAGCCCGGAACTTCAGATTTTGTCGTCACTGGAGGGACTGAAAATGAATTATATTATTCTTTGGCCGACAATTACGGAAAAAGAGAAGAAGTTTTCGCTTCTGATACTGATGCTTTGTATTCCTTTATGGACTCTGTCATCACTTGTAATCCTTCAAGCCATGCTGTTTCTTACTTCCTGTTCAGAAGAATGTATCATTCACTTTCAGTAGATCAACTTGACTCCCTGTCCAAAAAATTTACACCAGAGGTGCAATCTGGATCTTATCTTACAATATTGTCAGAATTAATAAAACAGACAAGGTTGACTCAGCCTGGAAATAAATATTTGGACTTTTCCTCAAAGACTCAAGATGGAAGTTGTATGACCTTATCTTCACTTATGGATGGCAAGTCCTGGATTCTGCTTGATTTCTGGGCAAGTTGGTGTCCGTATTGTAGACAGGAAAGTCCGATGCTGGTTGAACTGTACTCAAAATATAATGATAAGGGATTACAGATATTGTCAGTTTCTCTAGACTCTGATTACAAAAAATGGGTGGAGGCAATCAATCATGATAATCTACAATGGCACCATGTATCAGATCTTGATATGTGGGAGTGTAAGTCTGCCAGAATGTATGGAATCAGCGGAATTCCTGGTAATATTCTAATTTCTCCAAATGGAGTTATTGTCGCCAGAAATCTCCATGATAGTAATCTTGAAAAAATATTGTCAGAAAAAATAACTGAATAGTCATGAAAAATTCATTTGCTATTATTATTGCGATTGGTCTTGCAATTTGTGGCTGTTTTATCGGTATGGGTGTCCGTTCCGCTAAAATGCTTGATAGATCGGTCTCAGTCAGGGGGCTGTCTGAAATAGAACGAAAAGCTGATAAGGCTATTTGGCCAATTGTTTTTCAGGAGATGGGCGATAACATGTATACCCTTAGTTCAACCACGGAACAAAAGAGTAAAATCATTGTTGAGTTTCTAACAAAAAATGGAATAGACGAACAAAATATACAGGTAAACTCATCCAAGATAGAGGATACGCGTAGTATGGCATATGGAACATATCCTGGATACCGTTACAAGTTTACTCAGGTCGTTATTGTTTCAACTTCAAATGTCGATCTGGTTCTTTCTCTGATGAATAGACAGAATGAACTCCTAAATCAGGGAATCGCAGTACAACAGAACTGGGAGTTTCCGACAAAATTTGAGTTTACCGATTTGGATGGCGTAAAACCTCAGATGATAGAAGAAGCGACAAAAAATGCCCGTATTACGGCTGAGAAATTTGCCCAGGATTCTCAAAGCAAACTTGGAAAAATCAAAAGAGCCTCTCAAGGTCAGGTATCTATAACTGATAGAGATGAACATACCCCTCAGATTAAAATAATCAGAGTTGTTACCTCTGTTGAATATATGCTAGAAGATTAAAAATATGGTGTTTAATAATTTATACGAATTATACCAATCCAGTATCAATTCTTTCTCTTCAAATATTTGCAATTCTACATTCGGAGGAGAAAAACTGACTTATGCTGAATTTGCAAATAGAGTAGAGAAATTGAGAAGTACTTTTGCGCAGTATGGACTTAGATCTGGGGATAAAGTTGTCTTGTTGTCGAAAAGTATGCCAAACTGGAGTGTTGCCTACTTTGCAACCGTTATCTCATCAATGGTCATAGTCCCTATATTGCCAGATTTTACAAGGGACGATATTACCAAGCTAATATTACATTCAGAAGCCAAGGCTTTGGTCGTTTCTGACAAATTAATGTCAAAGGTTTCAACGGAGGTGATAGAATCCTTGAATGTGGTTATTCGCTCAACAACACTTGAACCTCTATTTAAAACTACTGATGAAATTCCAAATACTGATGGATACGATATCCCTGACAAAGATTCTACGGCTGCGATCATTTATACTTCCGGTACCACATCAGAGCCAAAGGGGGTAATGCTGTCGCATTATAATCTGACTTCGCAGGTTGAAATGTATTGGGGGATATACAAGGTTTACGAACATGATGTATTCCTGTCAATATTGCCTCTATCTCATACATATGAATGTTCAATAGGTATGATATATCCATTCAGAAGAGGTGCTCAAGTTGTGTATATTGATAAAATGCCTACTGCTTCCATACTACTTCCTATTCTTAGGACCGTGAAACCTACAGTTATGCTTGTTGTTCCTCTTATTATTGAGAAGATTTACAGGAACAAAATAAAACCTATGATAGATGGTAGTCATGCCCTTAAGGGAATATACAAGACTTTTGTAGGAAGAAAACTAATCAGTCTTTATGCCGGTAAGAAGCTATATGATTTGTTCGGTGGGCGGATAGGCTTTTTCGGAATAGGCGGTTCGAAGCTTGATATTGAAGTTGAGCAGTTCTTGTTTGATGCAAAATTTCCATATGCAGTTGGTTATGGACTTACGGAAACTTCTCCACTGATTGCCGGAATGGGACCAGATCAGGTGCGTGTTGGGGCAACAGGACCTGCTCTTGAAGGTATCGAAATGAGACTGGGAAATATCAACGATTCTGGTGAAGGTGAGATTCTTGTTAAGGGACCGAATGTTATGCAAGGATATTATAAGAATAAGAAAGCCACAGAAGAAGCTTTCACAAGTGATGGTTGGTTCCGCACAAAGGACCTGGCTTGTCTAAAGAAGGGTTATCTGTATATTAAGGGCAGGATAGGTAATATGATTGTTGGTCCAAGCGGTGAGAATATTTATCCTGAAGAAATTGAATTTGTAATAAATAGTAATACAGTAGTAGAGGAATCAATAGTTAAAAGTGATGAGACTGGCCGACTGACTGCTCTGGTCCATTTTGACAGACAAGCTCTTGAGGAAAAATACAATATGTATTGCGAGCAGTTGTCTGAAAAAATGGAGGAGGTAAAGAAAGACCTGTTAAACTATATTAATCAGAGAGTTGCAACAAAATCCAGGATCTCCAAGATAGTTGAAATAGTTGATGATTTTGAAAAGACTCCAACAAAAAAAATCAAGAGATTTCTTTATAATGCCAAGGGTAAGATAGAATCCTATGCAAATTCGTATGTAAATGACAGGTAACTATTCAGTAGCTGTATCTAATATCTACAATAGCACCCTTTGGTGGATGTCCGTTTTAGGTATTTTACC
>DCHP01000035.1:13024-15019 GCA_002315675.1 Rikenellaceae bacterium UBA1749 | reverse complement strand
CCGGATAAATATTTTCGTATGAAAAAAATTGTACTATCCATTTTAGCACTGGCTGTAGTGATTGTTGCAGTCTATGCTGTCTATTGTTTCGGTTTGAGAAAATCGGATACGACAGATGTGAAGGCAATTTTGGCTCAGAATGATTGTTTAGTATGTCATTCATCGGAACCTAAATTACCATTCTATGCATCATTCCCTGTTATTGGAACAATGATGGGAGAACATGTTCTGCATGCCCAGAAATTCATTGATCTGGAAAAAGCTACCACAGACATGAATAGTGTAAGTGAAGTAACACTATCCATGATAGAGTATGCTCTTGAAGAGGAAACCATGCCTATTATGCAATATAAAATGGTACACTGGGGAACTTCTTTCTCGGACAAGGAAGAGGATGTTCTTCAGTCATGGATCAATTCTCAGAGAATAGCAAAGTTCTCAACAGGTCTTGCTTGTCCAAAACTAGCTTCTGAACCAGTTTGTCCTGTTCCACAGTCAATTGAAGTTGACAAACAGAAGGCTGATCTTGGATACAGAATGTATTATGATACAAGACTTTCAAAGGATGGTACAGTTTCATGTGCTTCTTGTCATCAATTGGAAAAGGGTGGGGCAGATGCGCGTGGCACACGTACTTCAGAAGGTATAAATGGTCAGTTTGGTGGCGTCAATGCTCCTACAGTGTATAATGCATATTACAATATCCAGCAGTTCTGGAATGGACGTGCAGCTGATCTTAAGGAACAGGCTGCAGGACCTCCTGCAAATCCAGTTGAAATGGGTGATCAGACTCTTGATGACATTGTCGCAAGACTTGGTGAAGACAAAGCTCTTGTTAAGGAATTCCAGACTCTTTATCCTGAAGAGGGACTTACTCCTTCAACATTGACAGCTTCCATTGCTGAATTCGAAAAAACTTTGCTTACTCCAGACTCAAGGTTTGATATGTATCTGAAAGGTGACGAAAATGCGCTGTCAGATGCTGAAGAGGATGGATATGAAGAATTCAAGGAAAACGGATGTATCTGCTGTCATAGCGGAGTTATACTTGGAGGACGTTCATTTGAACATTTAGGAATATTCGAAGATTATTTTGCAAATCGTGATTCAAACATTGCTTATTGTGCTGATGACGATGGCCTTAAAGGATTTACTGGAAATGATTCTGACTTCCAGAAATTCAAAGTTCCAGGACTAAGAAATGTTGCCCTGACTGCTCCATATTTCCATGATGGTAGTGTTGCTACACTAGAGGAAGCTGTACGTGAAATGTCACGATATGAATTCGGTATAAAACTTCCTGAAGAAAAAGTATCTGAGATTGTTGCATTCCTTCAGACACTTACAGGAAAGAATAAATATCTGAACTAATCTCACATTATACTACTCTCTATGTTTCCCTAAACACTGTAACTACTTTATGTTTGAAGTATAGAACGAGTATATTGAAAGGCTGGACTTCTTCATGATATGTTCAGCCTTTTTCAATGTTTATCGTTTTGTGCTCGGAATTCTTGTATACATACCAATATCCAGACCAAAGGACCGATATACCGTTAAAGGACTGATACTTTGGCCAAAGGACCGATATCCCGGCAAACGCAATTAAATCTTCAAATTGAATCTTCCTATAGAGGGGAGTTCAAGCATACAAAAGTTGTTGTTGGTAGGGTTGAAACCACTGTTAGGACTAAGGAAAGATATAAGAATTTAATACCCCAAGAGCAATCCTAAAGTTGAAACCACTATTAGGACTAAGGAAAGACATAAGTCATATTTTATTTCAACAGAGAGTGATAAGCAATTCGATTTTGCTAATCAGTTGCAGAGAATGAAGGAATGTGTTGACAAGTATTTGTAAAAATGGGGTCACCAGTAATAATTCAATCATAGGGTTGGTAGTCGTAGTCGATAAATAAAAAAAAAGACTCTTTCGGAGTCTTTTTTTTGTGGTAGCCTTTGGCTATTGTTTTTTGTCGGGATAACAGGATTCGA
>DCHP01000035.1:12847-12984 GCA_002315675.1 Rikenellaceae bacterium UBA1749 | reverse complement strand
AACCGGACTGCGCTACATCCCGTTTTTTGTGTCTGCAAAGGTAAACTAAAAATAGTTTATAGCAAAATAAAAAAGACTCCCGAAAGAGTCTTTGTGATAGCTTTGACTATTGTTTTTGTCGGGATAACAGGATTCGA
>DCHP01000035.1:2196-12801 GCA_002315675.1 Rikenellaceae bacterium UBA1749 | reverse complement strand
TAACCGGACTGCGCTACATCCCGTTCCTTTTTTGCGTTGCAAAGGTAAGTCTAAAAAAACAATCTAACAAATATTTTTTATAGGTTTTTTTCGATTTTTTCAACGAAGGCGCTTTTTGTAGCGGCACCAACCTGTTTGTCTACAACCTGCCCGTTTTTCAAAAATACAACAGTTGGAATATTCCTTACAGAATAATTGGATACAATATCATCTTCACTATCAACATCGCATTTGCAAATAATAGCCTTATCCTTGTATTCTTCTGCAAGTTCATCAATTATTGGACTTACCATCCTGCATGGACCACACCATTCTGCCCAAAAATCAATAACTACAAGTTTCTGAGAAGAAATAATTTCTTCATAATTAGACTGAGTAATTTCTGTTGCCATTTTCAGTATTTTTTTATTATTCTTTTGTTTTATGTTTGTTTTACAAATTTAATCTATTTTTTTTCTTGACATAACGTTTTATGCATTAATTCTGTACTCAATTTCCATTTCTTCCAGTTGAGTTATAAAATCGTTTGTCAGTGCCACCCTGAAATCTGATTCAAGAAGAACATCATACTGTTCCTTAGAATCCACTATCCTAACTTTCAGCTGCAGACTTCCGGGATTTTCCCTGATAATTTCAGAAACGGATCCAATGTAGATATCATCAATTCTGTTCATATCCAAAACTATGCTCATTGAATGTATTTCAGTCTCCCTGACTTCATTCATGGTCTTCATTGTGATATTTGATATTTCAAGCTGCCCCGGGTGATATTTTGCTTCTCCAACCATACCTCTTATTACCACTGTATTTTCAGGCAGACAGATGCTTTTAACACTTTCCCATTGTCTATTGAAGAATGTAAAAGTATAAGTACCTTCATAGTCTTCAATGGTGACCTTTCCCCAAGGTTTCTGTTCTGCTTTTGTAAACCTGTTCTCAACATTGGTAATTAGTCCTCCGACTGAAATATTGCTACCCTTGAGTTTTTCAAGGTTGTCAAGATCCTTTGTTGACTGTTTGCAGTATTTCTGGATGACAATCTTGTATGGGTCAAGCGGATGAGCGCTAAGGTACATGCCGACCATTTCCTTTTCCCTGTTAAGAGTGTAGAGCTGACTCCATTCGTTGTCAATCTCAGCGGGTACCGGTTTTTTAATAAAACTCTGGAAATCCTCTTCTCCGAATAAACTGTTTGAAGCCGATTTCTTCTCAGTCTGTATCATATCTCCATACTGGATCAACCTGTCAAGGAAAGCGGTACCTCCCTTATCCTGCATAAGAATCTGGCTCCTTGAAAAGCTACACAGACTGTCAAATGCACCGGCAAGAGCCATGCATTCAATTGTCTTCCTGTTTACAGTCTGTAATGGGACTCTTTCAACGAAGTCGTAGATGTCCTTGAAATCCCCATTCTCCTTTCTTTCTTTCAGAATAATTTCAACCGCATTTGCACCAACGCCCTTGATTCCTCCAAGTCCGAAACGGATGTTGCCTTGCTTGTCAACAGCAAAGTTTGTCATGGAATTGTTCGCGTCAGGTCCAAGAACTTTCAGTCCCATATGCTTGCATTCGTCCATGAATATTCCAATTTTGGTGATGTCGGAAAGATGTCTGCTTAATATGGCTGCCATGAATTCAGCAGGATAATGGGCTTTTAGATATGCAGTCTGGTAAGATACATATGCGTAACAAGTCGCATGGGATTTGTTGAATGCGTATGAAGCAAATGATTCCCACTCGCCCCAGATCTTTTCGCATGTAGCAGAATCATGACCGTTATTGGATGCTCCGTCAATGAATTTTGGCTTCATTTTATCAAGGACATCCTTTTTCTTTTTACCCATTGCCTTTCTTAGGGTATCTGCTTCTCCTTTCGTGAAACCTGCAAGTTTCTGCGAGAGTAACATAACCTGTTCCTGATAGACAGTAATACCATATGTGTCTTCAAGATATTCTGACATGCCTTCCAGATCATATTTTATTTCCCTTAGTCCCTTTTTGCGGTCAATGAACTCAGGAATCTTCTCCATTGGGCCAGGTCTATAAAGGGCGTTCATGGCAATAAGGTCTTCGAATCTTGAAGGATGAAGGTTCTTCAGGTGTTTTTTCATTCCAGGGGATTCAAACTGGAATATACCTGTAGTCTCGCCCCTGCTGTATAGCTCATAGGTGAGCTCATCATCCATAGGAATGTTATCTATATTAAGACAGATTCCTTTACTCATCTTTATGTTTGTAAGTGCATCTTTTATAATGGACAGTGTTCTAAGTCCTAGAAAGTCCATTTTGATCAGACCTACATTTTCAACAAGACAACCTTCGAACTGGACTACATTCAAATCTGCATCCTTTGCTATTGCAACCGGCGCGAATTTTTCAAGATCATCCTGTCCGATAATAACACCGCATGCATGTACACCGGTTTGCCTTATCGTACCTTCAAGCTGTTCTGCGTATTTCAGTGTATTTCTAATCAGTTGATTGTCTGATTCAGTCTCAGCTTTCAGTTCTGGTACTGTCCTGTAACAGAATTCAAATGGCGTTTCATGGGTATCCTTGTCTGGGGTGATCTTGTCAGGGACGAGTTTAGTCAATCTATTACTTTCCGAAAGGTCAAGCTTCTGTATCCTGGCAACATCCTTTATCGCCATCTTCGGTGCCATGGTGCCGAATGTAATAATCTGGGCGACACGTTCCCTTCCGTATTTTTTTATGCAATAATTCAGGACATCAGCACGACCGTCTTCATCGAAGTCCATATCGACATCTGGGAGCGAAATTCTTTCTGGATTTAGGAACCTTTCAAATAGAAGGTCATATTTAAGTGGGTCAATATTTGTAATCCTAAGGCAATATGCGACGACACTGCCGGCTGCAGATCCTCGTCCAGGTCCAACGGAAACACCCATTTCCCTTGCTGCCCGTAATAAGTCCCATACAATAAGAAAGTATCCGGGGAAACCCATCCAGCCGATTGTCGATAACTCAAATTCTATTCTTTCCTGAACTTTCTTGCTTGGATTGCTTCCATACCTTTCTTCTTCGCCCTTGTGGGTCAACTCTTCAAGATACTGGAACTGTGAAGCTGGTGTGTATTCCTCATAAGTCTTCAACTGCTCAAGATCCGTGCAACTGTCAAGTTCTGTTAACTTATCAGCATTTCCCTCTTTATTTTTTTCAAGCTGCTGCCTTATGCTTGCTTTTGCCCGTTCAAAATCAACTTTGAAATCTTCTGGAATCGGGAAATTCGGCATAAGAGGGCCCCTGTCAAGTTTGTATATCTCGACCTTTTCTGCAATTTCCATAGTGTTGCTGATTGCATCAGGATCATCTGGAAACAATGCAGCCATTTCATCTCCACTTTTGAAATATTCCTGGCCGGTAAAATGCAATCTGTTGGGTTCACTAAGATCTGTTCCTGTATTCAGGCATAGTAGATGGTCATGCGCAACAGCATCCTCTGCTGTAGTAAAGTGAGAGTCGTTGGTTGCTATCAACTTTATCCCGTATTTTTTTGAAAGTGTACGGAAAACACTGTTGATCTCAAGCTGCTTCTGGTACAGGTCCTTAGAAAATCCGGAAATTGACTGGTGAAGCTGCATTTCAAGATAATAGTCATCACCAAACAACTGCTTATATCTTACGATAACTTCTTCAGCCCTTTCCATTTCGCCTGCAAGAATAGCCTGCTGGACTTCACCTGCAATACATGCAGAACAACAGATAATTCCTTCGTGGAATTGTTTAATCACTTCAAAATCCACTCTTGGCTTCCCATAAAAACCTTCGGTCCATCCTCTGGAAACTATCTTGATAAGGTTGTGGTATCCGACAAGGTTTTTGGCAAGCAGGATAAGGTGTCTTCTTTTGTCATCTTTGTTTTTTTCAGTATGATTCTTTACGACATAGACCTCACACCCGAGTATCGGTTTCAATTCTGCTTTCAGCATTGCATCGTAGAAACTCTTTGCACCGAACATGTTTCCGTGGTCCGTGATGGCTATCGCATTCATCTCATATTTCTTTGCCTGCTTGATCAGGGACGAAATAGATGATGCTCCATCCAGAATGGAATACTGGGTATGTACGTGAAGGTGTGTAAAAGGTGTCATAATGAACTAAATATGAATGTTGTATGTGTTGCTCATGCAATGTTCCAATTGCAAATTTACTAAAAACCATTACCTTTGAGAATATAAAAAAACAAAAAAATGATATATAATCTTAGAGTATTGTCTGATGATATTCAGAAGGATGTTGAGGTCATGGAGAACATGGACTTGTATGATTTTGTATGTTTTCTTTCCAGTAGTGTTTCCTATTCTGACCCAGAGATGACTTCAATTTTCACATCTGACAGGGACTGGGATAGAATTCAGGAATATACCGCTATTGATATGGGGATTGAAGATGAGGAATTTTCCATGCCGCTTGTTATGAAAGGTGTGAAATTATCAGATATTATCAAGAAAAAGTTTGATCGTCTGATTTTCGTCTCAGATCCTATAATGGATAGCATGTACTACATCGAACTTATGGGATGTTCCCAACTTGATGATTCTATTATATATCCAAGACTACTTGACTGATGGTCCAGCTTGCAAGAGGCAATCTCATAGTAATTCAAGGCCCGACAGCTGTTGGAAAATCTGATCTTGCGATACAACTCGCATCTTATTTTTCAACATCAATTGTCAGTGCCGATTCCCGTCAGTTCTATAGGGAAATGACTATAGGTACTGCCGTTCCGCCGGCTGCAGACCTGAATGCTGTCAAACATTATTTTGTGCAGGACAGATCTGTTCAGAATCCTCTCAATGCCGGAACATATGCTGATGAAGCCCTTGAGTGTTTAAATTCTCTATTCAATGATAATTCAATAGTTGTGCTGGCAGGTGGATCTGGTCTTTATGTGAATGCACTTGTCTATGGAATGGATGATCTTCCTAAAGATGAATCCCTTAGAGAAGAACTCAATGGAGAGCAACTTGAGGTATTACTCGCTGAATTAAAGGAAAGAGACCCACATTATTACATTGTTGTTGATAAACGCAACAGACAGAGGATAGTCAGAGCTGTTGAAGTCTGTCGTCTGACAGGTAAAACCTATTCGTCTTTGCGTCTTGGAGGTAATTGCAATCATTCCATGAATGTTATTCAAGTAGCGGTTAATCGTCCACGGGAGCAGTTGTACGATAGAATAAACAGGCGTGTTGATATTATGATGGATTCAGGACTTCTTGATGAAGTTCGAGGCTTATATGGCTTTAGAAACCTGGCTGCGTTGAATACTGTGGGATATAAGGAACTCTTTGCTTATCTGAATGGTAATTCTTCGATTGAAGATGCAGTTGCCCTCATAAAACAGAACACACGTCATTATGCAAAGCGTCAACTGACATGGCTCAGACCGAACAAGGATCTGACCTGGTTTGATCCTTCTGAGATGTCTCAAATCATAGACTTTGTCTCAAGTAAATTAATAAAGTAATCTTAAAATTGACACTTTCATATGCATTACAAAAGTAAAAGAGTGATTTTTCGATCACTCTTTTACTTTATAATACAAATCTGACCTGAAAGCCACAAATTTCTATCTGTAGCCAATCCAGTCTATTAATCGAAGAAAACTGTTTCAGTTGAAGGGATGTGCTGATGAGGTACATATTCCTGAACTTGCATGGCTCGGATCTTTCCATCCTTACTCTCATAGGATACTAGTATTACTGCTGATATACTACTGGTTTCTATCTTTTCAATTGCGTTAAGGTCTTTGTTGTTAACTGCATTGCAAAGCTGGACTAATTTATCTCCTTCGTAGAATTTTTCTATTCTTTTAAGTGGTTTGCCATTAAAGTAAGGTATGCGTTTTTTTGTATTACAGATAATCAGGAGCTTGATAAAACCATATAAAGCAATCATCGCACCAACGGCTGTAAGTGCGCCGCCAATTTCCATTGAAGGTATCAGACTATCAAGTTCAGAACTTTTCCATACCATGCAGGCGCCTATTACTAAAATAATTATTGAACATATCGGATTCTTCCTTTTCCCGGTTATTCCCTCTGTAGTTAATATTGTATTATCTATGTATTCCATTTTTTTATTTTTTTTGTTATGATTCACAGCTCTTTCGGGCAGTCTAATGACTATTTTGAATGATCAACAACCCACATCCTCTGGGTGTATTTTGCAAATAATCTATGTGTCTACAAGAAAAAATATTTTTTTTCGTTTTTACTAATATAACAGGTCTTTGTAATGGGTACGTTTCTAAATATTTGGACTTTTTCAAGTAGACTCATCTATTAATATATGCGATTAATATATACTATCTTGTGTTTGTAGTGCATGTACATCAATCGAAATAGAGGATTATTCTTTTTCATGTGTGTTAGAGTGATGCAACTGAAGTGTCAAAGTCGATTGAAAGAGATCATAGACAGTATGTCTAATATCTATCCAAACGCAAGCATACGCGCACAGATATACATACACAGACATGTAAAAACTATTTTGCGTACAATGATCTGTTGATCGGAAAAAATTAAATGATGATTCTTCTTAACTGATGAATGTAATACACAATAGGGTAGTGTATTACTGGCCTAAAAATTGTCCAGTTAGTGAAGGATATACTATTAATCTGCAAGTGACGGAGAGATTCAAAGATAGAATTCCTGAAAGAATGGACCGAATCCGCATGTCCGGCATAAGTGAAGGAAGGATTTAATGGGAGTGATAAATTCCTGTATTGTGAAATATCAAATGTCGGCGATTCTGGATTTGGTGGCCAGACATGAAAATTCAACTCTATACAATTGATGCTGATGCATATGGTTGAATAGATGATTGAAAATAATATCAGAATCGCTTTTTTCATTTATACAAATATCGTTATTTGTTTTGATAATTAAAACAAATAGCAATATCTGAAATAATTGTTCTATGAAGAAATCAATACATACTCTAATCATTGGCCTTACACCCTGGATTTATCCAAGGTATAAGGTCTTGTAAAGCTGATTAGTTTGTTTATAGTAGACTATTGTATATTTCTGAAAATGAACTGTCCGTTTTCGTTGCAATCAACCTCAATACTTGAGCCTTTGTGGATATTCTCGGCAAGAATCTCTTTAGAAAGCTGGTTTAGCAGATCTCTCTGGATGATTCTTTTTACAGGCCTTGCTCCAAACTGAGGATCGTATCCCAGCATAGCAATGTGTCCGATTGCTTTATCTGTCAGATTCAATGTAACATCATTATCCTCAAGCATATTGTTGATACCTTTGACCTGTAATCTGACAATTTCCTCAAGGTCTTTCCTGCTAATAGGTGTAAACATTACAACTTCATCTATTCTATTCAAGAATTCGGGACGCATGACCTTCTTCAGTTCAGCAAACAGCTCCTTGTTTGTCTCTTCGATAATTTCATCACGATTGTTGTCCGAAAGATTTTCGAACCTTTCCTGTATTAGACTGGCTCCTATGTTGCTAGTCATGATGATGATTGTACTCTTGAAGTCGACAGTCCTTCCTTTATTGTCTGTCAATCTTCCATCATCAAGAACCTGAAGCAGAATGTTGAATACATCAGGATGTGCTTTTTCAATTTCGTCAAGAAGAATCACTGAATATGGTTTTCTTCTTACAGCTTCAGTCAATTGTCCACCTTCATCGTATCCGACGTATCCTGGAGGGGCTCCAATTAGTCTTGATACTGAATGTCTCTCCTGATATTCGGACATGTCGATTCTTGTCATCAGACTTTCGTCGTCAAACAGGAATTCTGCAAGAGCTTTTGCCAGTTCTGTCTTGCCAACACCTGTTGAACCCAGGAAAATGAATGAGCCGATAGGTCTTTTGGCGTCCTGCAGTCCTGCTCTGTTTCGTCTAATGGCATCTGCCAGTGCTGATATCGCTGTATCCTGTCCTATTACCCTTTTGTGAAGTTCACTTTCCAGGTTAAGAAGTTTTGATCTCTCGCTCTGAAGCATTTTTGCTACAGGTATTCCGGTCCATTTTGAAACAACTGCGGCAATATCGTCTGCGGTAACCTCTTCTTTCAAGATTCGTTCCTCATTTGTACTATTCAGCTTCTCTTTTAGAGAATTAATGTTGTTCTCTGCCTCTTTGATTCTTCCGTATCTGATTTCTGCGACTTTTGCATAATCGCCTTCACGTTCGGCAACACCTGCTTCAAATTTGTACTTTTCAATGGCATCCTTGTTGGCCTGGATCTTATCCATTATCTGCCTTTCGCTTTGCCATTTCGCTTTCAGCTTATCGTGCTCTTCACGAAGTTCTGATAATTCACTTGCGATGTTTTCCAATTTTTCGTTGTCGCCTTCACGCTTGATGGCAGCTCTTTCAATTTCCAGTTGCTGTATTTTTCTCTCAAGTTCATCAATGTCCTCAGGTACGGAATTGAATTCCATCCTTAGTTTTGCCGCTGCTTCATCAACCAGGTCTATGGCTTTGTCTGGCAGGAACCTGTCAGAAATATATCTATGGGATAACTGAACAGATGCAATGATAGCATCATCGGTTATTCTTACTTTATGATGACTTTCATATTTTTCTTTAAGCCCCCTCATAATGCTTATGGCGCTATTGATATCAGGCTCGTCAATCATTACTTTCTGAAACCTTCGTTCAAGGGCCTTGTCCTTTTCAAAATACTTCTGGTATTCGTTAAGGGTGGTTGCGCCAATAGCTCTTAGATCGCCTCTTGCAAGAGCCGGCTTCAGGATGTTAGCAGCATCCATTGCACCATTTGATTGTCCTGCACCAACCAGAGTGTGAATTTCATCTATAAACAGTATGATATCTCCATTTGATTTTATCACTTCATTTATTACAGCTTTAAGCCTTTCTTCGAATTCACCCTGGTATTTTGCTCCTGCTATGAGAGCTCCCATATCAAGTGAATATATGTTTTTGCTGGTTAGATTGCTTGGAACATCTCCGTTGACGATTCTCTGAGCCAGTCCTTCAGCGATAGCAGTTTTACCAACTCCAGGCTCACCAATCAATATTGGGTTATTCTTTGTCCTTCTTGAAAGAATCTGAAGAACCCTTCTTATTTCATCATCACGTCCGATTACTGGGTCCAGTTTACCTTCACGTGCCCTGTTGTTAAGGTTGATTGCGTATCTGGACAATGCTTCATAATTGTCTTCTGCATTTTGTGAGTTCACCTTACTGCCTTTCCGTAATTCTTCTATTGCAGTCATACAGCCCTTCGTCGAAAATCCGGAACTGCTTAACAATTTCCCAATATCTTCGTTCCCGTTTATCAATCCTAATAGGATATGTTCGATTGAACAGAACTGATCGCCCATCTTCTGAACATATTCGTCTGCTTTCTGCAAGGCTCTGTTTGCATTTGATGAAAGATATGCTTCACCGCCTGTGACTTTCGGGTATTTTGATATTAAATCGCTTAATGAATTCTTAAGGTAGTTTTCATTAATGGATAATTTGTCTATAAGGAACTTGGCAATATGTTCTCCATTCTTTAATAGTGAGGAAAGTATATGCCCGGTTTCAATCGCCTGATTCTGGTTCTGAGATGCAAGTCGTACTGCGTCCTGTAGTACTTCCTGTGCTTTGATTGTGTATTTTTCGTTATCCATAGTTGTTTAATTTCTTGATTACGCATGATAATAATGCAAAATAAATGCCCTGGTCTAAAATTGGATAGACCAGGACATAATGTCATTTGTTGAATATCTGGACTGTGACTTTCTGTCAGTTCGCTCTTCTAATCATTGTTTTTACCAACAAATAGATTACTCCTTGTACCATGATGCGTACATGATATAATCCTTTGATATTCTTTCTACAATATCTTTGTTCTGTTCAGGTGAAACCTCTTTTATTTTTACTGCAGGTACTCCTCCATATATGGAGTTAGGTTCACATATCTGCTTTGACAGTACAAGAGCTCCGGCTGCAATAATAGTACCACTATGAATAACCGCTCCATCCAATACTGTTGCATTCATCCCGATAAGGCAGTTGTTCTCTATCGTTGCTCCATGAACAACTGCGTTATGTCCAATAGATACATTGTCTCCTATTGTAGTTGTACTTCTCTGATATAAAGTATGGATGACTGCTCCGTCCTGGATGTTGACATTATTACCGATTGTTATTGTATTTACGTCACCTCGAATAACAGTACTGTACCAGATTGAACAATTGTCGCCGATTGTAGTATCTCCTATTATCGCAGCTGTATCTGCAATAAAGCAATTATCTCCTATTTTGGGTTTGAATCCCCTTACTTCCTTGATTATTCCCATAATATTATTTTTTTATTATGTCTGTTAATATCCAGAGGTTTTCAGCCTCTGCACATGAATTTTCTAGCCTTTTCTAAAGCAATAATAGTAAAATTACTTGAAATAGTCTTGATTTTTGATATACTTGTCTTAGAATTCCTGTTTGAATCAAGTATTTCGGTAATTCAGGTTATTTATGCAATATGCTTTGAATTAATCGCCTTTTGCCATATTTTGGTGAATAGTGAGAATATAACTTTTTTTATAAGACGAGCCCACTTTAATAAGTATCGTTTAAAGTTTTTATATCCGCT
>DCHP01000035.1:0-2144 GCA_002315675.1 Rikenellaceae bacterium UBA1749 | reverse complement strand
TGGACTTTTTAAAGTGGACTCATAAGACATTTAGTATGAATTACTTACATTGAGGGAAAGAAGAGATTCTAAGCCTTGCAGCACCCATAGGTATCAGCTCTATATCGTCAACTCTTTCACTTCTCGGATCCTGGTCATATGGTAGAGCTCCGCATAGTTTATAGTCATCAATTGTCCAACTTGGAATAATTCGGCCTTTTGCCGAGAAAAGTAGAGGGATATTTTCCTGCGTGAACGGATTTACTCCTTGCTTTAATTTTTTCTTTGAAATCAGAGATACTGTTTCTGGGTTTATTGAATAGTTCCATGGAGAACCTGCCGTAATATTGTAAACAGGCCATTTCTCTTCATCCATTGTCTTTACCCTAGGAAAACTTGCAATCGATGTCTCTGAAATATGAAGTTTTTCAACATTTTCCTTTATTTTTAGAGAAAGCGTAAGAGGACCATAATCAATACTTACACTATTTTTGTTTGCTTGCCACTGGCGGTATGATATACTCATAGGAAAGTTTGCAACAATTTTGTCACCAGTTTTCCATGTCCTGTTAATCTTCATATATTTACCTGGTTCAGCACAGATACTGCTGCCATTGATTTCAACTGTTGCATTCTTGGTCCAACTAGGAATTCTAATATAGAACGGGAATACAACGTTATCGTCCTCCATTGAAAATTCGTATGTTATTGTTTCTTCAAATGGATAGTCTGTAGTGATTTTTATTCCTACATTCTTTGAATCTGCAACAAGCACATTTGCTGTGCAGCTATTGAAAATAACAGATGCAATGCCATCGTCCGGAGTTGCGTACAGGAGGTGATTATTGTAATACGGCCATGCAAAACCATGATTATGATGGCAACAACGACAGAAAACAGGGTTGATTGAGAAAAATGCCCCGTGATAATCTATTGCAGGAGTATGATCTGACGTGTCAGATAAAACCATATTCGGTGCTGTAAAATATCTTAGACATTTAAGATCTTCAGAGAATGAACATGGAAAAGTATTGAACATTACATCTTCAATATTTTCCGCCCAGTAAGGATCTGAACAATATGTCAGCATCATCTCATCAGAACATGCCTGTTCTGCCATACCGCATACTTCAATTGAATGATTTGGATCAATCTTACCCAATTTTGCGTTTTCATCAGCACCGAACATTCCGCCTGGGACCTGGCCGCATATCTGACGAATAAAGTGTTGAGCATGATAACTTGCCCGAAGCATTGAAGAATCTTTCGTAACCATGAAATATGTTGCAGGTTCCCGGAACCCTTGTGCTATATTTACATTATGCCAATTTGGAAGAAGATGAGGATTTGCCCAATCAGCTGTATTTTTGTGAATCTTATGCGCTAGCGTCAGAAGATCAGGATTCTTCGTTCTGCTGTAAAGCCAGATAACAGACCATAGATTATCGCCTGCACGAGAATTTGATACATAATCTTTAAACATGTTATCATCCGAAATAGACAACTGGAAGTTGAAATATTTTGTCATAAAGTTAATCACTCTCTCATCTGATGAATATTCGTAATAGTGCTGAAGTATCCATAATGCAATCATATTTGGCCATAAATCAAGTTTTGGATTTGAATCTGTATAAACCGAAATAGGACCGAAATTGCCCTTTTCATTCTGGCTATTCAAAATCGCTTCAATCCATATTTTTGATTCATCAAGCATTGCCTTATCCTCAAGTACGAAGGCCAATTCCGAATATCCTTTCAACCAATAAGGTAGTTCTTCCCATCCATTGTTTCTATTATCTGGATTCAACCAGGCGTTACCTTCTTTTTCGAGCCATGGACTTACTTCTGCAAGATGCCCATTCAGGCCATTTTTCTGAAGTTCAAGCATTGTCCTAAGCCAACCAGCAGGCTTGATTGTTCCAGATGGTAGTGAAATTAGAGATTGAGGCTGCATTGGGGCAACCGTACTGACATAATTCCTGTTGTGTCCTTCTGTCGGAATCCTGTCCATAAACTGAATATCTGCATTGTTGTAACAGGAACCTAATGTCAGGATAGTGATAAGTGTAAAAAAGTACTTTTTCATTTTATTTTATTTTATTTTATTTTATTTTATTTTTGTTCGATTACAGTTTGTCAATTTCTCATCTTTGACACTTTGAAAT
>DCHP01000070.1 GCA_002315675.1 Rikenellaceae bacterium UBA1749 | reverse complement strand
GCAACTGTCCTGCTTCTATTGTTGCCGCAGGTACAATGCAGGATAACTTTCTTTTTCTCTTCGTCACACAACTGAAGGACGTGTATGGCTTTGATGATGTTGTCAATTCCCATATCCGGGCCTTCCTCGACAAGCGGGAACCAGTACGACTCAATGCCTTTATCAGAGAGCACCTTCTTGACATCTTCCGGGTAATCGTGACCGCTGACGTTAATAATGACTTGAACACCCCCGAATATCCAGGGATTATTCAGGTCTGCAACAGTTGAAAACGGGCGTACTGTGATGTTGGAGAAGGTGTATGATTTCATTTGACGTTAGATTTCAATGCAGTTGTTTTCTCCTTCCTTAAAACCAGACACAACCTTGCTCAAATCTTCTTCAGAGAGGTTGAGCAACCCGATGTCACTGTTCCTATCCTTATGGATAATGATTATCTTCTTCCTGGGTTTTGTCATTTCTATCAAGTCCCGGATAGCCCCTACGGTTGCGTGCCCGCTAGTATGTAGGTAATGAACCTGTTCCTCCTTGAAAACTGACACAATCTTCTGCATATCTGGATTTACTTGCTTGTCTGTGCCAGTCAAATAACCTTTCCACATTGAGTAGATAAGTTCAGCATCCGTAGCATAATATCGCCACTTTCGCATCATGCGAATTTGTTTAGAACGAATAGGCATAATAAACCCATCCCTCAATATTTCTTCCAGAAAATCTTCCGTACCAATAACCTTAAATCTATCAAAAACAAAGAGGTCGCTATATGCTCCTGCGTACTTGGTGAACTCGTCCAGAACTTCCTTTTGATAAGAATCAACAACAAGCCATGCACCGGTCTTTTTGCAGGCCTTATGAAAAGTGGCGAGTCTGTCGATATCGGTTGATGAGCACAAAGCAAAGAAGTGGTGACACTTATCCTTTCGTGATAGCAATTCAATTGCCTTATACTGAAGTTCCGCCTCCGTTGGAACATTTTCGTTTGCCCTGCATAACATAGTGCCTTCCGTAATGAGAGCGTCAACCTGACCCACGAATGCAGGGATTAATTTGTCAAGTCCTTTGCCAAGGTATCCGTGTGTGCGGAAATCCCCGGTATGAAGGACTTTGTTCTGGCCGTCTTCGATTAAAAACATATAGGAATCAAAGGCCGAATGCGAGCAGAAGAAAGGTGTAACTTTCAGGCATCCGAACTGCATTTTCTGTCTGGCCGAATAGGTTTTCATCGAACCTAACTGTTTGATATCCGGTGATTTGAGAGTCTTGTATTTGACCTGCATTACGGCAAGTGCGCCTTCTCCGATATACTGTGGCACATCAGCAGCGTCAGCAAAATGGCCGATATGATCTCCGTGGTAATGTGTAAACAGAATTGCATTTACGCCCCGAGTCATTGACTTTATCTGCTCCTTCGTGAAATCCTCACCCTCAGTGCCTGGCAGATTGCTCCCCAGATCAATCAATATACGATCATCTCCGGACTGTATTTCGGTGATACAGCCGCCAATCTGGTTGATGCCTCTATGAATGATTATTTTCATTAATACTCTCCTTCAGTGTAAAATCGAAAATCAAGGATGTCTGTAATTCCAATTTCAGGTAATCGTGCTGGCGAAAACAAAAAAACAGGCTTAAAACCAGGAGCTTTTTTACTTAATTCATATATGTCTCCTTCTTTATTTAGTTCAGAAGAAGCCTTGCGACTATTCCATTTATCTTTACCTAAAAGATACCCACCCATTGTCATTTGTGGTGTTGAAGCTTTTGGAGTCTTTGGATTATTATTCAACGTAATAAAATAGTATTCAGGAACAGGTGCCAAATCTTCGACACTGATATTTCCTAATGATTTTGGAACTGCAACTCCAAGATTTTTTAGGCCTTGGATAATTGATACAATCTCAGGCTTGAGGATATTGAATGAATTTGCAGAATGAAAAGAGACATAGTCTTTAATATGCTTCCTGATACCACAATTACCACCTATAGCACCTGATCCATATTTCAGCTCAATCAAAGCCACACGGAAGGGCGCCTCTTTTGTTATGGCAATAATATCAAATCTCCAAGGTTCTGGGGTGTCTTTCTGAGCCAAAGATTTGGTGTACTCCACGTCAATGCAATACCAATTTGAGTTGGAATTATTGTTGTTGTCAATAAACAGACGTTCTTGAGCTTGTTTTTCTGATTTGTCGATGACTTTTCCTCGCACCTTACTTGCATGATTATCACTCTGAATTTTTATCTGTTCGTATGCCTCAAGCAATTCATCTTCTGATAAGGATTTTTGTCCTGCATAATACTCATTTATTTCTGCTTTCAAAGTCTCTGAGGTGGCAGATATTTTTGCGATACTGTCGCAATTGTAATATAAATTGATATAGCCATCTCTAACGCCGATAATCAGTTCATTGAGATGTTTGCTATAGAGATCTTTGAAGAATTTGCTGTCTTTAAACCTTTTGCAAAATTCCGTAGATATAAGGTTACCCCTGAATGATTCTTTTTTATTGTTTGTTTCCATCTTGGTTACTAATTTACTATTTCAATTGCTTTTTCTGCATTCTCCATCGTTATTCCAACCCTGGGGTCAATTTGGATAAAACAATCCATTTGCTCAGGCAAGAAATCGGGGACATCGTCAAGGATGACATACTGGTATTGCTCTGGATTCTTGGGAGCATTCTCGGACAGCCACTGTTTTACCTCATTACCTTTCCCCGCCAACTGCTCAAATGCATCCGGGTTGTCAAGGTCAAGATTGAGAATATCCATCCCTGGAATGTAGTCAGGTGTACAACCTGCCAATATGCCGGGCATCTTCCTGGTCTTCCACAGTGCCATCATTCTGTCAACGCCTTCCAATTTCCAAGAAGAGCAGATAACAATGACCGCTCCCGTTTCATCAACAATCTTTTCCAAATTGGCCACTGCCTCCGGATCGAAGCAAGGGCCAAATTCATCTGATGTCTTCTTTCCTGCGCTGACAAGAAAACGATGATGCCTCTCTGTATTAAGCACCCCATCAAAATCTATGAAAATGTATTTCTTCATTTCTCTATTACATCAATAGTGCAAAGTTAGCATGGCAATATGACAAGTTTTGACAGTACATTATATCATCAAAAATATCCTTCCTTCCGCTTTGCAGAATGTTTCCGGATGTTGCATCACTGTCCTATAAACATACG
>DCHP01000118.1:32399-32640 GCA_002315675.1 Rikenellaceae bacterium UBA1749 | reverse complement strand
CCCAACTGATACTGGGCGTAAGCAACGTTGGGAGCAATACGACTGTGGTCGCGGTCGGCAATAGCCCAAGCAATATCGTCTACTGTTGGCTCAATAAACTTCTCCGAGAGGCCAAGTATTTTCATTTCTTTACCGTACTCTTTTGGGTAGCAATACACGCCTCTCCCCGGACGAAGAATTACCCCTGACTTCGTCAGCCTATTAAGCGTCTGACGGACAACCTCTGCCGAACCAAGATCTG
>DCHP01000118.1:0-32329 GCA_002315675.1 Rikenellaceae bacterium UBA1749 | reverse complement strand
AATACTATCCATATCACTACTTATTGTGTCACAACTATATATTATTTTCGTGACAAAATTACGAATAATCCTTCAATTAGTAACAATATCCAATCATAAACTATATAATTTTCCAAATTGATTATCTAATCACAAATCTGGGATGTGTTGATTCCATTTGAAGAGAAAAATGGGATATAAAATGAGATATAAAAATAATTGCATAAAAAAAGTCGCCGAAATTTCAGCGACTTACGATGATTAGTTGCGGAGAGAAGGAGATTCGAACTCCTGGTACAGTTACCCGTACGGCAGTTTAGCAAACTGCTGGTTTCAGCCACTCACCCACCTCTCCGGAATGATTAACTGATTCTCTAAAGCGTCACAAAGATAACTTTTAATAATTTATTCTGCAAAATATTTTGAATAATTCTTACAAATAAATATTACGATTATAGGAGTCAACAAGAAATTAGTGTCTATTCATTATTTTGACCTTAGTATATGATGAATCTGATTGAGAAAGTTGTAAGAGTTGTTATTAATGGATGTATTTTCTTAAAAATGAATCCCGGGACATATATTTTTTGAAGTCCCGGGATTATTCGCTAAAAAATAACAGTAAATCGGTTATTTAGATAGATTTGTTAAAATTATGTGGATTATTTCTTGTGAGTATCTACAATAGCCTTGGTCTTTGCTTCCGGCTTAGATATCGACTCACGCATTTTGGTATCAGCCTGTATATTCTGGAACTTGTAATAATCCATGATTCCAAGGTTTCCGGAGCGGAAAGCTTCTGCAATTGCCAGAGGAATCTGAGCTTCTGCCTCTATCACTCTTGCACGGGCTTCCTGAGCGCGAGCTATCATCACCTGTTCCTCCGCCACAGCCATTGCCCTACGTTCTTCCGCCTTAGCCTGAGCAACATTCTTGTCAGCATTTGCCTGGTCCATCTGAAGAACGGCCCCGATGTTTTTACCTACATCAATATCAGCAATATCAATTGATAGGATTTCAAATGCAGTACCTGCATCAAGTCCTTTACTCAAAACCAGTCTTGAAATTGAATCAGGATTTTCCAGAACTTCCTTATGGCTTTCGCTGGAACCAATAGATGAAACAATCCCCTCACCAACTCTGGCAAGTACAGTTTCTTCACCAGCGCCACCTACAAGTTGCTTGATTGAAGCACGAACCGTCACCCTTGCAGTTGCGATAAGCTGGATACCATCTTTTGCTACAGCAGTAACTGGTGGTGTTGTAATAACTTTTGGATTGACAGACATTTGAACAGCTTCAAAAACATCACGTCCTGCGAGGTCAATGGCAGTTGCCATCTTGAAATCAAGATTAATATTTGCTTTCTGGGCTGAAACAAGAGCATGTACAACATTTGCAACATGTCCACCGGCCAAATAGTGAGCTTCCATCTCATTGGAGTTCAGTTTCAAACCGGCTTTTGTTCCTTCGATCATCGCACGGATAATCACTGCAGGCGGAACCTTTCGCCAACGCATAAGAATCAGTTGAATCAACGAGACCCTGACACCTGAGACAAGGGCTGAAAACCATAGTCCGACTGGGAAGAAATAGAGAAATATCCATAAGAAAATAATGGACACTCCTGCAATTATGAAAGTCAAAGTTGTAATTTCCATAGTATATCAGTATGTTAGATTATTAATGAAAAGTTTTTTCAACAATATGTATTGATCTAATTAAATCGATTCTACTTCAATTTAACAATCAAGGATGAATTATCAAAATCAGTAACAACGACTTGTCGTTTCTGATCTATAAAAGAATCAAGACTCTTTGCCTCAAAAGTCTTTCCATTGATTACAACCTTTCCCATTGGTGCTAGCCTTGTCAAAGTTTCTCCTTCAGCGCCAATAGAAATTGTTTCCTCTGCCTTGGTTTCAAAGGAATCTTTAATTTCAGCATGTAGTGCCACCTTATTCCATGTTTTAGGGCGAAGGAAGAAAATCATCATAATCAGAATTATAAGAAGTATAACTCCTATAGTCACAAAGCCAGCGACAATGCCATCAAAGAGGATAAAAGCAAGAACAGCAGCCGCAACATAAGAACAAAAAGCACCAATACCTGCTATTGTAATTCCTGGAAGAAGAACAAGTTCTGCGAAGAACAGAAGAGTTCCGATTAAAATCAATAATGCAATCCAACCCATGGTGATTATATGTTAAAAAAATAAGAGTACATTTAGAATCATATGGATGGCTAATCTTCAACCACATTAACCTCCAATGAGGAGTCCTTTGTCCTTATAATCTGAGCTATTACGCCAGCTTCTTCCTTGCTGCCAAAAGTCATAATTCTGAAAATAGAATTTCCACCTTCCTGGGTATTTGTCCAGTTCTTGCCTTCAGCATGAATGCTAATAACTTCCTTTATCAAAGAGGATGTTGACGATTTAGAAGATTTTACCTCCACTACAAAACCACCCTCTGAAGAAGACTCGGCAGCCTTGGCTTTATCAGTTGAGGTTACAGATCCATTCAACCAAGCAACAATTCTTGGAGCCTTGAATCCAGCACGCAACATAGCAGACAGATTCTTACTCGCATCTGAATAAGTCCTGAAACCACCTGCAAGGTATTTGTTGTAACCACCTGATTTTAGAATCATGAGAGGTGCTGCACCTTTAAATGTACTTAATTGTTTAACAGGAGTCTGAGACATGTAAAGTTGTACAGAATAGTAAACTCCTTTTGACGGAATCTTGACTTCCGGAATCTCTTCAGGCGTTGAGTACGAGTATGAATTACCCAACGATATATTACCATAGACACATGTACTCCTGTATGGGAAATTTATATTTGGCAAAAGTGTAGACTCAATGGAATCAGCCTCCTTCATCTTAGCGTGAATTTTATCAAGCGCATTGGTATATCCAAGTTTTTGTGCAAGAATTTCTTCATACGCCAGAATCAACTGGTTCTGAGCCTTGAGATCTGCAATTGACGGAGCCATTGTTTCATCCGGATCAACAGAGGACTGAGCCTGACGTGCCAGCAAATCCAGTGATTCCAATTGAGACCTTGAAACATTGCCGAGTTTATCAAGCATTACAAGATAGTTATCGACCTTACAGTTATAGAATTGCAACCAACTGTCATTAATAGCATTATCTGCCTGCTGTATCGATTGTTTAAGTTTTTCTGCCGCAATGATTGTTTCATCCACTTCCTGCTGAGAATCAGTTTTATCAAACTTGTCCTTCATCATTTTCAATGAATCGTACATCATAAGTATTGACTTCTTTGACTGAGCAAGCAATGTATATACTGATGATGAGTTTTTCAGAATAGCAAGATCCTTACTGGAAATATTTGCTTTAAAGAAAGGAGAATCTATCAAATCCGCGCCAGAATAGGCAGCATCACTACTATATTCTGTTTTTTGTTGCTGAACTCCTGAGATACCACCAGGCAGTGAAGAGACCTTTTTCGCAAGATCCGCCTGTTTCTTATTCGCTTCAAACAGCTGGGACTCCAATGAGACTATTAATTCACCATATTTTTTGGGATCAGAATCATAGTTGCCACGACAGGTGTTCAGTTCTTTTTTCAAGGAATCAACCTGTTGTGATAATGCTGAATACTCATTACGTAGAGAAACGGCAACCTGCTGTTCAGTCTGCGAGAAAGAGACCGATGATAGTAAAGCAAAAAAGGTGATAATTATATTTCTTTTCATTGTATTCTATTTTAACAAAAATAACTAATTATAGATTTACTTCCAAGTGGAAATAAAGAAAACATTTATTAGTCCAAAAAGTTCTAGTCGTCCAAATAGCATTATAAATGATAGCCATAATTTCAATGAATCGGGGAAGAAACTCAACGAATTAAGATTGCTTGCCAAACCAAAACCAGGTCCGATATTACCAAGTGTTGAAACAGAAATAGAGAAAGATGTCAAAAGGTCGTAGTTGTATAATGAAATGACGAATGTCGAAAAGACTACAGCTAGCAGATAAAAGCCGATCATTATCAAAGCGGCATTCACAGCTGCACTTTCCTGACTTTTCCCTCCGAGTTTCAGCCGCAGAACTGCATTTGGATGTCGCATCAGAATAATACGGTGTCTGATGGTTTTTAGAAGTATGAATATCCTGTCAATTTTAAGACCGCCACTTGTTGAACCCGCCATTGAACACCCAAATGACAAAACCAAGATAACAAGTATTGAAGTAGAAGGCCAGAATGCATTATCCGCACTTGCAAATCCGGCAGATGTCATATAAGCAATGACCTGAAAAAAACCATATCTGCATGACTCATAAATAGTAGTATAGAGATGAGATGAATAAAGATTCCATGATACGATTAAGCCTCCTACAAACATTGAGATCAAATAAAACCTCCATACATCATTCTTAAAGATATTCTTTCTTCCTGTAAAAGCCATATACAATAGACCTATGTGTGTACCTGACAAGATTAAAAAAATAGAGGTAACAGCTTCAATCAAAGGGCTATTCCACCACATGATTGATGTATTTTTTGTAGAGAATCCCCCAGTCGATGCTATTGAAAAAGCATGATTCACCGCATCAAAAAAATCCATACCCGCAAGATACAGGAAAATAACTGGAATGATTGTCAGGAGCAAATAAGTCAGGATTATTATTCTGAAAAGGTTTTTTGATGTAAACCTGAAATTATCTTTTGCTATTGACGAAATCTCAACTGAAGTCAAAGTTACTTTTGTATTTCCCATCGATGGCAAGACAACAAGAGCGAACAAGACTACTCCAACACCACCAATCCAATGGGTAGAAGACCTCCAGAACAACAAACCTTTGGGAAGAGCTTCAACATTATCCAAGATAGAGGCCCCATTGGTTGTAAATCCTGATGTACTTTCAAATAAAGCTTCTGCAAAGCCGAACTCCCCACCCCATATCACATATGGCAACATACCAAAGAAACAGCATACAATCCACGCAAGAACTACAACCAGATACCCCTCCTTTACTGACAGGAATGTAATTTTTGGAACATATACAAGCGGAAATACTCCAACTATTGCTGTAATAATAAAACTTATGAACAATGGATTGAATGAAGAGTCCATATCATAGACAACTGACACAAGAGAAGACAGCAGCATAAACAGTGCATCCAGTAGCAGTATCAGGCCTATATATCTATATATTACAGAGGCTTTCATTAATCAATATCACTTTTACATCTGGAAGAGAGTTCCTCTATTTCAGAGGACAAAACGTTGATTTCATCATCTGATTCAATTTTGACGGAATAAGGAATATTAGCCTTAAGGAATTCTCTAAGTGCCTTTTCCATTTTAAGGACAGGAGACAAGAAAAACAGATTAATCAGAAAATAGAATGTAAGCAACAGTATTATAGAAGCAGAAAAGGCAATCAGACCAATCATCAATGCCCTGTACATATTATTTTCAAGAACAGATGTATATTTCAGGAATTCATCCTGCTCATACATCATGTAGTCCTTAATGCATGACGATAATCTGGAATATGCATCACTGTATACATTGACAAACCAGTCGAATGTTGGCTTCTGGGACTTGGACGTTAAAACATTATTATACCTTGAATAAGCAGCCTCGATTCTTTGGATATACCCAAGAGATTGATTCCGGTGCTTTAGAGTAAGCAAAGTTTTTTCAAAGTCCATGGAAGATGATGCGATAATAGAATCATAGACGTCAAAATCTTCATTTATTGAGCTTAATAATGCTGAATTATTCTGTTGTGCTGCATCCAGCAACTGTTTAGAAAGTATTAGAGTCTCCTCGTTGTTCTTGATTTTTTCTGCAGTATCCCTGTTTAGTTTCGCCAGTTCAAGCGATGTAAGAATACCAGACATCAAAAGAAGCATTCCAATCAGAATGAAACCGACGATTATTTTCTTTCGTATACCCATTTCACAAAGTTTGATTACGCAAACATAAACAAAAAAAACATCATATTAAACAAAAACGGCAGAGGAGATTCCAATTAGAAAAAAACTAATGAAATAGCCGATACCACGCCAGCGGATTCATTCATTGGTAATTGATTCCTGCATCGCCACCCTATCTGGACTGAAATTTACGGAAGGAGGTCAACTGATTCATTCGTTGGTAATTGACAGTATCAGGACTATATGGGAAGTGACAAAAGGCAGAAGTTCTGAAGTACAGACAAAGGAATCATTTAAGGGCAAAACCTATATTCGAGGATTTTAATAGAAATTCCTCGCCACACCACTTTCTAATAAGACTGATAGTTATTCTTGTATCTGAGATAACAGACTGGATGGTCTTCTTTCTGCATATATTCTCTATTTGTCCGCCAGATAGATTGTAATCAGCAGCCAGTGAATCAGCTTCAGCCTGAGAAAGTTCAGGAAGCATGGATTTCCATATTTTTGATCGTATCGACTTATCGGGCTGGATAAAATGGATTTTATAAAGGAATCTTCGTTCAAAGGCCTTATCAAGATTTGCAGCGAGATTTGTAGTAGCAATAAGAATTCCATCCATATTTTCCATTTCCTGAAGGATAATATTCTGTATACTGTTTTCCATTTTGTCAACAGCAGCAAGTCTTCCGGTGCTACGAGTGCCTAATAGCGCATCAGCCTCATTGAACAGCAATATAGGATATGTTCCGTAATCCAAGACATAAGTTCTGTAGCTTTCAAATATTTCCTTGACATTCTTTTCACTCTCTCCGACATACTGATTCTTTATTTCAGAAACATTGACCGCAATTATATCACGGTTTGTATTTTTCGCTATCTGGTAAACTCCTTCCGTTTTACCCGTACCAGGCCCACCATAAAAAAGTGCTGAGAACCCAGTCCTCAATCCTTGCTGAATCAAGCAATTGCGGACATTGGAGTATTTATCCTTTGAAAGAAGACTTGAAAGTGATATTATCTGCCTAGTAGTCTCTTCTGAATAAAAAAGATCCCTGGATTTAATCTCTGAGGCATAGATAATATTGGGATATTTTTCTTTCTGGCGGTTTTCAATGATAATATCAGAAAGCGCCTGTTGCTTCACTGATAAATTGATTTTAACATGTTTTGAATCATCGGGAAATTCAATTGCACCATTTTTCTGTAACTCTAAAGAACCGGATTTGCATTTTTCCTGAAGTTGTTTCAATTCATATGGCAGAAAAAACACTGAAAGATCGTTCCAGCTGATTTTATCTTCAGGAATAGATAATAGTATATAAAACAATATACGTTCATCCGGAGAAACAGCATCAGTAAAGGTTTCATTTCTTGAAAAGGCAAAGAGTGACTCATCTTCCACATATTCATCCGGAAGTGAGGAATAGGAAATGACGCAATAACGGTCACAGGCCATTGCTATGGATGTGGATGGATTTGCCATGATCATTCTGTCCATTAGTTTCAAAAGAGACGACGATGATTTACGTTTATTTGAAATAGACGACATCATCGCCAGTAATTTTTCTAGAATATTTTTGGTTGACAAATCAGAAACAACCGGCAAAACACAAGGGGAATTACTTTCAAGAGAATACATCAGTTCTTTTGAAATGGCTAGATTGTTCGTTCCCTCCAGAAGATCCTTTGAGACTAGGGCATCAATATCCTTTTTAAGTCTTAGAAAAGTAAAAAAATTACATTTCATGGATTCAGACAACTGATCAAGATTAATAGTACCAAACCTACACATATCAATAATGATTGCCAGCAGAATAATCTGTCTGGAAGAGAGGGCAAAGCATGAGCAAAGTTTCATTACATCCCCCCTTATATCTCCAAATGACTCGTCAATAATCTCATAGCAACCAGATTCATGCTTTACATGAGAGATAATTCTTTCAAAAGAATTCAGAATATTAACCTGTTCCATAATATCAGTATATGAAGTTGCATCATCTAATTTTTTGACAAAAATATCCGCAGACTATTACTAAAAAATGTCATAGTCTCAAAAAAAAATGAATAATTTTGAGAAGAAATAGAAAAATCTTATGGTAAGTAACATAAAAAAGCAAGTATGGCTTGTGGACATTATTAGAAGGAACCATTTGATTTCCTTTACCAGAATCAATGAGAAATGGATTGAGAATGACGATCTTAATCCATATGGGAAAAGTATGCAAGTGAGGACATTCCACCGTCACCGCAATGAGATTAGGGAAATGTATGGAATTGACATCAAATGCAACAAGCCAACCAACGAATACTTCATAAATTATGAAACAACAAGTGACAATGAGGATATCAAATCATGGATCCTGGACTCCATTTCAATTGACAACCTATTGAGAGAGAACAAGAGTCTAAAGGAGAGGATTCTATTTGGCAGAATGCATAGCGGACAGTCATATCTTCCTCTGATTCTTCAGGCAATGAGGGATAACAGACAAATTGTATTTACATACAAACGATACGAAGTATCTGAAAAGTACACTACCACTCTATCACCATATTGTCTAAAAGCTTTTGCACAAAGATGGTATGTCGTAGGGATCACGCCCAGACACCCAGGCGAAATAAGGATCTATGCACTTGACAGGGTATTTGATATGAAACCAACTGACAATAGTTTCGTCTATCCAAGAAATTTTTCGCCCGAAGACTATTTTGCAGACAGTATCGGAATATATCACGCTGATAAACCCACATCACTGATACTACTGAAAGTGGAAGGAAATACAAGAAATTACATAAGATCTCTCCCACTTCATCAGTCACAGGTGGAAATTGAAGACAACTCAAATGAGAACTATTCCACATTCATTCTTCGAGTTGCAATAGATGAAGATCTGATAAGGGAAATTATGAAAAACGGGAATAACATAACAGTAATTGAACCCGTTGAACTAAGAGAAGAAATAATTACAAGACTGAAAAAATCAATAAACAATTATGAGACGAAATAGAAAAATAGCATTGGCAGCCATATGTTCATGCCTTTGTATGGGACCATTCGATGTAATCGCCCAGGAGAACGAAAGATTGTTCAATCCAGAATTCTACGCATATCATGTCGGCAGGAATAACAAAGAAAACGGAGAAGGGATAGGATGGTACAGGAGATTCTGTATTTTTCACATTTCAGACATTCATTTCCACCATAGTCAAATGTCGGAGGCCATTCGCGTTGCACAAAATAAAGCCGATGTTATAATTAATAGTGGGGACGACTGCAATGGAGGTTCCGAACAGTCCAGGGATGAAAATATAAAATGTCTTGGTATTTCATATGATACAATAGCAAGTGCAAATTACAATTCTATTCCATATTTATTTGCACCTGGGAATCATGATATTACAGGAAGTGCAAAGGATATCTATTTAGAGAAAGCCGTAAAATTGACTGAAAAATACTCATCAGGTTTTGTTTGGGGAGACTCAACAAACCATAGAGGATACGGATATCTTGACATTAGATCAAATGATATGGGAACATTCAGAATTATCTTGCTGGATCCTTTCGATTATGACAATAAAGATCTCAGTATGCGAAAATATATGACTTGTACCTTTACGCAGAAACAAATAGACTGGTTTGTTGAAACACTTAAAGAATCTGCCGGAAAAGAACATCATGTCATTACTGTTATGCACTACTCATTTGGTGACAACAATTTGATCTTCAATGAGGAAAAGGCGAAACCAGATGCCAAATTCTATCAGGACCCATTTATGATTCCTGACATCATTGATGCCATTCAAAACCACTCAAAACTAGAAAAGACATACAAGGATGAAATGGGCATCAATGATATTGTCATTAATGAAGATTTCAAAAATACCGGCAAACTAGACTATGTCTGTCACCTGTTCGGGCATATCCATAGTAAAAACATGCATTGGTGTCAGAAAACAGATGGCAGTAAAAAATATGACATTCTTATGCTGGGTGAAGCTGCGCTTGGAGCATATGGAAACATTCTCAATAAAGTCTACAGGGAACCAGGCACTGTAAATAACATTGAGTGCTCCGCACTGGCAATTGACACGAAAGAAAAAAACATTTACAGGATAAATTATGGAGCTTACCTTAAATATGACAAGAGCAATTCAGAAAGGACAGAAAAGCTTAGTTACAGATTGACAAAGTAATTAAGAATGTTATGGGTCAATAATTTGCAACTATTCAGCAGTTGCATCTAATATCTACAATAGCACCCTTTGGGGGATGTCCGTTTTAGGTATTTTAGGTGTTTTCCCAGGCTGCTGAATAGTTACAATAATTTACGTAGTGATAACAAATAGAATTTGAAAAATTAGTACTTTTGCGGATGATGGATGAAAATGGATATATGCCATTGGCAGAAAGGATGAGACCACAGACTCTTGATGAGTATGCAGGTCAGAAGGGAGTTGTATCCACATTCAAACTATTCATTGAACAGAAAAGGTTGCCATCGTTTATTCTATGGGGTCCTCCTGGTGTAGGGAAAACTACACTGGCGCATATTGTAGCAAAAGCTTTTTCAAGAGAAGTCTATTCACTCAGTGCTGTTTCATGCGGTGTCAAGGATGTTAGAGATGTCATTGAGAAAGCGAAACAGTGTTCTATGGCGTTTTCTGGAGCACCGATTCTATTCATTGATGAAATTCATCGTTTCAACAAGTCACAACAGGATTCTTTACTTGCTGCTGTTGAGAAAGGAACTATTGTACTTATTGGTGCCACAACAGAGAATCCTTCTTTTGAAGTGATCAGTCCCCTATTATCAAGAGCAAATGTTTATCAGCTTCAACCTTTGTCAGAAGATGATATGATGGAACTAGCCAATAGGGCCATTTCGACTGACAGGTTCATGAAACTAAAGAAGTTTGAGATTGAAAGCACCAATGCCCTGTTCAGATATTCGGCAGGAGATGGCAGAAAGCTTCTGAATATAATCGAGACATTATTCTCATTGACAAATGAGAATACAATTATCATCAACGACGAAAACGTAACAAAAGCTTTACAACAGAATTGCATCAGATATGACAAGGATGGAGAAGAACATTACGATGTCATATCGGCGTTCATTAAAAGCGTAAGAGGAAGTGATCCCCAGGCCGCAATATACTATCTTGCAAGAATGCTGGCGGCAGGAGAAGAACCAAGATTCATTGCAAGACGCCTTGCAATACTGGCATCTGAAGACATAGGTCTTGCAAACCCAAATGCAGTTCTACTAGCAAATGCATGTTTTAATATAGTACATACGATAGGTATGCCTGAAGCCAGGATTACTTTAAGTGAATTGACCATTTATCTGGCAAGTTCCCCAAAAAGCAATTCCGCATATATGGCAATTAACAACGCTCTGAATTTCGTAAGTCAGGACAAATACCGGCCGGTACCACTGAACATCAGAAACGCCCCAACCAGTTTAATGAAGGAGATGGGATACGGCAAGGGTTACAAATACAGTCATGACTATGAAGGTCATTTTGTCAGACAACAATTTATGCCTGAAGGTCTTGAAGGGCACGAATTCTGGATTCCTCAGGACAATCCCACTGAAAACAGCCTGAAAGAGAGACTGAATAGACTTTGGAACGATAATTAGATTAAATACTCAAGCTGCAAAAACTTTCTTCAAAACTATTGTATGGTTAATGTTATGCAGCAGAAAATAAATAACCAACAGAGAAATTATTGATTTATATGAACGATATCAACAACATACTTAATTCAAGGGATTCATTCTTTCTACTGGCCGGTCCATGCGTTATCGAGGATCCGGAGGTCGTTGATGAAATAGCGTCCCAGATGACAAACATATGCAGAAGATTAGCCATTCCATATGTATTCAAGGCATCATACAGAAAAGCCAATAGATCAAGTCTATCATCCTTCACCGGGATTGGAGATAAGGAAGGACTGGAAATACTGAAAGAGGTTTCAAAAAAATACAATGTACCTGTTGTAACGGATATTCATAGTGCAGCAGAAGCAGAAATGGCAGCTGAATATGTAGACATCATTCAGATACCAGCATTCCTATGCAGACAGACAGATATTCTGGAAGCTGCAGCTGAAACCGGGAAGTGGATTAACATAAAAAAAGGACAGTTCCTTTCACCGGAATCAATGCGTTTTGCAGCAGAAAAGGTAAAGGCATTCGGAAACGAAAAAATACTTCTTACAGATCGCGGCACCATGTTTGGATATCAAGACCTGGTCGTTGATTTCCGGTCTATACCTAAAATGAGACGTTTGGGTTATCCAGTAATTATGGATGTTACCCATAGTCTGCAACAGCCAAACCAGAATAAAGGTGTTACTGGAGGTGAACCTGATATGATAGAAACCATTTCACGCGCAGCTATTGCCGTCGGTGCAGATGGGCTATTCATGGAAGTACACCCACGCCCAGAAGAAGCAAAGAGTGATGGTGCAAACATGTTGCGACTTGAACTGGTAGAAGAACTGCTGAAAAAATTGAAAGTTATCCATAGTGCAATCAAAAGCATAAGATAAGACAAGATTAGATTAGATTAGATACAACCGATTTAAGGAATCCTTCGGACCAACTTTGAAACAGATGAAATATTCCTTAATCAGGTTTCAAAAATATAGACTACCAATACAAATAACATGGTAAATAGAGATTAATATGGGAAATAGAGAACACATAGTAGAAATACTTAAAGAAAAAGCCTCATTGAATCAACTTGTATACGAGAAAACATTGTCCGTATTCTCTGAGCTGAAAGACACTTTACAGGAATATTCAGTCGAGGCAAATGAAATGCTTGAAGGAAGTGAACGCCGTATACGCTTTGTCTATCAAGACAGAGGTAAATTTGAAGCCCAGGTACAAATAGCCAGCGATGTTCTCTTCTTTTCCATGCATACTAACGTATTTACGTTCGACAGAGGAAAGAGTGTATGGAAAAGCGATTATATTATCTCTGACAAGACAAATGCATATTGCGGAATTATTAACATTTACAATTTTTTGGCTGATTCCTTGAAGTACAACCGATCTGAAGACCAGGGATACCTTGTTGCAAGGATTTTCATCAATAAAGAGGGAAAATACATGGTTGAAGGTAAACGTCAGACAAAAATGCCGCATGGCCACTTCAGTGATGAACCTATTACTGAAGAGATTCTAATAACCATATTTGAAAACGCTATCAGCTATTCTGTTACAGAATTTGACCTTCTGGTTCCACCATACGATTATTCAAAACTTGTAACACTGGAACAGATAAACACTAAAATCGATCATTCAAAGATCCGCACAGGAAAAAGACTGGGATTTGATTTCTGCTCAGATGACATTTAGTTGATGAAGTTGATTTCAAAATATCTGATATTTGTTCTTCTATGCTTTTATCCTACAATAACATATTCTCAAATCAAAGAAAACGACAAAGAGAATAACAAGGAAAAAAATGTAGAGGACAAGATATATCTATCGCCCGAGAATGACTATTTGAAGGACACCAGTTCCACAAATAGATTTCAGGGAAAGAATATCGACGACGTATACAAAAAGTTGAAAGGGAGTAAAAGCAGTATAGTCAGAAATTTCGCAAATATCATTCTTATCAGTGGAGATCCCAGCATCAAGGATATAGATGAAGAAAAAAAAGAAGAAATTCACCTGTCTGAAAATTACTTTAAGGATTTTGAAGGACTGATAATTGACTCCATCGAAATTGTCAACAAGGACATCTATTTTGAAGAAGATTCAATGTCTACAGGATCATGGCTTGAAAGAACCGTCGACCTGCTTCATATCCAGACCAGGAAAAGAGTAATTGAAAAATATCTTATGTTCAAGGTCGGCGATACAGTCGACCCATTGAAATTATCTACAAATGAATTTGTATTAAGAGATTTATCCTTTATATCATCAGCCTATATTTTATTGAAGTATTCCGACCAGGGAGGTGTAATTGTATCAGTATTTACAAGGGACAAATGGACCATTGCTGTTGCAGGTGAGCTTGGAGACTATCCATATCTATCGCTTTATGATGAGAACTTTTTAGGAACCGGAGATAAGTTGTCAATATCATACCTGCATCCTGCTAAATGTCAGAAAATTGGAGGACGGGCTGAATATGTTGCAAGAAATATTCTGGGGACTTTCATCGATGGACGCGCTGAAATTGGTGTCGGGGAAAACAATAGAAGATTAAACGGATCATTATATAGAAGATATCTTTATCCAGGAGATGATTTCTGGCATGTTGGAGGTGGATACACTGAAAAGGGGGACGGGTTACTCACCATGGACTCAACATTCTACACATCATATGTTGAGGCAAGTGCATCATATGGAAAAACCTTCAAAATCAATCCGAGAGATGAATCAATGTTCCTCTATGGAGAGATTGGCGCTGCGACAAAAAGGTACAACAAGGCTATTGAAACAACTGAATACCTTAATCCGAACTATTACGATTACTCAGTTACTGGTATAAGGGTAGGTATAGCAAAACAGAATTTTTTCCAGGGGAATATGATATATGGATATGGCAATATCGAAGACATACCATATGGTTTCAAATTTGAACTTACAACAGGCTGGGGTTATTCCCCTCAGGCAAAGCATTATTTCTATTATGGATGTCAAGCCCGATATGGCTTTTACAAGGAAAAAGTAGGATTCTTTGATTTCACGCTAAAAGGTTACATAAAACACACACTGGAACAGGACAAATGGCAGATGGGATCTGTCGAACTAGTCGGAAAATATTTTTCTCCTCTTCATGAAATAGGCAAAGGTTACTACATACGTAATTTTATCAACGTCAGTCATACCCAAGGTATCAATCGTCTCTATGGAGAACGTGAGGCTCTTGCCTTTGTATCCCCAAATGCGAGAATCAGAGGGATAACAACACCTATTGAAAGACTTGGAAATATCAGAACTGTTGTAAATATGGAGTCAGTAATATTTTCACCTTTGTATCTACTCCACTTTAGGTTTGCTGGTTTTGTGTGGGCAGATGCCGGATGGTTGGGTGATGACGGATTATTCTGGAAAAACAAAATGTGTCTGGCCACAGGCGTAGGAATAAGAATAAAAAATGAACGGATAATCATTAATAACCTTGAAATTAGACTGGGGTACGCAATAAAGAAATATCCAGAAAGAGGTTATTCTATATTTGGAATCAGTAACGAGTCCAGATTGAATATTAACACTTATGAACCTGATAGAGTTGGTGAATATGATTATAGATAGAAAATATTCCACAAAAACAATCTGCCTGTTACTTGTAGTGCATGCAGTAACATTCATTGCGTACGGACAGACATATGATTCCGACACTCTTCTGACAGAGCGTCAGAAATTCATGATAGATTCCATAATGAACAGACCTAGGGGAATTCAGAAAATAGCAAATTATTATGACAAATCCACCGAAGAGCCAAACCATAGGTTCAGTGTAACTTTTGCCGGTGCACCATTTTATACCCAGGAGACAAGCCTTGGAATTGGAGCAATGGCAACCGGATTATACAGACCAAACTGGAATGATACCATTTCCCGTCTCTCAGACATAAGTATCATGGGAAATGTAACAATAACTGGTTCCTATTCATTTTTGCTGGAGGGAAATCACAATGCAGCAAAAGACCTGGTCAGGATCTATTATAAAGTTCTATACAATTCATTTCCTACTTCATATTGGGGAACAGGGTTTGAAAGTGGAGATGATAACAACAACAAGACTAAATATACGAAAAACACTCTCAGCGCGGTATTGCAACCTACCTTCAGGATTGCAAAGAATATATACATCGGGCCTTCTGTTTCATATGACTACATAAAAGGTGTCAATTTCAAATCAGACAGCCTTCTATTCGGAGAGGACAAAAGCAGCAGTGCGCTAAATCTTGGAGTAATGTTTACAATTGACTCCAGGGATGTTTCATACAATGCCTACCAAGGAGTTTATTTAAAACTGGAACAGCGAAATTACATGCATTTTGGAGGAAACAAACCTTTCTACAAGACAATAGGAGACTTTAGAAATTATAACAGAATATGGGAAGGCGCAGTACTTGCATTTAGGGCATATGCAGAGTTCTCCTACGGGACCGTACCCTGGACCATGAAAGCAAGAGGTAATGGCAATTCTTTACTTAGAAGTTACTATGCTGGAAGATATGAAGATGACAACATCCTTGATGTAACACTTGAACTAAGACAACGCATCTGGAAAAGATTGGGTGCTGTTGCATGGGTCGGTGCCGGCAATATGTTCTCAGACGCAGAACCTTTTGATTGGAAGCATACACTTTCAGACCTGGGAGTTGGCTTGAGATGGGAGTTCAAGAAAAGAATTAATATCAGGTTAGATTATGGTATTGGAAGGTGTGGCCAGTCAGCCTTTGTCTTTGGTATCAGGGAAGCCTTCTAATATATTCAATATCAACCTGACTCTTTTTTGACTGAGAATAAAAGTAACTATCCAACCATGTGCAATATGACGTGCATAACCTTCTCAAGTACATTTACTGTATACAGAAAGCGTTTAAGATGTGGAGTGCTTAATAGTTACGAATAATAGATGGTATTGTAAAGTATGGAATAGGTTTTAATTTTGACAAATATTAATTAAGTTTGTTTAAGAAACCAAGCCATTGCATGGTAATCATACATTCTAATAGTCAACTATTGACCAGTCACAATATTTGATTCTGAAAAAACATGATTATCATTAAAACGTGGCTATTAAAAAAAGAATACAAAATTGAGCCCCCACAATACGGAGGCTGGACCAATTGTAAAAACAGCAAAATATACTTTCAAGTAGACTCAAAATCAAGTACAATAATATCATGGGAATAGGATATCTTATCTTACGTATGACAATCGCAGCAGTTCTTGGCCTGGCAATTGGAATAGAAAGAGAATACAGGGCAAAGGAAGCCGGAATAAGGACACATTTTCTGGTTTCCATGGGTAGTGCACTATTTATGATTATTTCTGAATATGGTTTGTTGGAAAGCGGTATGCACTACGACCCTGCCCGAATCGCTGCACAGATTGTATCTGGAATTGGTTTTATCGGTGCTGGAACAATAATGATAGAGAGACAGACAGTAAAAGGTCTGACGACTGCCGCAGGACTATGGTCTACAGCCGGAATCGGCATGGCAATAGGTTGTGGGATGTATGTAGTTGGCATCATAGCAACAATATTGGTACTTGCAGGTTTTGAACTATTCAACAAAATAGTCTATGATGTTGCATATGTCAAAAGAACAATAGTTTTTGAATGTAGCATCAAAGACATGTTCCAAAGAATATTGGAACAAGGGATTCTTTCAAAACGTCAATTTGTATCCTATAATATGGAAGAAGTAAACGGGAAATATATATCTACAATTATCGTTAAAATCAGAGACAAGGAGCAGGAAGAAAAAATCAAAGAATTCTTCTCTTTATTTAAAGACTTGACTATTAAAAAGATAGAATAAATACATCTGTTTCACGTATGTTAAAGCCCCTTGACTTGTATAAGGAATGGGCTTCTATCCGTGAAGGACGTGAAGTCAGATTTATGGAACTGGCTTGTTTTTCCCTGGCAATGGACACAGCTTTTTCAAGCAGAAGTTTTGACAGACCTCGTCCACGATAGGATTCACTGACGATAAAATCTTCTATCCATCCCTTTACTCCATTAAAAGACACATAGAATGAAATCGTAATCATTGCAACTATCTTTTTGTCATCCCTTGCGACGATTACATTACTGTCTTTGACTGTGTTAAGAACAATATTATCCGGTACGTGCTTATCAGTTCCAGAGAGCTCTTTCAGAAGAGATTGTATGCATTTGAGATCAGGCACTGATGGATTTTTCAGCAATTCTATTGAGTATTCCATATCGCAGACAAACCATGTATTTTTGAACTTTAGTAATAATATTTTCGATTATTGTATCCTCTTGGATGCCTTGTTTTTTTTCTTATGTTTCCTTTTATGCTTGGAGTGAGTAGCAGAGCTAGAAGATTGGTCTTTGTCACTATGGACTTCAGGCTGAAGGTCTTTATGGTTTGAATTGACGTGAGATTCCTTGGATTTTGGAATAACGAACAAATTTTTATCTGATTCAAGTTTCTGGATTTTCTTCTTAAGTGCCCTATTCTCCTTTACTAGTTCATTCATTCTGGAAATCAGGGTCATAAATCTTTTCAACCACACTCTTGAAAATCTTGAAAATGTTTCCCCTCCAAGCTCATCCCTATATTTTACAGCATGGTTTAGATACTCAATACATGTATCTGAGTCTAGATTATGAAAAGACTTAATGGCAAGGGAATAATAATAGTCAGCTCTTTCCGTCTGGAGCCGTTCAGAAAGGACAGATAGAGGAAGTTCCTTCTTTGCAAAATCCATCACTCTTGAATCTGTAAATATGGATCTTGGTGTAATTTCGGATGAAAGCACAAGTCCATCAAATGAGACGCACCTGCTTAGTGCGACATATACCTGTCCTGGAGAAAAAGAATTGTTCAGGTCTGCAATGACATTTTCAAATGTCAGTCCCTGACTCTTATGAACTGTTATTGCCCAGGCAAGTTTAAGTGGAAATTGCTCAAATTGTCCTGTGACCTCAGATTCAATTTTCTTTTCCTTCTTGTTCCATGAATATTTAACCTTTTCCCAGACTTCGCGTTCCACATCGAGAATTATTCTTTCCTTATAGGAATTAATAATCTCAACCTTGACGATTTTTTTGTCAAGCTTTTTAATAACGCCGATTTTCCCATTATAGAAACGTTTGTCCTTATCATTTTTAATGAACATTACCTGTGCACCAGCCTTTAGAACAAGATTGATATCCGTAGGCATGTCACGTTCAGGAAAATCACCGGTAATAGTGGCCTCATATGTTGTGGACGGGGTATCAAGTTCTGAAAGACGTTCTTCATTGACACTGGCTACTTTTGCGTTTGTAGTTGCAAGCATTACATAGTTCTCATAGGAGGCATTTGAATAGTCATAATTAACTTTTGAATGCAAAAGTGTAAAATCAGATGGAATCATCTGATTCACACGGATTCTATTCAACAGATTTATAAAGGAAATATCATTCTGACGATAAATCTTCTTAAGTTCAATGTAAACGAGTTTTGTACTATTTAAAGACCTGGAGCTGAAGAAAAATTCTGTTTCATAGAATTGGGAAAGTATTTCCCTTTCATCTTCAGGGACGACGGGAGGAAGTTGAAACATATCACCAATAAGAAGAAGCTGAACTCCACCAAAAGGCAAAGAAGAATTCCTATATGCCCTCAATATAGCATCTATTACATCAAGAAGGTCTGCCCTTACCATCGAGACTTCATCGATAACCAGCATCTCCAGAGAACGGATTATACTGATCTTCTCTGAAGAAAACTTGAAATTATCAAAAATAGTGGGATCACCATTTTTGGAGTAATATGAAAGACGTTCGTCTTCAGGATAATAAATGGAAGGTGCAATCTGAAAAAAGGAATGAATTGTCTGCCCCCCTGCATTAATTGCGGCCACGCCGGTTGGGGCCAAAACAATCAGTTCCTTTTTGGAGATCTGTCTCAAGTACTTAAGAAATGTCGTTTTTCCACTTCCAGCTTTTCCTGTCAAATAGATAGAAAGATTAGTATGAGATGCATACTCAACGGCAAGGTTAAATTCTTCATTTTCCTTGTCCAGCATGGATTCATCAATCAAAATATCTTTTTTAATCTTCATTATTATTCTGTCAACTGCACACTATTATTCCGATATACAATACAAAGAAATATAAGACGAAATTCCATACCATTGTCAAAAATATTTACACTGATACAATAACGATATGAACTGAATGAAAAAGAATACTTATCTTTTCACAGACATCAAGTATTTATGCTATTTGTTTTTCTTGTAATAAAGGAAATACCCCCATGGTCTAAGATAGAAATCACATCCACTGTTAAGATGCGCTACCTCACTGGAGCCAAATTGACTGTATTCGCCACAAAAGTCATCATCATAGAATTTCGTCCAAATATCCTGACTTGAAAAATTAAAGAGAGCTATTACTGTAGAGTCGGATGATTTTCTTTTAAGAGACAATAGCAATGGAGATGAGGATGTTGAATCAATTGTGAATAAATCGCCATCCTGCAGGGCACCTAATGTATGTCTTAATGATGAAAGTTCTCTATAATGAGTTTCCATTGGCTTGTAATACCATATTATTTCATCTTTGTCAAAGAAGCTCAATCTCCTCTTGTTTTCAGTTTCCTCACCACTATAGATCAAAGGTATTCCAGGCAATACAAAAGATAGAACTGAAGCTCCATAAAGTGAGCTACCGAATCTTTCTGAGGCAGAACCTTGATGGCTGTCTTCATCGTGATTTGATGTAAACCTCATTCTAACAGCATCTACAGGATACTCTATTGCCTCATCCTTTATTCTAGATACAAGATCCCATGCATTTTTAGAACCATGAGCCATATCAACCATCATATGGTGAATATTCCAACCATATGTTGCTGTAAAACCAAGTCTGTGAAAATTCTCACCTTCAGATTCTGCCAGCAAGAAGATATCAGACTTGACTTGATGAAGGGCATTCAAGGCCTCATACCAGAAATCATCCGGAACGAGCATTGCCATATCAAATCTGAATCCGTCGATATGGGCTTCTTTCAGCCAGAAAAGGAGTGAATCAATCATGGCTTTCTTCATCTCCTTACTTGAATAATTCAGTTTAGCTGTATCAGTCCAGTCCCATGGTGTCAGAATTTCATTTTTATCATAATCCCACTCATACCATGATGGATGTTCCTTCGTCCATCTGTTATCCCTGGATGTATGATTTGCGACCCAGTCAAGTATCACATACATACCATTTGAGTGTGCTTCATCCACAAGTGCCAATAGGTCTTCCATTGTACCGAACTCTGGATTGACCTGAGTGTAATCCGCCACGGAATAATAGCTTCCCAATGTTCCCTTCCGTCTTTCTTTGCCTATAGGGTAGATAGGCATCAACCAAAGAATATCAACTCCCATAGACTTAAGTCTTGAAAGATGAGGACGGAATGCATTTATTGTTCCTTCCCGGGTATACTGTCTAATATTAACTTCATAAAGTACAGCATTTTTTACCCATGACGGAGTATCGAAACGCTGATGTTTTGCAAATGGATAAATGATAGTACTCATAGTTTTTTCAGTGTAATTAAGGTTATTTCTGGAGGAGCGCCAAATCGGAAAGGATGTCCGACTACGCCAATTCCATCATTTACATATAAAGATACATTATTTTTGAAATAATATCCAGAAGATTCCTTATAAAGCATGAAAGCCGGGCAAAAATTTCCAATCTTTAGCTGCATCGCATGGACATGACCGGACAACATCAGATCGACTGCATCAGATTTTTCAGGCAATGAATCAATAAGTACAGGAGTATGGCTTATTAATATCGAGAAGGCATCTCTGCTTATTCCGTTCATAGCCTTCCTTATATCAGACCCACCATATGTTGAATTGAAATTATGGTGATTGATATCATTTGGGTATACAACTCCGGATATGAAAATACTATCAGAACCTTTATTTATAGAAATATTCTCATTACGAAGAATTCTCCATTTGAAGATTTCTGTTTCTGTCTTGCACAAAGCATCGATTGACACCTTGGGTGATTCGTAAGTTGTATCCCTCAGATAAAAACCAAGGTCATGATTTCCTAGAACCGAACAGACAGGTGTTTTAATTCTCTTAAGTTCATTAATTCTATTTTCAGTCAATTCATTGGCATGTATATTAACAAGGTCCCCACTTTGAATTACAATATCAGGGTTTAAATAGTTGATTGTATCAACCACCCTTGAAAGAAGATTTCTGTCAAGAAACATTGTTCCTAAATGAACATCTGAAAACTGAACAATTTTGTAACCATCAAAAGATTCTGGTAAATCAGCAGATGATATTTCAACCCGTTTTACCTTAACCTGACACCTTGAAACAAAATTTCCGTAAACATATGCTCCTGTCATAAGTATTGACAGTAGGATTGCAATAGGGAGAAATGATTTTCCAGTCTTCTCCCTGACAAAAATTGCAATTACAATGAAGATCTTGAAAAGAAACTGAGCTATAAACACCCATAGAATCCACATCGAAACCAACATCCAGGACGAGGATCTGTTGTCAATAAAAAGACCTGAGACATTCATTACAAGAGGAGGAAGGACAAACAATATGGATTGAATAGCCCATATTGTCCTATATTTACGACCAATCCTCCTGAAGATGTAATAATCTCCTGAGATGGTAAATAAAAGAGCAATTACTGTTAATGCAAAAAACACTTTTTACAGACTTCAAAAATTTTAAACCCTTCTTACAATATACGCAAGATGGGGTCAGAAAAAAATCAAAAACGACTTACAATTTCATTAATAAAATGCAAGCCGTATACCCCGAAAAGCAATCGTTTCTATGTAGAAAAGAAACTATATTCCAAGGGATGATTCTAATTAAAATGGCAGATCATCAACTTCATCTGGAGTAGATGACGGCCCCTTGGTTGGCTGAGATGGTTCAACAGGCTGGTTGGCATATGTTGGATAACCTTGAACATTTGAAGCAGGTTGCAGAGGCGTAGCTCCACCCTGTGGCTGCGGATAGTTCTGACCTGGTTTTTCAATTTTCCAGCCACGGACCTCTGTAAACCAGCGTCCATTCCATTCCCTTGATTCAACATTAAAACTTATCTTAACCTTTTCACCTGGTTTTAATTGCGCAGCAGTAGCTGCCCTGTCACCAGTAAAACCAACACAGACTTTGCGTGTAAATTCGCCAGGTTGTTCAAAAACCACTTCTTGCTTAACGAACTCGCCTCTTTGGGTCTGAGTTCTAAATTCAGGCAAAACCTGCAATACAATACCTTCAAATTCCATTTCTATAAATTAATTTTTCTATTTACAAACTTAACTATTATTTCTCAATTTAAGGAGTACAACTGGCAAAAATCAGTAAAAAAATATAACTATATTTGTTATGGATATAGAAAAAAACAGTAAGATGAATATACTTATAGAAAACGGCATTGTACTGCCAATGACTGAAAGCGAAAATTCTGCAAGGAAATATTTCATAGCTTCAGTTGGAATAAAGGGAAACAAGATAATTCTTGTTTCAAGCAACAAAGATGAGATATCATCATTTAAGGAGTCATGCGGTGAAGACCTTGAAATCATTGATGCAAAGGGTAAAATTGTAATGCCTGGGTTCATTAACACGCATACTCATGTTGCAATGTCAATCCTTAGGGGCTATAGCGATGACGTGGAATTAATGGAATGGCTGACAAAGCATATTTGGCCTATAGAAGGGAAACTTACACCTGATGATGTATATGTCGGAGCTGAACTTGGAATTGCAGAAATGCTTCTTGGAGGAACAACATCATTCCTTGATATGTACCATTTTGAACATGCGGTTGCGAAAGCCGCAATCAATAGCGGAATACGAGCAGTATTGTCTCCATTTTTTCTTGATGGACGCATAGAATTGTTTGAAGATGACCTGGCAAGAACCATTGACATCTGCAAGACAAATTCCAGAACGGATTATATGATAGCACCCCATGCACCTTACACCTGCTCGGATGACACCATGGAAAAAGGAATAGAGATAGCTAAGCGTTACAACAGCGGCATACATTTCCATCTGGCTGAGACCAGAAATGAAACTCCTGAATATATATCTAGAAAAGGAGAGTCACCGACTGTTCACCTTTGCAAAATGGGGCTGTTTGACCAGCATACAGTTGCCGCTCATGGAGTACATCTCACTGAAGAAGAAATGGATATACTGGCAGAAAAGCATGTAACAATTGCACACAACCCAAGAAGCAACATGAAACTAGCATCAGGCTTTGCAGAAGTTTCAAAATTAATGTCACATGGAATAAATGTATCAATAGGAACAGATGGGGCAGCTTCAAACAATAATCTTGACATGTGGGAGGATATGAGGCTAACCTCCCTATTGCAAAAAGGATTAACACTTGACCCTTTGGCCGTCCCTGCATACACCGCCCTTAAAATGGCAACAGTGGGAGGAGCTAAGGCATTAGGTATGGAAGGGAAAATAGGAATAATCAAAGAAGGTGCACTTGCAGATATAATAATAGTGAACCAGAACAATATTCACCATTTCCCTCTTCAGAAGAATATTATTTCTTCACTTGTCTACTCTTGCAAATCAACAGATGTCAATACAACCATTGTAGATGGAGAAATCCTGGTACAAGACGGCAAACTTCTTAAAACTGAGACAAAGGAAATTGGAGCAAAAGCAACAGAAAGATTGTTGGAAATTTGCAACAGATAGTAATAACACACATATATACGGGATAATAGTCTGTTTATGGGAAAACAATCAACACGTGTCATAAAAAATATTCAACACGATGAATATGTTTGATTTTCAACAATTTGTATCAATTCATAAAAAAATAATTATTTTTGAAAAACAATAAAAACAATATAAGTATGTTTAATAAAGGTATTTTAACATTAGCATGTTTATTCTCCTTGTCATTTGTGACATACGCACAGGAGAATGGAAACAGAGATGAAAATGGTAAGGTGGTTAGAGGCCCTTATGAAACAAATAAGTTCGGTGACAACTGGTTTATTGAAACAGGCTTCGGTATCACTTCATACATCGGTGGACCTGATCACAATTACCAGACACCGATTCATCCAAATTTCAACCTTAATTTTGGTAAGTGGATTACACCTTCAGTAGGTGTAAGAATTGCATTTGGGGATACACCAAATGTTGGTCGAGATGATTTTAAATTCAACTACTGGAATCTTCATGGCGACTTTATGTGGAACTTGAGCAATGCACTGGGCGGATATAAGGAAACCAGGGTCTATCAGCTTATCCCATATATTGGAGCCGGATTTGCACAGACAGCATCAACAAATTTTGTAGACAATTCAATCGGAGCCCTTTCCCTAAATGCTGGTCTGATCAACAAGTTCAGGGTATCTAACCGCATTGACCTTAATCTGGAAATTGGAAGTGCTTATATCAAGCATTTCGTTGATAGATGGCAATATGGAAATCAATGGATGCTGGATGTTCCAATGACAGCAATTGCATCCATTACATTCAAAATAGGCAAGACAAACTTTAAACGTGTAACTGCGCCAAAGAGTTGCGAAAATGTCAATGCTGCAGTATTAGAATCCCTCAAAGCAATGAATGCGGATCTTCTTGCTAAGAACAAAGCGTTGGAAGCACAAGTTGATTCATTGAACAAAATCAAACCGGAAAAGATTGATAAGCCTGTTTATGGTGATATTCCTTCTATGGCTGTTGTATTCTTCGAAATCGGCAAAGCTAAATTATGCAAGAAAGAGAATGTCCACCTTGACAACTTTGCATATTATGTAAAACAGACAATTGCTTCTTCTGGCGAAACTATTACTCTTATTGGATCTGCAGACAAACAGACCGGTAATGCAAAAATCAATATGAAACTTTCAGAGCAGCGTGTTGAAATTGTGAAAGAAATGCTTATCAAGAAATACGGCATTCCTGCAGAAAAGATTAACATAAAAGCTGAAGGTGATACAAACAACAGATTCAACGATGCAGTTCTTGATCGTTGCGTAGTTATCATTAGAAAGTAACATACCAATAAGTATCAGCACCCAATAGTGCAAAATATTAGGCTGGATTTCCGTAATGGAAATCCAGCCTAAATTGTTTATGAAATTCAATGACTACGTGGAATTTGGACAGATACAATCAGTCGGAAGATTGGTCCTAAATTTATCTTATAGACACACTTTTGAATCACTACATAGAATAAAGCTGCATAACTGGCTCTTGACCATTCATTAACAACAATTAGTCGCGCATCTAAGTCAGTTGCATAATTTCTTCGGAAGTTAATTATTTTGTTCCCATAGCGATTAGTACACTCTGAAGGAAATGGGATATTATGAATTACTTCGCATATAGTTCAAGGTCTTCAGACTATTATCTTAGCACAGACACACTATTTGGGACAGTATCCAGCATCTAGATGATTATATTATCGCACCTATAGAAGTGTTGACTTTTTGGTAATGAATAAAACAGGACACAATCTGTATTTGTGTCCTGCATCATATAGTGAAGTATTCGTAAAATAGAATACTACTTGTGTAGTATCATTGAATCTTTGTACGGGGAAAACTAATACTTCTTCAGTACTTCAATTGTAAATACAAGCGCCTGACCAGGTTGAACTTTAGGTGCCATACCTTGTAAGCCATAACCAAGTTCGGCTGGAATCCAAACCATTACCTTACCTCCCACACCTACAAGCTGAATAGACTGAGCAAAACCAGGAACTACACCAGATGGCAATTGCACCTTGAATGGTTTTCCTGTAGACTCATTGGAATCCAGAACTTTACCATTGTAATCATACAAAGTATAATTGACATCAACAAGATCGGTAGAAGAAATAGTCCCATTACCTGGTTTTATTATTTTATAAAGGATACCATTCTCTGTTTTCTGCACACCATCCTTTTTTTCTACATCACTTAAGAAACGGGCTGTCTCCTTAATGAACTGTTTGTCAAAGAAAGTAACAATATATTCATTTGCAGTACGTTCCAATGAGTGAAGCTGTTCGTATGACAATGAATCCTTGGCTTTTTGAAGCGTTTGCTTTGCTATTTTCTTGATAAGTTCAGGATTCATGTCTGCGTTAATATTGGCATATGATTTACTCAACATATCAGAAGCATTGACATATTCATATGCCTCATATAATTTGTTTATCTGACCGGCATATACATCATCAACCGCCCTGTCTATCTGGTCTGAATAATTAGACAATTCACTGAGGTAACAGTCGATAGCTAGAAGTTGGCCAACTGATATGGCAAGAGAATCGGCAACATCATCTGTAGCCTGCATGCTTGTATTCACTTTATCATTATTGTTACAAGAAACAGCAAAGAATGAAATTGCAAGAAGAGATATTAATACTTTTTTCATGATATTTTAATTTCATATTTATCTCGCAAACTTAATTAAAATCATCATGATATAAAAAAAAATGTCATCGAAAACGATGACATTTTTATATAAAACAATCAGTATTGACTATTTTGATGCCTTGCTGTCAGAAGGAAGTTTCTCAACAACTTCAATATCAAATTTAAGAGCCTGATTTGGCTGAATAGCACGACCTGCTCCATTTTCACCATAACCTAGTTCAGATGGAATCCATACAGTCAGTTTACCACCAACACCTACAAGCTGGATAGCCTGTGCAAATCCAGGGACAACACCAGATGGAAGTTGAACTTCAAGTGGCTGACCAGCATTTACTGACGAATCAATAGTATCATTCTGATAAGAGAACAATGTGTAGTTCACAGAAACCTTATCATTTTCAGAAATAGTACCCTCGCCCTGGTTGTGGATTATATAGCGAATTCCATTTTCTGTTTTCTTGATACCTTCAGTCTTATCAACTTCAGCAAAATATGCATTCTGTTCATCATTTGCCTTTGAAGTGATATAGTTCATAATATACTGGTTTGCATTATCAGCTTTGATAATAGCATTATTCTCAATAGTTTCCTTAACACCTTTGATCAGCATTGCAGCATCGAAAGTAGAGTCAATCTGGAAAGCCTGAGATGCTATCTGACAAGAATTCAAATAGATATATGCTTCCTGCATTTTTGCTTCATCCTTAGCAAAAATGTCCTTGATAGCATTTGCAATAACATCAATTTTTACAGTGGTATCTTTACCTTGAGCAGCAGCCATTTTGGCATTTTCACCGATAAACACACCAATTGCGTAAGCTGTAGAGTCCTTCATAGTTTCAACAGGACCTGCAGTCTGAGATGCACAACTTGTTACAAGCAATGTAACAGAAATGAATGATAGAATGATTTTTTTCATTATTTTATAATTAAAGTTTAATATTTATATTAAAATCCGTTGCAAAGGTAATATTTTTTACAAATTATTGCCTTCAATAAAGTTAACCAGCTCAGAAAAAGAGACTTTTGCCTGTTGACCTGATACAATATTCTTAACAGTGACAGCCTGTTCATTGATTTCATTTTCTCCGACAAACACCAGATACCTGATCCCTTTCTTCTCTGCCCATTCAAATTGTTTTTTAAGCTTATCTGATGACGGATATACTTCAGAAGCAATACCCGCCTTCCTCATTTGTCTTGAAAGGGACAAAGCCGCAATTGACTCCTTATATCCGAAGTTTGCAAAAAGAACTTTTGTAGATTCTGTTATTGCGGATGGGAAAAGATCCAGAGCCGTCATAACATCATAAATTCTGTCCGCACCGAAACTAATGCCAACACCGGAAAGCCCAGGCATACCAAAAATACCTGTAAGGTTGTCATATCTGCCACCACCTGAGATACTTCCAATTGAATAATCAATAGCTTTAACCTCGAAAATAGCTCCAGTATAATAGCTTAATCCTCTTGCAAGGGACAGATCAATATCAATTATATCAGCACTATCACCGACATAAGCAAGAATCTGGTTCAGTTCTTCAATACCTTTCTGACCTTCCTCATTATCTGATAGTATCTCACTCAGTTTCTGAAGCTTTTCGGAATTTGATCCAGACAATGTAAGCACAGGATATAGTTTATCAACATCCCCACTCTGGAGTCCTTTTGAAAGCAACTCTTCCTTTACACCATCAAATCCTATTTTGTCGAGTTTGTCAATGGCAACGGTAATATCAGTCATTTTATCCGGATGACCAATATAGCCTGCTATTGCTGACAGAACCTTTCTGTTGTTAACCTTTAGACGGACATTGATCTTCAGACGTTTAAACACTTCATCAACCATTTCGACAAGTTCCGCTTCATATAGTAGAGACGAAGAACCTACAACATCTGCATCACACTGACAAAATTCCCTATATCGTCCTTTCTGGGGACGATCTGCACGCCATACAGGTTGAATCTGAAAACGTTTGAATGGGAAAGACAATTCATTATGATGCTGAACAACATAACGGGCAAAAGGAACTGTCAAGTCATATCTTAAACCCTTTTCACATAGCTTTGTTGCCAAATGTGCAACAGACTGTTCCTCAGAGAAATCCACTCCCTGCGTAAAATCTCCTGAGTTAAGGACCTTGAAAAGAAGTTTATCACCTTCATCACCATATTTGCCCATCAATGAAGACAGATTCTCCATGGTAGGAGTCTCTATTGGCTGATAGCCATATAGGCGAAATACAGATTTGATAGTATCGAAGATATAGGACCTTTTAGCTACCTCAGTAGCTGAAAAATCTCTCATTCCTTTTGGAATTGATGGTTTCATATAAAAAACTATTTACTTTACAATCCAGGTATCACCACTATTTAAAAGCTGATCCACAGTAGTTATTTTAGCCGTTTTCTTGACGTCCTCAACCTGGTCACACAATCTATCATTATATGTCGGTTCATCAACATCACGAATCACGCCAAATGCAACTGGCATCTCTGGAGCCTTCATGCTTACAAGAAGCATATGTACTACTGGATTCTTCTCATGAGCGTCATGAACAAGGATATCATCTTTTGTAATGCCATTCTCACCGATCTTTACAACTTTAAGTGAAAGGCCATCCATAATTAGTCCCTTGTCCTTATCCTTACCAAAAATCATTGGTTCACCATGGCGAAGAATAATAGTATTGTCCTCTCTGTTTTCCTTTGATGCAAAATAATCATACCACTTATCGTTATAAATAACGCAGTTCTGAAGTATTTCAGTAATTGCAGCTCCATTATGCTTTGCTGATGCCACCAGACATTCCTTTGTCAAGTTCATATCAACATCCAGGGTTCTTGCAAAGAAATTTCCCCTAGCGCCAAGCACCAATTCTCCAGGGACAAATGGTTGTTCAACAGTTCCAAATGGAGAAGTCTTTGTAATAGTTCCAAGAGGAGATGTAGGGGAATACTGACCTTTTGTCAAACCATAGATCTGATTGTTAAAAAGCATAATATTCAAATCAATATTACGACGTATTGCATGAATAAAATGATTACCGCCAATTGCAAGCGCATCTCCATCACCAGTAACCTGCCATATGGTCAAGGATGGATTTGCACATTTAAGACCGGTAGAAATCGCTGTTGCACGACCATGTATACTATGGAATCCATAGATGTCCACATAATATGGGAAACGGCTTGAACAACCAATACCAGAAACAATTGCAAAATCTTTATGATCAATACCTAATTCATCAGCTACTTCAGGAAGCGCTTTTGTTACAGAAGCAAGGATTGCATGGTCGCCACAACCTGGGCACCATTTTACTTCCTGGTTACTCTTGAAATCTTGAGGTGTATAACGTGCCATATTATTTAATCTCCTTTCTGAATACTTCTTTTAATTCGTCAACTGTAAATGGTAGGCCTTGCACCTTGTTATATTGATCAAATTGATATCCACTGAACTGTTCCTTCAAATAACCTACCAACTGACCACTATTAAGTTCTGCAACAAGGATATGTTTGAAATTTTTCAAATAATCCTCTACGCCCTTTTGAAGGGGATTAATATATTTAATATGTAAATGGGATACATGTAGTCCTTCATTGATCATATCTTCCACTGCATAGCGGATATGTCCATATGTACTACCCCATCCTATTACAAGCAAATCACCTTTTGATTCTCCGTAAATTTCTGCTACAGGAAGATCTTCTGCTACCAGTTGTATTTTCTGGGCACGTGTCTTGACCATCTTTTCATGATTTTGGGGGTCATGGGAAACACTGCCGAACAATTCATGTTTTTCAAGACCTCCGATACGATGTTCACATCCTTCAGTACCTGGAAGAGCCCAGTAACGAGCCATGGTCTTTTCGTTTCTCCTGTATGGGAAATACCCACCTTCAGGTCTTTCCTTGACAATTGGAGGATTGATTGCAGGATAGTCATTCATAGAAGGAATCAACCAAGGTTCAGAACCATTTCCTATAAATCCATCTGATAGTACAACAACTGGAGTCATATGTTCCATTGCAATCTTTGCAGCATTGAACGCAGTATCGAAACAATCAGAAGGAGTTGACGCAGCCATAACTACAACAGGACATTCACCATTTCGACCCCAAAGTGCCTGATAAAGGTCTGCTTGTTCAGGTTTTGTTGGAAGGCCAGTAGAAGGGCCACCTCTCTGTACATCAACAACGACCAATGGTAATTCAGCCATAACTGCGAGACCAAGTGCTTCAGATTTTAATGACAACCCTGGTCCTGAAGTAGATGTAATGGCAAGATTTCCAGCCCATGCAGCACCAATTGATGTACATATACCAGCAATTTCATCTTCGCACTGAACAGTCTTGACACCAAGATCTTTTCTTTTTGCAAGTTCTTCCAGAATAACCGTAGCAGGAGTTATAGGATAAGAACCACTGAAAAGTGGTCTACCGCTCTTTTCGGAAGCTGCAATAAAGCCCCATGCCATAGCCTGATTTCCGTTAACGGAACGATATCGTCCTTTTGGAAGTGCAGCAGGAGCAATATTATAGTTGCTTGCAAATACGTGTGTATTGTCTGCATAGTTATATCCGGCCTTAAGGGCCAGTTTATTTGCCTCTGCTATTTGAGGTTTCTTGGCGAATTTACTGTCAAAGTGGGATAATGCGTAATCAAGCGGACGGCTATATACATAGAAACAAATTCCAAGAGCAAACATGTTCTTACAACGGGTTGCACTCTTGAGATCAAGTCCTGTTTCAGCGAGAGCCTCTCTTGTCATAGAAGTGATTGGGCATAATACAATGTTGTGGTCTGAAATGCCTAATTCAGCAAAAGGATCCTCAGTCTGGAATCCGGCTTTCTGAACATGCTTAATATCAAACGCATCACTATCACACAAAATAGTTGCATCCTTTTTAAGCCATTTTCTATTTGCCTTAAGTGCCGCAGGGTTCATTGCAACAAGCATATCGCAATAATCACCTGGAGTAATTATTTTACCACTTCCAATATGTACCTGAAAACCGGATACGCCGGCCACTGTATCTTGTGGTGCTCTGATTTCAGCAGGGTAATCAGGAAAAGTCGATACATCATTTCCCAGAAGGGCTGATGTATTTGAGAACAAAGTTCCTGTAAGTTGCATTCCATCTCCGGAGTCTCCAGAGAATCGAATTACAACGTCCTTAATTTCTTTACTCATAATATTAGATAACTTATTAAATAAACTGCAAATTTAATAACTAATCTGCAAAATAGCAACGAGGATTGAAAGCCTTTCATGGCATTCTTATTTGATTTCTG
>DCHP01000087.1 GCA_002315675.1 Rikenellaceae bacterium UBA1749 | reverse complement strand
TACATTATCAGGTGAATCTAATTCGGTCATTTGGAAAAGCCTGCAAAGCGTTCTTGAAAAAGCTGTAAATCTGCTGTATGTCAGCCACAAAAGAACGACATATTTAAATGTATTCAAATTCCTGTTTCGCATATTATTTGATTAGCAGGAGTGAACAGCTGCTATTCGTAAACGGTAAATAACCCGTGTCGTTTACGTTTATTGACATAGATAGTATAACAAGACAGAAAGGATGAAAACTATGAGAAAGTATAACAAAAAAATGTTATCGATTATTCTTACGCTTGCGATGGTGATTACGATGATTCCAATTTTTGAAATCACAGCAAGTGCAGGAACTTCATCACCTTCAGGTTTCTGGACTGATGGAGGAAATTATGACACCGTATGGGAAGGTAATGGTACGAAGAGTAATCCCTATAAGATCAGTTCTGCTGCCGAACTTGCAGGATTAGCTTATCTGGTAAACAGTATTCCAATGCCAGATCCAAAAGCTACCGGTAATAAACAGAACGCATGTTCACTTGAAGATGTCAGCGATGAAGAATGGGTGGGTCATGATAATCACTTTAGTGGAAAATATTTTGTACTGACAGCAAATATCGACTTGGGAGACCATTATTGGGTGCCTATCGGAAATGATTTTCGCGGTTACATTCGTCGTGCAGTCAGAACCTTTGAAGGAAGCTTCGATGGCCAGGGTTATACAATTTCCAATATGGTTATTGATACCACAAAGGATAGTACAAAGCATTATGGTAAAGCCTTTGGCTTATTCGGTGCTGTGGGCGGAGTGACGCTTGGAGCTACTGGTACGGATGATGATTCTTCTTGCGTTCAATACAGATCAAAAAACACTATTTCAAATATTAAATTTTCAGGCGGCTATGCAAATATTGAAACATCTTCTAATCAGGGGCTTATGGTTGGAGCGGCTGCAGGATATAGCTGTTTCGTTGACTTTGCTTCTATAGAAAGTGACTGGGATATCACGATTATTTCTGACGGTGGTGATTATTCTTACAATGCCCCTTGCCAAAAAATTGGAGGAATTATCGGCGATGCTACGAGCAGCAACATTTTAAATTGCTCCTGTTCAGCAGAAGTATCGGTTGATTCGAAAGATTATGCAGATCGCATAATCTGTGGAGGAATCCTTGGTGATATGTTAGTCGGAAACATTAAGACTACTTTGATGGACAACTGTACCTACAATGGAGAATTGAAGGTTTTTAATGGTTATTCAGATGTAGATATTGGTGGTATATTTGGTCGTATTCGAATTTGTACTGATCCTGCGTTAGAATATTATAGCAGCTCTGAAATAAATAACTGTGTTAATAACGGAAACATTTATTATGATGAAGGAGAATACGAACAACTCGTTAATGACACTAGTTTTATAGGTGGAATAGGGGGTAGATTTAATAGAGGTGAAAATGGCTATTTTGAAGGTGATCTTTCAGAATTCAAGCTTAGTATGAATAATTGCATAAACAATGGTGATATCAAATTCAAGAATGACAATTATGATGAAAATGAGCGAAGCGAAAGGGTTGGAGGGATTTTAGGAACAGCCAAGAGTGCTCATGTTGTGGGTTGTATCAACAAAGGCGACATCACCGTCGAGAATCTTGCAAGAGGTGATATAGGCGGTATTACCGGCAGAATACAGAATAACGAGTGCAAGGATAGCGGAGAGGACACTCTGGTGAATTGTTACAACTACGGGGACCTGACAGTTGAAAACTCCGGGTATGTATTTATTGGCGGCATTACTGGACGGTTGAAGTCTGAAATCATCATCAATTGTGGAAATTACGGAAATGTTGAAGCAAGTGCTTATTACCGTGCAGTGGCCGGTGGTCTTGCAGGACAGATTGCAGGAGGTGACGCTGATTCCCCTGCGGGCAGTATGATTCTTAATAGCTTTAACAGTGGGTCTATTGCCATTAGTAATCATTGCACAAGAATTTATAGTTGGGACCCTGAATATGATTATTGTGTGCGTATTGCGGTAGGCGGTCTCGTGGGAATCGCTTGCACAGATGAGACTGTATCCAATAAAGACAAATCATATCTGCTTGAAAACAGCTGCAACTACGGAAAACTTTCATTGGACAATCATAGAGGAGTGGATGCTGTGGGCTTCGGAGGTCTTGTTGGAATGATGTCCGGAGAAACCATGGATGAAACAGGAAATGGTTGCGAATGGGATGTGATAATAGACAAAGAAATCTCAGCAGAAACATTTGAAACACCTCGTCATTTGATTATCAAGAACTGTGCATGGCTTGACACCTGTGGTGCAAGTTCAGATATCGGAAATCCAAGTGATAATGGAGCGAAACTAAGCAAAACGGCTTCTTACCTTGGAGGAAAATATATAAATTCATTGAATATCAACCGTAAACAGACTGACAAGGATGCAGATGTATTTAATATTGCTATTAAAAATCATTCATTATCGACAGATTCTTGTCATTGGATGGCTGATAGCAAAGGAATGCCTGTTCACGGAGGTAAAGATTTTTCTGTGGTTCTTGAAAAAATAGTACCGATTTTAAGCAAAATACCTGTATTAAAAAAGCTGATTTCAATGAGATTAGAATTCTTTGAATATTTCAATGTGTTATTCGGAGACTTGTTTAAATAAGTCCCTTTGAAAAATAATGGATATGAAAGATAGGATTATTAACAAGTCAAACCATAAAGGTGCTAATCAGAAATAAGAAATTTAAAAATAATCCTAAACAATAGCATTAATAATGCGAAAAACAAGCCGAGATACTGTAATAATAGGGTATCTCGGTTTTTCTTTTGTAAACGGTAAATAACCCGTGCCGTTTCACTCTCGTAGTTGGCGGCCGAGAATTACAACAACAATTAAAAAAGACCAAAAATGCTTAAAGTAATTTTTGATCTTTTTTGAGTTTCATGATTATTCTTGTTTCTCTTTACGGTAGGCTTCTGGCAGGTATCAGACCACGGCATCAGGATACGAAAGTTTCCTGAAAAGATTATGAAAATGGAAGACCTTATAGCAAAGGGAACCATAACTCAGGAGGCTGCCGATTATCTGAGGGTTCTTGTGGAAACAGGTCACAATATTTTTGTCAGTGGAGGTACAAGCAAGGTAAGTGGCAGTGAAGCTCTGGATATGCTCCAGGCACTAAACTCGGGGCACCCCGTGTTTCAGTCTTGTTGACTATGTTTGCAATGAGAATTGGTGAAATTTCAACAACAACTATAGTAATATATGAAAAATAGAATAATGGAACTTGACATAACACACCCATTGGGTGCATAATTTGTATGAGGTGATTGATATGACGATTCATGAAATGAGAACAGCGTTAGGTGATACGCAAAGCGAATTTGCCGAAAGATATAACATTCCTTTTCGCACGATTCAAAACTGGGAAGCTGGTGTGCGTAAGCCGCCAGTATATGTGTCAGAGCTACTGGAAAAACGTATACAGTCTGACCTCTGCAATCGGAAGACACGAATGCTGCCGATAAATGATGTGCACAAGAAAGAACTGCCAAAAAGAAGCGACTATGTTGGAGCAATCTCATGGCTTAAGGCAGTCAGAGAAAAGCTAGGCGATTCTTTTGTATTCGCTCTTGATGAAGCTCTGATGTGCCAGGGTAATTTCGCTGGAAGGAGTGACGAATATGTTGTATGGGGATATGGCGATGATTCTGCTTCAAATTTCAACGGAGTTGTTCTGTTGGGAAACTATGTAAGTGGTTATGATATCAAGGAGAAGTATGGGCTATACTTTACGGATTTTAATCGTACTATCATAGATGCTCTTGCTAACGAGGCTATTCTGGATATGCAAGGAATTACTGAGGCTCTCAGCAAATACTACTTCACTAACGGCAACAGCTTTGATGGAATTTTTGTATCTCCTGAATACAGTGAGAGATTTGCCGAACTGGCAGAAGATGCAATGAACTATTATGAGGATTAAGGGATTTTATGCAGATTACAGCTGAAGAAAAATTGATGTATGGCGTGATGAAAGCCATATATGACAGTGGAATTCCAATTGATTTTAAAGGCTCAATGGTTCTAAAAGCATGTCTTCTTGAAGCCGGCTTCTCGGAAGAAATCCGACACACAGTTGATATTGACGCAAACTGGTATTCGGATGTTCCACCAACTGCGGAGCAAATGACCGATTCTCTGCAAAAGGCACTTGAAAGAAGCAATATTGATTTGGCAGTAAACTTATATAGAATGTATGGTGAAGGTCGTTCTGCAGGGTTTGAAATTTCTGATCGCGATACAGAAGAGATACTATTTACAATGGATATTGATGTAAACCGACCAGCTGCAATGACGAAAATATACGAAATTGCGGAGATTTGTTTTCGCGGTGTTTCCGTTGACCAAATGCTGGCAGATAAAGTTTCGGCGGTTTCGGGGAATAAGGTCTTTAGGCGAATCAAGGATGTTGTAGATTTGTATTATCTATCGAAGGTGTTTCCTTTCCACGGCACCAATATAAGGAAGATTTTGAAAGACAACGGCAGGACTTTAGGGGAGTTTGACGGCTTCCTTCACCGAAAAGATGAATTGGAGCATGCCTATGATAAATTCAGGCTTACAGGGGATGTTAACAAACCTACCTTTGATGATGTTTATGTGGCGGTGAAGTTATATATCAAGGATATTCTTCCAAAAGACGAATAGTTCCGCAACCGCCATGACTGCACTGGGACCTGTAACCTATGCTTTTTTCTACGGAATGTTAGGCTTCCTGCTGCACACCGTTATTTACTCGATTGGGAATAACCTGTGCTCGGCTAATGTAACCTCCATGGCTGAGGGGACCACGCCTGTATTTTTCCTTATTGGCGGAGAGATTTTTCTTTCTGAAAGGATTACCCTGTGGAAGGGAATGGGTGCCGTTCTTGCTGCAGCTGGTATTTTCATAACCTGTCTGGGAGGAACTCTGATAGATGAAAACACCTCTGTATTAGGAATCTTTTAGTGGTATTTGCACATTCAACCTTGGTACTAAACTCGGGGCACCCCGTGTTTCAGTCTTGTTGAATATGTTTGCAGTTAGAATTGGTGAAATTTCAACGATTATTGAGTATTGCAAGATAAGATTACTATTTAGGACGTTTTGGGACGCTGAAATTGGATGAGTTTTTTTCTTTTTGATAGATGGTTTTGCAACTTGTGAATTTCCACAGAGCATAGTGCTTGATTAGTAAGTGAAGTACTATATTTTGAAATAATATCTTTCAATATGGATATGATTATGGTAGAATGGTCATGAAAACAATTCTTTTT
>DCHP01000082.1 GCA_002315675.1 Rikenellaceae bacterium UBA1749 | reverse complement strand
GGAGTATAGCTCACCCGCGTGTGAGCTGATTTCCATCGAGGAAATCCAGTCCATCATCGCTGCAAGCACCAACTCGATTATTAACGGTTGGGAAGAAGACACAGAAGTAATAGATTTAGGTTAAACATAAAGAATTGAAAATTATGAAAAAGAACATATTCTTCGCCTTGTCTATTATTGCGACATTCAGCTTTGCAGCCTGTTCAAAAACAGAGCTGAGCAATCAAAAAGAGTCTTCAAAGACCAACTTCTCTATTGTTGCCGGTATTAATTCTGAAATTACAAAAACAACAAATGATGGATTAAATACAAAATGGGCCGCAGGTGACAATATAAATTTGTTCCATGCTAAAGCAGGAGAAACAGAGTATTCATCTAATGATGAATTTACAATCTCTGAGGAAGATTTGACATCAGGTACTTTCAAGGGCACACTAACTGAAGTACTTGATGATTCAAATGATTGGTATGCAATGTATCCGTATGTTAAACAAATAGTGACTCCTGCAAACAATTCCAATGGTTGGGTATATATTGGATGCAATAATAGTCATACGACAGCACAAGTGCAGAATGGTAATGGATCAATGGCACATCTTGCAGGAAAACATTTTCCTCTGGTTGCAACGGCAAAAAATATTGCTAAAAATGATCCTGTTTCCTTGACTTTCTCTCCAATTTTGAGCGTTGTAAAGTTTCACGTTACTAACAATACTTCAACACCACTCACGGTATCAACAATTTCCTTGACTGCTCAAGAAGATATAGTGGGATGCTATTATATCAATTTTGCTGAATCGGTACCAGTGTTTACTGCCTCTGGCAGTTCCTATGTTAGCAAGACAGCAAAGCTTTCTGTCACAGATGGAGCAGAAATTGCTGCTGAATCATCAGCTGATTTTTATTTAGCCATCAAACCTTTCTCAAACACTGCTGGTAAAAAATTAACCTTCTCTGTTAATGCTTATGAAAAAACCACGACAAGTGCTTTCACATTCGCTCCAGGCAAAATCAAAACCGTTAATTTCAGCTGCGAATCTAAAGAATTAGAAGCAGGTACATATGTAGCCCTCATCCATAATTCAGAAACTTCATATTATGCAATGTCAAGTACGGATGATGGTGCCTCAACAAAACGTTTCAAGAGCAAGGAAATTACATACGATGGTTCAGGGAAGTATTCCACGACAGATGCCAGCATTGTATGGAATGTTACAAAGGATGATAGTGGTTATCTTTTCGAGAATGGTGGAAATTATGTTTCCTGGCCAGGAAGCGGTAATTCTGCAGTTATGTCTTCAACTCCTTATTATTTGAACGTAACAGCAAATGGAAATTATTTCAATGTATCTTCAGTTAATACATCTTCTCGAATTTTATCGAAAAATAGCAGTAATGCCTACTTTGCTTTTTATGATTTAAATGCATCAACTCAGAAACCGAATTTCATTTTTATTCCTGCAGAACTAATTACAACGCCCGTAATAGAACCGATTACGGCTCCTAACAAAGTTGCTGCAGCTGGAGCAACAGGCGTTGAAGTGTCATACACGATTACCAATCCTGTCGAAGGCAAGAGCGTTTCAGCAGTAAGTGCGGAAACCTGGGTCAAGAACTTTAACTATGCAACAGAAGGTAAAATTACCTTTGATGTTGAAGCAAACACAGGTTCAGAACGCACATCAGAAATCACCGTTTCCTACGAAGGTGCTGCAGATGTCAAATTTACCGTCACGCAAAGCGGTTCAGCGGAAGCCAAGACTTATACCTGGACACTTACGTCAGGCCAATTAGTAACAGCAGGAGGAACTTACACATCAGAGAGTGTAACTTGGACGTATGGCGCAATGACTTATTTAGGTTTTGATAATACTAAAGGCGCTCAAATCGGAAGTAGTAACAATGTAACAAATAGTTTTAATATAAACACTAACCATTTTGGATCAAAAACAATTAAATCCATTTCTGTAAATGCTAGTACGGGAAGCAAAGGAGATGCGAAGTTGTCGATAAAGGTAGGTGGAGTTGCTAAACTTACGGATCAAGCGCTTACACCTTCTGCTATCACCTATAATGTAGATAACATCAATGCAAGCGGTAAGGTTGAGATTGTGTTCTCCGCAACAGCCAAAGCATATTATTTGAAATCCATTTCAATTGAATATTTTGATTAGTTATCATTAAAATAGAAAGAAGGTGACCAAAGGGTCATCTTCTTTTTTAGTAGTACATAATTTATCCTTATCCCTAGACATCCTGCCACCCCTCCACCGAGGGGTGGCAGTCGGTTTTTAATAAACTGGATTTTTGTATATAAAAAGTTTGCTTTTAAGTAAACTTTTTATATTTTTGTGGTATGGATACAAAGAAACTTGTACTTAGAGATGTGGGGTCTGTGATTACGTCGTATAGGAAAACTAAATCGATGACACAGACAGATCTGGGAAATAAGATGGGGTTGAAGAAGTCCCAAGTGTGCAAAATTGAAAAGGGCGAAAATTTAACAATCGCCACCATATCTCGTGCGTTCTCTGCGTTGGGAATAGATGCAAACCTTACAATCGAACCAGAAATCAGTGATGAGAATCTTCGTCCTTGCCTGGATGATATCGTGATGACTGTTTCGGAATTTGCCAAAACCAGTGGTCTTTCAAATATTCAAGCATTCAAATATTTGGATACCTTCGGCGGAATAGAACATCTGCTGTTATTTCACGAATCCATTAAAAACGAGTCTCTCAATAACACAATTGAGGACCTGATACAATTATGTAGAAATAGAGGGGGTAAATTATGAGAGTGTTTCACGGAAGCAATGTTGATTAAAATTATTGAAGAAATTATGACAACGGAGCAGCAATTGATAATAGAGGGGATTACTGTTGACTTGATACTTGAATTACACCGAAAGTATCAAATGCCAGTGTTGTCATCAATAAGACGTGTGTACACATCGGACACGTATAAACTTGTGTCAGATCCAGATACAGGTTTTCTACATTATAGTCACCTGTATATATTCGAAACGCTGGAAAAAGAAATTTTCTACGGTACGCCCTAAATCCAAAACCAATCCATCCTGGTTGGTCACATAGGCCTCATAATGATTTCTTTCTATGTATATTATATATACAATGTATATGATATATTTTTTGTATATTTGCGGCAAGAATATAGAAACTTATCATGAATACTGCTGTAATCAGAACGAAGAGAAAGAATATTGATATTCGGGAGGACGTCTTTCATTTTCTGTCAATAAAGGCCGCAGCGTCCGGCACTAACCTTAAAAATTATATCGAGACTCTTCTTGAGAAGGAAGTAGAGGATATGGATGAGGCTGCCACATATCAATATCTCTGCAACACGAGACCCGATGGAGCCGTTGCTTTGGACGAAAAGGAAACCGAGGACTTCGAGAACTGGCTGGAAATATGAAGACAAAATATTCCAAAGAGTTTGAAAAATCTGTCCGCAAACTCTCCGGAAAGACTCTGAATTCCGTCAGGAACACAATTCTGGAAGTCAAGAATGCATCAAGCCTTGATGAAATTTCGGACTGCAAGAAACTTGTCGGCTTTGACAACGTCTATCGTATTCGGATAGGAAATCTCCGGGCGTTTTTCATCTTTCATATTGAAATAATTGATGATTACGTCTTCTTCAAGTACCTTGTTCCAAGAGGAGAAGCATAGTTGACTATTTTTTACTTGACCAATCCCAATCCGAAGGACTCGACCTGTCCGTTCACGGCATTTTGCACCCATT
>DCHP01000039.1 GCA_002315675.1 Rikenellaceae bacterium UBA1749 | reverse complement strand
ATGAAGAGCTTTGTACAGCTGCAGCAGATACTCCGGCTTTTCAAAGAGATTGCTGAATACGGTATCCTTTGCATTCCTTTTTGCAGTTACCATGTTTTCATTTCCTTTCTATTGTACTATATTATTTCGTTCAGTTCAACGCGTTTCTATGAACTGTGAATACTATAGCACATCGGAAAGGACTTTTGGTAAAACGGGATTTTACAATCCGAACTTTTTTTGAAAAAGTTTACAGGACTCTGCTTCGTAACAATAGTAGCATTTTTTCTGCGAAATTGCAACAACTCCATATTTCACGTTATACTCTTCAGCATTTATCCAACCACATCCTGTATCCTTACGTGTATCACGGTACCCGGTCCCAAAGGTACAATGGTACGTGGTCAAAAAAAGTCTTGACAATTTGCAAATTATCTATATAATAATATTATTAGAAGTTTTTCTAGATAATATCAGTCTCTTCATGCAAGATCTAATCGTTATTCTTCTGATTCCCGCTTTTCAGATCATCAAATATTTCCAGGTTTGCATCATGTGGCTGATACTGTGAAAGAATGAAATCAACAAGATCCTTGTCACGCCTGTCAGCTGATCTCCACTTACAAATCAGGTCGCGCTCCAACGGGGTCAGAATCAATGTATTTTCCTGCCCCAACAGATCCCCTGTAAGATAGTCCAGCGAAATTTCAAAGAATCTGGCAACTTTAATTGCATTATCAATCGTCGGAAATCCTTTATTCCATCGGGCAATCGTGCCATTGCCAATATTGAGTTGTTTTTCAAGCTGCGCAATAGAGATTTTATTTTGTTTACAGAGAAACTGTATTGTATCATAGAGGGCCATTGGAAATACCTCCCGAAAATAATCCAATGATACTTTACCACAAAATTCTCTCGATTGAAAGAGAATTAATACGAAAAGGAGAAAACATATGGGATCATTTGCAGGTATTACAACAAGAAATGGGGATGTCAGCTTCAAAGACAATGAAGAATTTGCAGCAGGAATTAAAACGATTTTTGATCAGGGAGGAATGATGAACCTGATTCCCGTTCAGTTGCTTGACAAGAAGATTGAATTGCTAAAACCCGCGGAAATCAAAGACGGATTACTGAAAGTCCGCTATAATTACTTTGAAAATGACTGGTGGGAACCTGCCGGGTTGGATTTTAAAACGGGGAGAATCTGGAGCAACAAAATTGGCTACAAAGATTATGCCATGGTTATTCTCGCTGCCTATTATTATGAAAGTCTTCTCTATGAGGATATTTCTGCTGTTGATTACAATGGAGAATTTCTTGTAATAAGGAAATATGTCCGATGGATCAATTACGTTCTCCATAAGGAGTTTCCCTGCAAGGCGTATGATCCATGGCCGTTATTTGAGCTGTTTCATCTACAGGATCGGGAACGTTGCGAAACCTACGACTGGGATGATTATTTTGACCTGTCCACAATCAGTACAATAGGATATTTTGAAATACAATCGGTACTGTACGGAACGGAAAAGGCAATTAAAACTTTACTTAACAAGATTGAAACTGCCCCCAAAATTTTTCGCCCGAATATCAATTCTTGTTTTGAGGAACTACTGTCTCTTATACCATGTTATAAAGAACAGTCTACGTATTCGGAAGAGGAACAGCTCGACCAACTTTTACAGAATATCAGAGCGAAACTGGTTGGAGAAAAGAATGTTCATTTTTATGAATCAGAAAGCATCCTGGAAAATATTGCTAGAAACCTGTATGTAACAGATGCTCCGGCATTTCTGGTCAAATACATTGCCGAAGTGTATCAGAAAGACTTTTGGGAACTTTGGGAAAAAATCAGTGATGTATCAAGACGGAGACTGTGGATTTGCCCTCTTGAGCCGCTATCAACGGAAGGATTTTTTGATATTACCACTGATGACCGAATCTTCTGGTGGACTGAGGAGGAACCACTGTCTTTTTCACAGGAACTGCAGAACTGGTTTTCTTTATTGTCAGATAAATATTTTGAAATCCTGTCTTCCGATTCTCCGAAGCTATCGATCAGAATTGTTATGGAGCTTCTTGAATTATCCTCAGAAAAACATGAATTTATTATCGCTTTTTCCACATTCTTTGAGGAGACAATTGATAATATTGGCGATAAACGATATGCCGCTCTTTGGGAACTGTACAGGCTTCTGTTATTGGAATCCTCGTTTCAGGATCAGTGTCTTTCGCTTTTCGAATCTTCAGACACCCGGGAGAACAAGCCTGTCAAAATGCTGAGACGTTTTCATGCTCTGGCAGCAAACAGAGCTCTCCGGAAAACGGTATTCAAATTCTAACATCCCTTGTTTCGCCCTCACATGGAACCGTTTTCCCGACTCAAATTAAGAGCGGTAAACGTTGCTGCCGGGCGGCGTAGCGGATGGATGGCGATTATGCATCGGATTTATACCTCGGTACCCGACCACAATGGTAGACCCCAATGGAAACAGCGCAATGACAAAAAGAGCAGCTCCCG
>DCHP01000065.1:704-3522 GCA_002315675.1 Rikenellaceae bacterium UBA1749 | reverse complement strand
CCCTATCTCTCCGCCACTCAAACACTTAAGTCGTTGATTTTTCAACGACTTTTTTATTTTCCACAGAAAAGTTCCCCAAAAAGTTCCCCATTTTTTAGGTTATACACAAAAGTACATGCACTTATTTGTATATACATTCATACATTGAACTAATTCTTATAAGCGAAACAAAAGATATTCTTTTTCATTGTCAGAATTTCTTTTGATATTTGTAGGACAAAGGATATATTGTTTATGATTTCATTTATTGATTTATTTGCAGGTATTGGTGGCATCCGCAAGGGATTAGAGCAAGCGATAGTATCAATTGGTGAAACACCTCAATGTGTTTTTACTTCTGAGATTAAACCTTCTGCAGTAAAAATACTTCATGATAATCATCCTGATGAGTCAATATCAGGTGATATAACACAAATTGATGCGGATAAAATTCCAGATTTCGATATTTTATGCGCTGGGTTTCCTTGTCAAGCATTTAGTAGTGCGGGAAAAAGACAAGGGTTTGCTGATACAAGAGGCACTCTTTTTTTTCATGTGGAGCGCATATTAAAAGCTAAACGACCCAAAGGATTTATATTGGAAAATGTAGAAGGACTTGTAAATCACGATAAAGGAAAAACATTTGCAACTATTTTAACTTGTATAGATAAACTAGGATATAAATATTCATACAAAGTACTAAATGCAAAAGATTTTGGTGTGCCTCAAGATCGAAAAAGAGTGTACATCGTAGGGAGTCTAATAGCTCAGCCATCTTTAGAGGATTTTGAATCATCATCTTCTACATTAGGGAGTATATTAGAGCATGGTCTACCTTGTAAGAATACGAAGTTCACTCGACTTTTATTAAAATCTTTTTCGAAATCAGATTTGTATGGCAAAAGCATAAAAGACAAAAGAGGAGGAGATTACAATATACATTCATGGGATTTACAGATTAAGGGACAGACAAACAAAAAAGAACGCAATCTGTTGAATTCTATGATGCGGGAACGCCGAAAGAAAAAATGGGCTGAAGAAATTGGCATTGATTGGATGGATGGAATGCCGCTCACATTTGAGCAGATATCAACATTCTATGTTAGCAATGATTTACAAACAATGCTTAACAAACTGACTAGTCAGGGGTATTTGGTTTTCGAACATCCGAAGAAACTTGTTAGATATACAACAACTGAAGGTATTCCTTCTTCAAAAAGGATACCGGATGAAACAAAACCTAAGGGATATAATATTGTTTCAGGAAAATTATCTTTTGAAATAAATAAAATTCTTGACCCTAATGGAATTGCACCTACCTTGGTTGCAATGGATATGGACAAACTTTATGTTGTTGATTCTAAAGGCCTTCGACAGTTGACACTACGCGAAGGATTACGTCTCTTTGGTTATCCTGAAGACATGAAACTAGATATAGATTTGAAAAACGGTTATGATTTACTTGGCAATACGGTTGTTGTACCTGTAATTAGATTTGTTGCAAACCGAGTATTGTCTACTTTTTACACGAATTAGTATGGAAACAGCAATTGAAAAATTTTACAAATGTCTTACTGACGAATTCGGGTTAAAAAATGCAGTAGGACAAATCAAGTTTAACTTAAAAAATGTTGAAATTGTAGTAAAAGAAAATGATACTGTCGGCAACATAATAGAAGAGTGGGTTGATAGTTTTATGACATTAAGAGGATTCGATCATATTCATAACCCTTCTCAATCTGCACCTGATTTTTGGATGAACCCTACTGACTTGCGTTCGGAATTATTGGAAATCAAATGTTTCCAAGGATCTCCAAATTTTGACATTGCCAATTTCAAATCCTATATTACTGAGATTATTGACAAACCTTTCAGACTTCACTCAAAATACTTGATTATTAAGTACAAAATGGATAGTAGTACTGGAGATATCACCATAGAGAATGTATGGTTGAAAGATATTTGGGAAATCACGTGCAGTAGTGACCGCAGGCCTATTCGTGTTCAAGAGAAATCTAAAATCATATATAACATTCGTCCATCTACCTTCTTCAGTTCAAGCGCCAAATATAAATCGTTTCAATCACTTGGACATTTTATTAGCGCACTAGAACAAACCATCTATGACTACTCAGTCACAAGGTCAACTATGGCCGAAAAGTGGTTATATAAATTACAGGAAGCATACCATGAGGAATATGGGATTGAAATCGTTGTTCCCCGCTGGTTTGATATCAAGCAATTATATACTAAGTAATAAAACAGACAGACATCCTTGTCAGAAACCAAGGACGGTGATGTTCAATACAACAATAAATTTTCGTCATAGGATAGACTTAGATTATTCTTCTGCCAATTAAAGTCACAAAAAGCAATAAAAATATTTTTTTCTTTTTGCGAGTATAAGGTTGCTACATACTACAAATAGCGTAATAAATTGATACATTGCATTTTAAAACAAAATATGTAGCATGCTACACCATGCTACATATTGTTTACTCTGACTACCGATAGAAATTGCCTTCTTGTCAAATCACAATCTCATACCTTTCTTTTTTGATTGGGATGGTTCTTGAATCTTATATGCAGGCATACGTCCTGTTATCAGTTCCCACCTGTCAAGTATTTCTTGAAGCTTCTCAGGGGCGTCGACAATCTGGGTGTCGCTGTCAGATGTTATTCTGAGGCTGGCCACTCCTCCGTTGGGATGGACCAGTTCTGAAACAGCAATACCATTTTCCTGAAGGCGTAAGTCCAAATCAGCCTTGTCCCTTGAAAGGAAAAGCGCACGATAGAACAGCCCCAGTAAGTCGCCTGTTATCGCTGGCTTAACTTGAGT
>DCHP01000065.1:0-610 GCA_002315675.1 Rikenellaceae bacterium UBA1749 | reverse complement strand
CAGAGGCTTCTCCAATTCCGCTTTAAGTTCATCCAGTTTCTTCTGGATATCTACTTTATCGTCTTTGGCCTTGATGTAGTCTTTCAGGGAGTTATTCTTCAGTTCTTTTAACTGCGCCTGTTTTTTACGGTGCTCTTTCAAAATCCACCTGATGTCTGCTGCCTGATGTCTCAGATCTGTTTTTATCGCAATGGCTCTATCTTTTGTACACCTTGCAATAGGGGTGGCAATGATGGTAACGGCAAGACCAAGGACTGCGAACGGAATGGCATCTGCAACGGCCGCAACGGCAGTCATAGCAATAAGCATTTTGGGAACGATGTTGGCTTTGGTAATTCTCTTTTCCAACTTGTTCATCTTTGCATACAACTCCTTCAGATTGTCATACTGTTCAGATATCTCCCTGGACTGGATGTTGTACTTGTCTTTGGCGTCTCTGTAAAGCTGGAAGGTTGCATTACACGCCTTTTTCAAGTCTTCTATACGAGGTTTGTAATAGCTGAAATAATCGTTCCAGAAGCGGTCTCTTCGTGCCTTCTCGCCATCATCCTCCTTCTTGTGGGTATTGATAAGGGCCTGTTCAGCCTCGCGTGCCATACGGGCAATTCTT
>DCHP01000093.1 GCA_002315675.1 Rikenellaceae bacterium UBA1749 | reverse complement strand
ATGAGGAACGCAAATTATTATGACGAGAAAATGATCCGTCAAGCAATAGCGATACTTAAACCGAATAATGAGTTATTCGAAGTGAGAATAATTCAGAAGGGAAATAACAAAAAGCGCGTTTTAAGTGGCTATTTCACCGATTCTGATACTCTTATTCAAGCATTCGACACAATAGAGCCTAGAGCAACAAACATATATATCACAGTTAATAAAGTAAATGAAGATTGCTATTCAAGAGAACAACACGACTGTTTCAGATTAACGGACGCAACGACTCATGACCACGAAATCGACAGATACGAATGGCTGTTTATAGATTTAGATCCGAAACGACTTGCTGAAATATCAAGCACGAACGAAGAACTGGAAGCATCAAAAGAACTTTCAAACAAAGTATATAAATTTATGCAGGATAAGGGCTTTTCAGAACCTATCAGAGCATTAAGTGGCAACGGAGCTCATCTGCTTTACAGAATAGACCTTCCAAATAATGAAGAGTCAAAAAATCTTATTTCAAAGTGTTTAGTCGTTCTTGCTGCATTGTTTAACACAGATAAGGTAAAGATTGATGAAGTAAATCATAATCAGTCAAGAATCTGTAAACTGTATGGAACATTAGCGCAGAAGGGCGCAAATACAGAAAATAGACCACACAGAATGAGTCAGATTATAAGTGCTCCTGAAGTAATCGAGGTTAATTCTTACGAAGTATTAAAAAGCCTTGCTGATGAACTACCAGATGCACCTGTAGAAGAGAAGAAAAAGAAATCCACATCATCATTTTCAGTTCAGAGTGAATTTGACCTTGAAGGTTGGATGTATGAGCACGGACTTGAACCAATGAAAAAAGAAGATGGAACCGGGTGTGTAATATATCCATTGGCTAATTGCCCATTCGACCACAGTCACACAAACGGAGATTCAAAGATATTTCATTATTCAGATGGAGCGATTGCATTTAAGTGCCATCATAACTCATGTAAGGGCAAGAAGTGGCAGGATGTAAGGGAAATGCTTGAGCCTGGTGCATATGACAACAACTATGAGGAAGACGACGGACACATTGATGAAGGGTGGAAACTTCACAAGCAACATCAACAGTACATAACAGTTCAGAAAACAAATGATGTTGAAGAAATAAAGAAAAATCTTCCTAAGTTGTCAGCAATATCTGCGCTAGACCTTCAGAAAAAAGTGTTTGAAGAAAAGTATTACGCAGTAAAAGACATGATTCCTGAAGGCGAGACGATTATTGCAGCTCCGCCGAAAACTGGCAAATCTTGGCTAGTGTTAGATATGTGCTTAAAAGTTGCAAATGGTGAAAAGTTTTTAGGATTCGAAACAAATAGATCAGACACGTTGTATCTCGCATTGGAAGACGGCGACAGTTTTGAGCAGGAGAGATTGAACATAGTTCTTGATGGTGCTCCAGCTCCAAATAATTTCCATCTTGTATTTTCAAATGTAATGCCGATGAATGAAGGCTTTTTGATACAGTTGGATGAATTGCTGAAAGCATATCCAAATATAAGAGTCGTCGTCATAGATACATTGAATTTTATCAAATACAGACAAGGTAAATCAGAGTCGGCTTATGAGTGTGACTATAGAACTGGCAGAGACCTGAAGCAGTATGCAGAAGAACACAAAATTGCGATAGTGGTTGTTACACACACAACTAAGATGGTCCATGTTGATGATGATATGGCAAACGTTTCAGGAACTAACGGAGTGACAGGTGCTGCTGATGCAGTAATAGTCGTCGGAAAGGAAAAGAGAACAGATTTAGATGCGAAGTTGTTTATTACTGGTCGTAAGGTAAGACAGACAACGCATAACATCAAATTTGATGATACAAAATGCATCTGGGAATACAAAGGCATAGCAGAAATTGAGCCAAAGCAGGATGCTGAAAAGAAATTAAGAGAAAAAGAATACAGAGAGAGCGATATTCGAATGGCCGTCGTTGAGATAGCAAGCAAGATAAATGAAAGTGTAACTTTTAAAGCAAATCAATTAGTGAATATGGCCATAGAGTATTGTGGAATAGGGTTGACGGAATCCCCAAAAGAAATAGGCGGTTTTTTGAGTGGAATGATAGGGATGTTCAAAGCATATGACAATGTGGAAATTCAGATCATAAATAACGGTACAGGTTCAAGACAATATAGGATACTTCCGAAGGAATTTACTGAAGTTTTATATGGTGATGAAGGGATGGATTTATTTTTACCATTGATAACCGTTGATAACCATTGATGAAATACCGTAAAGCCCCATAAATAAAGGCTTTTATATATCCTATTACTCTCTCCTTTACCATTGATATATATTTATTTACCGTTGATGAATTATATGTATCAACGGTATCAATGGTAATCAATGGTAGTTTTTCAACCAATAGTAAATGAGGGTATCAATATGAAAATAAAACAATCAAAACAACTTATCCCAGGCGACATCATCAAATGGGAAATAATACCAGAGAATGCCGTTCCTGTACTCGGCAGACGAGTTGGCAAGACAGTCGACATTCAGGTGCAGGAAGTATACGCGCATCATGTGCTATTCAGAATCATGGAACCACCTTATCTGAAACTGGACATTCAGAACGTGCAGTTGTTCCAAAAGGGTATTTACAAAAAGGATGATTTATTGAATCCATTTGTGAGGGTTGAGGATGAATAAGTACGAACGCATTCAAGACAATATTGAAGAATTAATGTCTGCAATAGTAGTACAAGCTGCAAAGGATTA
>DCHP01000045.1 GCA_002315675.1 Rikenellaceae bacterium UBA1749 | reverse complement strand
GGTCGCGATTCCGGAAGGTGCCAAGGGCGTAAAAATAGCATTTAGGCAGTCGCATCTTTCTTTCAAAAATGCAGAAACCGGTGAAGTTCAGAAGATGAATGTCTATCTTTGGAAAGGAAAGTGCTATCACCAGTGAGTGAAAAGTAGTAAATAATTTCGGTAGCTCATGCTGCTGCAGCGAGTTTGTGAGGCTCGCTGCTTTTTTAGGGGAATTTTTCCAATTTCTCACTTTCAGCAAAGTAAATATGAATGTCACTCACAATGACACTAAAGGAAACTATTATGAGCTACTATCAAAAAATGTACGATGAACTTATTGCACATCGTCGTAAATATCCAATCAACAAATCAGCCACTAATGTTGGTGAAATTGAATATCATCATATTGTGCCGATAAGTTGCGGCGGAAATAATGATCGCCGTATTCCAGAAAACAATCATGAAGGAACAAATATTATTGGCTTAACATGCCGTGAGCATTTTGTTGCTCATTGGTTGTTAGTTAGAATCTATCAACATACTAATTTCTATTACAAAATGCTGCATGCATTTTCAATGATGTGCATCACACGCAATGGAAAGATAAAAATATCATCCGTTGCTTATGCCGAAGCAAAGAGGCGTATATCATTGGTTCCAATGAAACCAACCGTTGAAGGAAAAATTCTAGTCAATGACGGAATTAAACAGTGGTATGTCTTTCCTGATTAGGTTCCAGCTGGTGTTAAACTTGGTAAAATTAAATGTGCAAGAACTGGAAAAATTACTGTTCACAAAGGAAGAAAAATCTATTATGTCGACAAAGACAAAATTCCAGAAGATTGTGAAATTGGCATGCCTAAAGGAAGGATATTTGTAACAGACGGAAAAATCGATTGCATAGTTTTTTCCGATGAAATTCCAGAAGGTTTTCATCAAGGAAAAACTGGTAAGCCAAATCAAGATAAAGTTTATGTCAATAATGGTGTTATAGATAAGTTGGTCTATCCTGACCAAATTCCAGAAGGATTTAAGATTGGACGGTTATACAACACTTCAACGAAAAACAAGATACGTGTAAGCAATGGAATAGTAGAAAAATTCGTTTATCCGGATCAGATTGAACCTGGTTATAAAATTGGCGGTTTGACCAAAGGTAAGAAAATTGTTGTTAATGATGGAAAAAGGAATATCAGAGTTTTCCAGGACTAGATCCCAGATGGATTTGTAATTGGAGATATTTAGAAAGTCAACAAAGGAAGGATCTGGGTCAACAATGGTCTAAAATAGAAGATAGTATATCCTGATTAGATCCCGGAAGGTTATGTTAAAGGAGGCCTTAAGAAAGTTTCCAAAAATGAAAAACATTGATATATTTCATTATATGAAAAGATCGATTATTTTGTTGTGTTTATTTACATGTACCCAGGCTTTAGCAAAACCTTGTAAATCTTGTAATGGAATCGGCTCAAAACATGAAACAATCACTTGCGAGGTGTGTCAAGGAAAAGGTTATACGACTTACGGAAAAGTCATCAAATGCATTAAGTGCTCCAAAACTAAAACACAAACAATTGCAATTGATGGCCGAGTTATTCAAGTTGGTATTGGTGAATACTCAAAGAAAGTCAAATGTGCAGATTGCAACGGAAGTGGCAAGATTGAAGATGCCGTCGACAAAATGAAAGTTGTCACTTTAACAAGAGAAGAACTTGACAAGATTGTCAAATTACTAGAGCTCAATGGATCAGTTGTTCTAAAGAAGAGCTCACTTAAGATAGAGTTGAAAGGAGACAAATGAGCTACTACACTCAGTTTTCAGGAAGCTTCACTACACCCTCAGCAATTCCACTTGAAGTGAAGGCTGCAATTGACAGTCTCTACAATGACGGTGGCAATGATGAAGCGACAATCAAGTGGCCTAGAGGAATTCGAGTTCCAGAAGGCTCAGCTTACTCTCCATGGTGCATTGTGAACAGCGAGCTGAAGTTCGTTGATGACATAGGCTCACACAACCACAACTACTACTATGTCGAGTGGCTTTGCCAGATCATCCAGCACTTCTTGCACCCTAACGGCATCAAGATCTCTGGAAGCGTGAAGTGGCAAGGTGATGACCCAAGAGATCACGGTGAGATTCGTGTGAAAGACAATGTCGTTGCAATCTCCTGCGCATCCGAGGATCAAGCAGACTTCATTGAGCAATGCAATGCTGAAGTCTTGTCAACTGCGACACTCAATGAATACGATGAGCTAGAGGACTGGCTTGAGATGAGCATTGCTGACATGACTCTAGACGACGAAGACTTAGACTGATGAACTGACTCACAATCCGCATCAGTCAATGGCAAGTGTAATACTCGGCACTTGCCATTTTTTTCTAGTTTCCAGATGCTTTCTAGATAGATATGATGAAACTATGAAAATGCTCCTAATGACTGTTATAATGATTATTGCACATTCCGGATTTTCACATGGATATGAAAGCTGTGGACATTATAATTGTCATGGTGCAATGTGTAGAAGTCGTTGTAGAAGTTTTCATTGCTCTACAGATCCTGCGGTTCATGAATATCGTAAGAATTACTCTGCAAAGAGGATAGTGTTTCGTGGAATGTGGAATAGATGGGGTGCTAATTCAAAGACAATGTTGAATCCATATTCTGAATGTACTTATGAAGCTAAGAAGCGCCGCGCGGCGCTCGCTAAAGCAAACTCTTTGAAGTAGAGTTTCCAGCACTCTTTATGGTTGATATGATAGAAACATCAATCAAAGAAAGGAAAAATGATGACAGCTCAAATTATTGCAATAGCCATTATCATAGTACTTCTTATTGCTATAGCACAGATAATTTCATACACAAACAAAGCAGTAATTCTCGAGGAATATGTTTATAACAGTTATTTCAATATCAAGATTGCTATCCAGAACCGTGGAAAGTTGATAAATTCTTTGATTGATGCTGCTAAAGCATATCTTGAACATGAGAACAAAACATTCACTGAGGTTGCTAACATCGATGCTCTTTTTGCTAAATATCCGGAGCTCCGTGGAGTCTCTATAATCTCTAATCTAATGGCTGATATCAAAAGTGCAGAAGCCTCTATTGTTGCTACTAAGGCTATCTACAATAACACTGTCACTAACTATAATATCTGCACTAAGACATTTCCTGGCTGCATTTTTTGTATGGCTACTAAGAAGATATTTCAACGATGTGGTGAAAATTAGTTTCCATTAGTTCTAAACTTAGTTATGATAGACTCATCAATAAAATAAGGTAAACAATGGAACTAACAGCAGTAATTCTTATTTGGGTATTTCTCGGAATAATTGGAGCATGTGTTCTAGACAGTAGTCCGTTCTTAGGTTTTCTTTTAGGTGTGTTATTTGGACCTCTCGGCTGGTTAGTATGTTTTGCCATTCAAAACAATGCTAATAAAGAGAAAGACAAAGATAAAGAGAAATATCAAGATCTCAAGGAAGAACTCGACCGTTTGAAGATGAAGCAGATGAAAGATGAGATCGCACTTCTTAAGAAAAGTTCACATTGTAAAATAATCAATGAGCCGAGGGAAGTCAGGGTAACATGTCCTTCATGTGGTCAACATCTGATTATTGAAAATCCAAAACACGGTGAGAACATTTCTTGTCCTACTTGCAATTACAATATCTATGTCTTATAATAAACTAAGATTTTTCCGGAATATCTTTTGAAGATAAAATGAATATAAAGTCTAGAATTTTCTAGAAACTTTCAAACTATTTCATTATGTCTAAAATTCCAAAGTATTCCTAAAAGTCTAGAAATGTTATTTCCTACACCTACTTATAAGCGCCGGTGCAATGTGTATCGCCG
>DCHP01000046.1 GCA_002315675.1 Rikenellaceae bacterium UBA1749 | reverse complement strand
CCGGATAAATGTTTTCGTATGAAAAGACCTTTATTATTGATTATTGTTTCAATCCTTTCATTATTCCCAATAAACAGCGCAATGGGATGTACGGATATTTTGGTAACCCCCGGCGCATCAAAAAATGGCGCGTCAATGGTAAGCTACTCTGCAGACTCCCATATTCTATACGGAGCCTTATACTACCTTCCTTCAAAGGATTACCCTGAAGGATCCATGCGCATAGTCCGGGAGTGGGATACTGGAAAAATAATGGGAGAGATTCCTGAAGCAAAGCATACATACTCTGTGATAGGCAACATGAATGAGCACCAGTTACTAATAGGTGAATCTACATGGGGTGGCAGACTGGAGCTGATGGACAGCAAAGGTATTATTGACTACGGGTCGATGATGTATATCGCTCTGCAGAGAGCAAAAACAGCACGTGAAGCCATTGATGTCATGACATCACTTGTTGAGGAATATGGTTACGCCAGCGAAGGTGAAAGCATATCAATAGCGGACACAAAAGAGGTCTGGATTATGGATATCATCGGAAAGGGAGATGGGAACAAGGGAGCCGTATGGGTTGCCCGCAAAATTCCAGATGGAGCCATTTCCGCACATGCAAACCAGGCCAGAATCACTACTTTTCCTTTGAATGATCCTGAAAATTGTCTGTACGCCAAGGACGTTATATCCGTAGCAAGGGGAAAAGGCTATTTCAAAGGGGCGGACAAGGATTTCAGTTTTGCAGATGCATACAATCCACTTGATTTCAGCGGACTGAGGGCATGCGAAGCGAGGGTCTGGAGTGTATTCCGCCTGCTTGACCCTAAAATGGAAGAATACGTTGACTATGCAATGGGAAAAAATCCAGATCACAAAATGCCATTATGGATTATCCCAACTCATAAGGTTGATGTCGCAGAAATTGCATCAATCATGAGAAACCACTATGAAGGCACTCCTATGGATATGACAAAAGATATCGGCGCAGGAGGCAATGTCCTACCATATAGATGGCGTCCTATGTCTTTTGAAGTTGACGGAGAAAAGTATGTCAACGAGAGAGCTATTGCTACCCAGCAGACCGGATGGTGGTATATCGGAGAATGCCGTGGCAACCTGCCAGATCCTATCGGAGGCGTTTTATGGTTCGGGACAGATGATTCTGCAACTTCACCACTTACGCCATTCTATTGTTGTACCAACAGAGTTCCTGAAGCATATAAAGTAGGAAACGGACATATGACCCAATGGGCCGAAAGTTCTTTCTGGATTCAGAACAGGGTTGCGAATTTTGCATATTCAAATTACAATCATATCTATCCGGATATCAAAAGGGCTATGGACAGATGGGAAAATAAATGCCATGCAGAACAGGAAGCCATCGATGCTGCAGCCACTATCCTGTACAATAAAGACCCTAAACTGGCAGTAGACTTCTTGACAGACTATTCATGCAATACAGCCACCAGTCTATACAACACATGGGTCGAACTTGATAAATACCTCTTGATCAAATTCATTGATGGCAATATCAAAAAAGAAGATTCCGAAGGAATATTTACAGACAATGGATACAATTACAACATACCTGCCGGTCCTGATCAGCCAGGTTATAGTGAAAAATGGAAAAGAAAAGTTGTTGAGGACAACGGCGAAATTCTAAAAGAGGTAAAATGGAAATAGAACCATATTGCGGTAGTAACGTAAAAATATTCGTCTCAGACACTCCATTCACCACCGAACGTGGTGATGTTGTCAACAATCTGAAAGTTGCATACCATACATATGGAAAACTTTCAGAGAAGAAGGACAACGTCCTTTGGATATGCCATGCATTGACTGCGAACTCAGATGTAGCAGACTGGTGGGCAGGCCTGTTCGGAGAAGGCAAATTATATGATCCGACAAAGTTTTTCATTGTCTGCGCCAATAAACTCGGTTCTCAGTATGGGTCAACAAGTCCCCTGAACACCGAGAATTGTCCTACCTTTACCATTCGGGATAATATTTCAGCATTCTCTATGCTTGCTACATATCTTGGAATCAATGAGATACAGGTAATCATAGGAGGATCCACTGGCGGAGCTCAGGCAATCGAATGGGCAATCATGGAACCTGATAGAATAAAGAATCTTGGCATTATTGCGTCACTTCATAAAACGACAAGCTGGATTACTGCATTTAGCGAGACCCAGAAGATGGCAATCAATGGTGCAAAGAATGAGGAAGAAGGATTGATAATAGCCAGGGCCATCAGCATGATGCTATATCGTGGTCCACTAGGATACAACAAATCCCAGACGCCTGACAGAGTCGGAAGCTATCAACAGCATCAAGGCGAAAAATTTGCCAAAAGATACAACGCAAGCTGTTATCTGCAAATGCTGGAGACCCTATATTCTCACGATGTTACAAGAGACAGGGGAGAAACCACTGAGAATATACTTAAAAGAATAAAGGCAAAAACAATCTGCATAGCTATTGACAACGATCTGGCGTTCAGTTCACATGATATTAAGGAAATGGCAGAAATGATTCCAAACGGGAAATTTGTTGAAATTCATTCTCCATACGGCCATGACGGATTCCTTCTTGAATTCAAACAGATAACAAATTCATTCGCCCCACTATTTTTGTAGATATCGGTAAAAAATGAATAATCTTTCAGAAATAGTTATTTGCTGTGCGTCCATCCTGTTTATCGGCATGATACCAAGTTGCAGTGTGAAAACAATAAAAACGATGCCATACCCAATGGCATCTACAGATTCATCCGTAGTTGATGATTATTTTGGGACAAAGGTTCCGGACCCATACCGGCCATTGGAAGATGATAATTCCAAAGCGACTGCAGCATGGGTAAAAGCAGAGAATGAGGTCACAGATGATTATATTTCCCAGATACCATATCGAGACACCCTTAGAAATAGAGTTGCAGAACTTATGGACTACAGAAAGGAAAGATGTCCTTTCAAAATAGGAGACTATTATTTTACATATATAAATGATGGTCTTCAGAATCAAAGCATACTCTACTATAGCAAGGAACTTGACGGAGAGAAAAAGGTATTCCTTGACCCGAACAAATTGTCTGAGGAAGGGACTGTCGCCATCCAGAATATCAGTTTTTCAAAAGACCATAGATTCTGCGCCTATTCCCTGTCAAAAGCAGGAAGTGACTGGGCTGAGATACGGATAATGGAGGTTGAAACTTTGAAGCCTTTCAATGAAATCTTGGAATGGGTAAAGTTTTCAAATATGACATGGGATGAAAATGGGTTCTACTATTCAAGGTATGACAAGCCTGAGGGTTCTGTCCTAAGCGCAAAAAACGAGTTTCAGAAAATTTACTATCACAGACTGGGAGAGAGTCAGGAAAAGGATAGATTCGTATATATGGACAGTTGTCATCCTCTTCGATACTTCTCATTCCATAACAGCGAAGACAACAGGTGGGAATTCATCTACAGTTCTGAAGGGACATATGGTACTGAAATCCTCTATCGTCGAAGAGACGAGAAATCATTCAGGACTCTGTTCAAGGGGTTTGACTATGAATACGAAATAATTGATGTAATAGACAATAATGCATGGATCCTGACCAACAAGGATGCTGACAACAGAACTATTTTCAGAATAAATCTTGAAAAAACATCGGAAATTTCAACAATCATTCCTGAAAGTGATTTTCTTCTGGAGTCTGCCAGCACCGGAGGCGGGGATTTGTTTGTCACTTACCTGAAAGATGCATCATCGAAAGTATTTCAGTATTCTATGGATGGATCTTCCTCAACAGAAATCAAGTTACCCGGTATCGGAACTGCAAGTGGATTCGGTTGTGAGAAGGATGACAAGGAATTCTTCTATTCCTTCTCAAGTTTCACTACCCCAAGCAGATTCTATAAATACGACATAAACAGGCGTACCAGTTCCCTGTATAAGGATACAAAGGTCAACTTCAACCCAGATGACTTTATTGTCGAAGAACAATTCTATCCAAGCAAGGATGGTACGAAGGTTCATATGTTCATCGTTCACAAAGATGATATTGAACTTGACGGGACCCACCCTACTTTGCTTTATGGTTATGGCGGTTTCTCAATATCCGAGACTCCTGGTTTCAATGCCGATTTAGTTACATTACTTGAACAGGGCGGAGTATATGCGGTTGCAAATATCCGAGGCGGAAATGAATATGGAGAAAAATGGCATAAGGGCGGGATGCTTCAGAATAAGCAGAATGTCTTTGATGATTTCATCAGTGCCGGTGAATTCCTGATAAGTGAGGGATACACTTCCAAGGAAAAACTGGCGATATACGGAGGATCAAACGGCGGTTTACTGGTTGGAGCATGCCTTGTCCAGAGACCTGACCTGTTCGCTGTATGTTTTCCTGCAGTAGGTGTCCTTGATATGCTCAGATACCATAAATTTACAATTGGATGGGGATGGGTTGTAGAGTATGGCAGTTCCGACAATAAGGATCAGTTTGCGTATATCTACAAATATTCTCCTGTTCATAATATTAAAAATGGAGTACACTATCCTGCAACAATGATAACAACCGGAGATCATGACGACAGAGTTGTCCCTGCCCATTCATTCAAGTTTGCAGCTACCCTGCAACAGGCTCAGGGAGGAGACAAACCAATACTTATTTCTATAGCAACAAATGCCGGACACGGAGCAGGAAAACCTCTTTCCAAACGTATTGACGAACGTGCCAATATGTACGCGTTCCTTTTCTGGAATACAAATACTCCATACAAATATTGACAAAATACAACAACTACGATACAGGCCATAGATGATGGCCTTATCATGAGATAAATTATTAAGAAAATATGGTACGCGTAAGATTTGCTCCCTCACCTACTGGTCCGCTTCATATGGGCGGTGTCCGCACAGCTTTATACAATTACTTGTTTGCAAAACAAAATGGTGGTGAGTTTATACTAAGAATTGAAGATACAGACTCACAACGTTTCGTGCCTGGAGCTGAAAAATATATCATTGAAAGTCTGAACTGGTGTGGAATCAAGGTTGATGAAGGGGTCGGAGTTGGAGGCCCTCATGCACCATACCGTCAAAGTGAACGTAAAGAGATATACCTCAAATATGCCAAGCAACTTGTTGATGATGGTTGGGCCTACTATGCGTTTGACACTCCGGAATCTCTGAATTCGCTTAGAAAGGATATGGAAGACAAAGGTGAGACTTTTGCCTACAATTATCAGATCAGGGAAAAACTGGACACTTCATTAAATCCATCAATGGACCTTGAGATACTGAAAGAAAGGCTTGAAAAGGAAAACCATTGGGTAATACGTTTCAAAATGCCATCTGACAGGGCTATTCACATGAAAGATCTTGTTAGAGGTGATGTTACAGCAATGAGTTCCACCCTGGATGACAAGGTTCTGTATAAAAGGATTGACAGCCTGCCAACATACCACCTTGCAAATATAGTTGATGATCATCTGATGGAAATCACTCATGTTATTCGTGGCGAAGAATGGTTGCCATCATTGCCTCTTCATTATATGCTATACGAAGCTTTCGGATGGAAAGATTCGATGCCTGAATTCGCTCATTTACCACTTCTACTTAAACCAGAAGGCAATGGAAAACTATCAAAACGAGATGGGGATAAACTTGGTTTTCCTGTATTTCCGTTAAGATGGATTCCTGAAGACGGAGGAGATGGCGCCCGCGGGTATAGGGAGGACGGATATCTTCCTGAAGCGTTCGTCAATATGCTTGCCCTTCTTGGATGGAACCCTGGAACTGAACAGGAAATTATGACCATGGATGAAATGATTAAACTGTTCAGCATCGAAAAGGTTAATAAATCAGGAGCCAGATTCTCACCACAGAAAGCCCTATGGTTCAATGAACAGTATCTTCGCTCAAAAAGCAATTCAGAACTTGCAATATTACTGAAGCCGCAAATGGAAGCCAACGGCGTATCTGACACCGATGAGAGAATTGAAAAAGTATGTTCACTTATTAAAGAGAGAGCAACTCTTGTTTGCGATTTATGGTCATTGGCCAAATTCTATTTCGTAGCACCGGAAGAATACGACCAGAAAGTCTATGCAAAGTTCTACAAAAATGAAAATCCTGAAAACCTGCGTATCTTCGCAGACTTCATTGAAACGATAGATGATTTTACAACTGAAAATCTAAATGAAAGATGCCATGCATTCATAGAGGAAAAACAGTGGAAAATGGGGCAGATTATGAATACCACCAGGCTTTCTGTTGTCGGAAGCAATTCGGGCGCAGCCATGTGGGATATAGCAGAGTTTTTAGGAAAAGAAGAAACTCTAAAAAGAATGAGAGCTATTAAATAGAGTCATATAAATACGATCTGTAACTGTCATAAGGATAAATAGACCACTTGAAAAAGTCCAAATTTTGAGAATCACCCCTATTTCAGAGACCTGTAATAGTTGTAAAAATGACAATAATACTTTTTCAAGTGTGCTCATAATAGATTATTTAAAGGAGATGATAATAAAAATATATCCATCCAATCCTGACTTTTCTGCAATATCGAGAGTTGTTTCAATTCTTGAGAATGATGGCATTATCGTATACCCTACTGATACGGTGTACGCCTTTGGATGCTCCATTAAATCGTCACGTGCAATAGAAAAACTGAAACAGATCAAAGGGAAAAAGGAAACAATGATGTCAATTGCATGTTCTGACCTTAGCAATATCGCGAGTTACGCTAAAGTAAACAATGCCACATTCAAGATATTGAAGAGATATCTTCCAGGAGGATATACATTTATCCTCCCATCTACTCCCAAAACACCAGACAAGGTACTGCAAGGACGGAAGACCATAGGTTTCCGCATACCGGACAATTCAATTGCTCTTGCAATCATAAAGGAACTTGGATTACCGCTTGTTACCACCTCGGTAAGAAAGGAAAATCTGGAGGAAGAATATATTACAGATCCTTCACTCATTGAAGAATATTATAAGGATGTCGATATAGTTGTCGATGGTGGAATTGGAGACAACTTTGCTTCAACCATTGTTGACTGCACATCAGATGAACCTGAAATTGTAAGAGAAGGACGTGCTGAATTCAATTACTAATTAAATAATAGATACCATGAAAAAAAATGCTAAGTACTGGAATTACGCTACCATCGCAGCTGTTCTGATTGGAATATGCAATGTATTACCCAACTACGCAGATGCGTTGTTTGCAACAACATTCTTCTCAAGTTTCAGTCTTCTATGGAAACTGGCAACATCACTGCTGATACTTATGATTGTCGGCAAGAAAATAGTTGCAGAGGAAGCTACACCACTTGAAGGTTATTCATATGGAAAGTCTTTTGGATGGTGTTATCTATCATCCATACTGGCTGGAATAGTGGAAGGATTCCTGACTGTACTGTATGCGAAAGTTGTCGTACCTGACTATTTGGACAAGACAAAAAATATGGTGATGAATATCATCTCCGAAAATCCGGCATACACTCCAGACATGATTTCAATGGTTGAAAAAAACGTGAATCAGGTTCTGACGCCAACAGGGCTGATCTTTTCAGGAATAATTGCAGCAGTATTTGCAGGAGCAATTATGTCCTTAATTGTTGCAGCCATTATCAAGAAGAATCCAGACCCTATGGTTGAGGAGTAGATCCATCATGAAAAAAGAATTAATAACATCCATTGTCGGAGTTCTGATAATAATTATTATATCCATACTGTCATCAGAGTTTGGCGATATTGATTTTTCATTATTGGAATTCAACAATTACGGAATTCTTCCTTTTTCGTGGTCAGCCATTATAATAATCGCCATGCTTATCCTATGCAGCATGAACAAAGGATTAACATTCAACAAGTATTTCCTCTGGAATTATGTTACATATATTACCGGAAAGATACTGGGGATATTGATTCTATATTTTATTTTCAACGAGACTTCGGAGGAACTGGCTTTTTCATACTCCACTTTCGTATACGGTGATGGAACCCTAAGTGAAATAATTCCAAGAATAATTAATTTTTTTACAAAATATCTTATTGAAAACAGTCTTCTGATTGATATAATAAAATCTTTATACAAGGGTGTAGTTGTTGCTTTGATTATTTCTGCAATAATGCCCAATAAAGTTAAAAACGCACATTAACTATGGACTTATCAATTGTAATACCTCTATTCAATGAAGAGGAATCTCTGAAAGAATTAACTGAATGGATCCATTCCGTATTGACAGGAAAGAATTCAAAAATTTCCGCATGGGAGGTAATTTTTGTTGATGATGGATCTACAGACCACTCGTGGGAAGAAGTTAAAAAGTTAAAAGAGATATACCCTAATATACATGGAATAAGTTTCCGCAGAAATTACGGCAAATCTGCTGCTTTATATACTGGCTTCGAAGCTGCCACAGGAGATGTAGTGATTACAATGGATGCAGATTTACAGGACTCACCCGATGAAATTCCGGAGTTGTACAGGTTAATACATGAAGAAGGTTACGACATTATAAGTGGATGGAAAAAACAGCGTTTTGACCCATGGCACAAGCGCTGGCCAAGCAAATTCTTCAATTACACGGCACGCCTGGCAAGCGGAATCAATCTCCATGACTTCAACTGCGGACTTAAGGCATACAGAGGGAAAGTAGTTAAAAGCATTGAAGTGTATGGCGAGATGCATAGATACATCCCAATTCTTGCGAAAAAAGCCGGATTTAAGAAAATTGGGGAAAAAGTCGTAGAACATCATGCCCGGAAATATGGTCACAGCAAATTCGGACTGGAAAGAATGGTCAAGGGGTATTTGGACCTGATTGGAGTAACCTTCATGACTACATTCGGCAGGAGACCACTATATATTTTCGGATCTACAGGAACTATAATGTTCATTATCGGTCTTATTATCTCTATTCAACTGATAATCGAAAAATTGGCTCTTCAGGGAGCCGGACTTCCGGCAAGACCAGTAACCGACCAGCCATTATTTTTCATTGCTTTGACATGCGCAATTATGGGTGTCCAGTTGTTTGTTGCGGGGTTCCTCGGTGAAATTATAAACAGAACATCCTCTGACAGAAACAGATACCTTATTGACGGAAAGTTCTAAAAATGTAGCATAATATAACAAAAAAATTAAAAATTATAGTTTTTAATACAAAAACACTATCTTTGCACCGGATTTGAAAGATTACATTTAATAAACAATTAAAATATTAAAGACATGTCTAAAATTAAAGTTGGTATCAATGGTTTTGGTCGTATCGGACGTCTTGTATTCCGTGCTGCCATTAACAATGACAAAATTCAGATTGTAGGTATTAATGACCTAATTTCAGTTGATTACATGGTTTACATGCTTAAGTATGACACTATGCATGGCCAGTTCAATGGTACAATTGAAGCTAAAGATGGTAACCTTGTAGTAAATGGCAATGTTATCCGCGTAACTGCTGAAAAAGATCCTGCTAATTTGAAATGGAATGAAGTTGGTGCAGAATACGTAGTTGAATCAACTGGTCTTTTCCTAACTAAAGAACTTGCTGGAAAACATATCGAAGCTGGTGCTAAAAGAGTTGTAATGTCAGCTCCTTCAAAGGATGACACTCCAATGTTCGTTATGGGTGTTAACAACAACACTTATGCTGGTCAGGAAATCGTTTCTAACGCTTCTTGTACAACTAACTGTCTAGCTCCACTTGCTAAAGTAATCAACGATAACTTCGGTATCATCGAAGGTTTGATGACAACTGTTCACTCTACAACAGCTACTCAGAAAACTGTTGATGGTCCTTCAATGAAAGACTGGCGTGGTGGTCGTGCTGCTGCTGGCAACATTATCCCTTCTTCAACAGGTGCTGCTAAAGCTGTAGGTAAAGTTATCCCTTCATTGAATGGTAAACTTACTGGTATGTCAATGCGTGTTCCTACTCTCGACGTTTCTGTTGTAGACCTAACTTGCCGTCTAGAAAAAGCTGCTAGCTACGATGAAATCTGCGCATGCATCAAAGCTGCTTCAGAAGGCGAACTTAAAGGTATCCTTGGTTACACTGAAGATGCAGTTGTATCATCTGACTTCCTTGGTGATGCTCGTACTTCAATCTTCGATGCTAAGGCTGGTATTTCTCTTAACGGCAACTTCGTTAAGTTGGTTTCTTGGTATGACAACGAATGGGGTTACTCAAACAAAGTTGTTGAACTAATCTGCCACATGAGCACTGTTAAATAGTCAGTGTAACATAATATTACGAAAAGAGTTCACGTTCAAGTGAGCTCTTTTTTTTGCTGTTGATCAGCAACGGAATGTATCTATTTGGAACAGCATCCCATCAAGGTCATAATGGCAAAGAAGCATTCAATTTGTTTTATATATTTGCATAAAATTTTATCCGTATGAGTTTTTTGACCAAAGCAAAGACGACGTTGATTCTATCCATTATGAAGAAGCAGAGAACCAAGCCGTTCAATTATTGCGAGGCCGATCTTTTTGAACTGCCTGCTGATGCCCCTTCATTTGTGAACAACAGCTATTATTTCGGCGGGTATTCCGTTGACGGGCAGTGCATGACGATGAGATTGGCATTTCGCAATGGTGAAAATGCTGAAATCTTCTTCATCTACACCGACGCACAGGGCTGGCATCTTGTATGCGACAAACAGGAGTATCCCTCAGATGCATGCCCGATGAAGGTTAGGAATCTCATCCCCGCAAGGGACTGGCAGGTCAGTTATGACGGGGACCTTATAGACGTGAATGACGGTTCCAGTCATCATATCAAAGTCGATTTCCGGTTTACCGCCAGACTGCCGATTGTCAACCCTCCTATGGATTCCGATTTGAAAGGTATGGCAAGCGCATTTGCGAAAGTAAAGTGGGACAGGGATTTCTTCAGGAGACTTGGAGGTGATACCGGACTGGGAGAGGAGGCCAAGAAATACAAACAGTTGCATTATGAGCAGACCGGCTATATGGAAGGCACTATGGTTATAGATGGCAGGTCATCAGAATTCCGTCTCGCCGGCGTGCGCGACCGTGCGTGGGGTAAGCGCGACTGGAACTATATGGATTGTCATATGTGGTTGATAGCCGTCACTGCCAACGGAGAGGTGATGAATCTCAGCATCGTCAGCTATCCTCACGCCAAGAACCTACATTATGGTTATATGGATTATGAAGAGGACCGCAACTTTGCCCTGACCGGGTACAAGATAATATCGTATGACCATTGTGGCGGAAAGGGTCCTGAAGAGATGGTCATCGACTGCAGTTTCGCAAATGGGAAAACCTATAGACTTAAAACACATAGAGAGCACGACCTGGTAACTCCTTTTGATGGAGGCAACTTCTATTTCCATGAGGCTCTGGGCCGATTCACTTTCACCGAAACTTCATCCTTGGGAAAGGAGCCTGAAGATGGGGCTCATACGATCGATGCGTACGGGACCATCGAATTAGGATTTAACAAGGATGCCTCCAGATGGGGAAGCTATGAAAACTGAACACCATGAGCAAACTTTTTGATTTGGACAGCATTCCGGCCGAATTCCTCGCCTCCGTAGGCGGGAAGGCGAGGGGACTTGATCAACTTATAAGAAACGGTTACCAGGTGCCGCAGGCATTTGTCGTCGCGGACATCAAGGATGGTGAAGAGCTTGCAAACGTGGTGGAAAAGTATCATGCTCTTGGGATGGAAAAAGTATCCGTCCGCTCGTCGGCGACACTGGAGGATGGCGATGACTTTTCAGCTGCCGGACAATTCTCCTCTTTTCTAAACGTTTCCGGCGATGAAGAGTTGAAAAAGGCGATATGGGACTGTGTAGATTCCCTGAATAATCCTACCGTTAGGAAATACTCCGAATTGTTCTTCAAGTCCGCCAACTGCAAGATGACAGTCATAGTGCAGCGTATGGTGGATGCCAAGTGTGCCGGCGTTATTTTCTCACACGCACCTATGCGTTCAGGTTATACCCTTGTGGAGGCAGTACAAGGTCTGGGAGAAAATCTGGTATCCGGAAAAATGGAGGCCCAACAGTATCGAGTGAAAGGCACTTCGATAGAAATTATGCCTAAGGATGCATTACTCACAAAGTCTCAGGTAATCGAGTTGGGCAGACTCGGAAAGAAGGCAGAGGAAATCTTCGGCAGGCCGATGGACCTGGAATGGGCTATGGATGCGGACGACAATATACATTGGCTTCAAGCTCGTCCGATCACCGTCGGGGAATCTGTCACGATGAATGAACTTGACTGCGAAATAGACCCTACCAATACTGTATTCACAACAGGCAACATCGGAGAGGTTATGCCTGGTGCAGTGACTCCGCTGACTTTAAGTACGAATATGCTCTCCCTCGACTGGGCCATAATGAAAACCTATCTCGACTGTGGCTGTATCAAGGAAGAGTTGTCCCCATACCAGTTCATCGTTCCTTATTACAATCATATGTTCTTCAATATGACCATGGTATATTCAATCGCGCACAGTGTATTGGGATGTACCAAGGAAATTATGGACATATCCATCTGCGGCATGGTGCTGGATTGTCCGGACAGTGACATGAAGGACCGGAGTTTCTTCCGCAAGTGCGTGAATATGATACCTTTCATGAAGCTTGTCCTTGGAGGGGAAAGGGCGAAGAAGGGTATGAAAAAGGTCGTGGATGAACTTCATTTCAATCTCGATAGTGATGTCGATGACATTTATCGTCAGATTATAGATAACTTCAAATACTTGAAGGCTGCACATTATTACCATTACGGAGCCTCCTATTATTCAGGTTCTTCGAGCAAGGTGCTCAAGGCTGTGGTTGAAAAGGATTTTGAGGACCAGGAGATACTCTCGTCACTGATTACGGGATGCCTTACCCAAATTGAGGATTTCGAAAGCGCGAACATCCTTCGGTCTATGAATTCTCTTGCTCAGTTGATAATAGAGGACAATCCGTCTATGGCGACAGCAGATGCTGCGATCCTGGAGGCTTATTTTAACGAAAAAGCATCTCCTGCCGTAACAGAAGCCTTGGAGGCATTTATGGCAAGGCACGGACATCGGGGCATCCTCGAAAATGAGATGATGAGTTTTCCTTGGAGAGACAACCGTCCTTCCTTCTGTCAGTCAATGTGCAGCGTTATTTCCTCTCTCTCCCAAAATGTCAGCCGCAATGATACTCCTTGGACCGTATACGCAGAGCAGTTGCTGGCAAAATATAAAGGAAGTAAGCGCAAATTCGTAGAAAGATCCATTTTAAAGGCCCGCAAGGGCGTTTGCTATAGGGAATACACCAAGTCCTGCATCATCCTGGTTCTTGACCAGTTCAAGCAGGCTTATCGGAAACTAGCCGCATTGATGGTGGAAGCATCCATCCTGCCGGATGTTGAGAGTATCTTCTTCCTGACCCAGGATGAAATCGGACGTCTCCTTGACAGAGACAGTTCCCTTGTCAAGAAGGCAATTGCCAGAAAGAGGCTCTATCCTCAACAGCTGAAGATGCGTTTCCCATTTGTTTCCATCGGTATGCCACAGCCTATTTCCATATCACAATCGAACCCGAATGCCAAGTCTTTTCACGGGACTCCGGTATCCAGAGGCATTGCGACGGGTATAGCCCGAGTGGTACACGACGAGAAGGATGCCGCCAAACTGAAACCGGGTGAGATAATGATTGCCGAATGCGTTGATATCGGATGGTCTCCATACTACAACATCATCAGCGGCCTGGTCACCGAAATTGGATCAGCGCTTTCCCATGGTGTGGTGGTAGCCCGCGAATACGCCCTTCCTACAGTGGTCAATGTAATTAACGTGATGGACCTCATCAAAACTGGAGACACAATCACAATCGACGGCAACACCGGAACCGTAATTAAGGATTCATTTGAGATCGGTAAATAGGAACGTTGAAGCGGTATTGCATATATGCATTCCAGATGGCAACTTCTGATTCGATTGCATCCAGCACAATGACTGCCTTGGGTGAGTTGGCCACAATGACGGAAGTCCCATCTTTCGATTTCAAATCGTGACAATGATTGTCGTTGTCCCAGAGATCTCTGACTGTGAAATCGTCAGGATGGTCGAAGTAGGTGTAGCGGTAGGCGAAGCCACTGTCGCGGGAGATGCGGCGGGATTCGAATAGGTCCTGCCTATGAAAAAAACGATTTATACCTATGCAGGTAAGAATCCTGAATTATCGCGATGGATCTGGAACTCCCCGTCTCATAAGAGATTTCAATTCTGGAAAATAGTATTTGTACACATCTCTAGGGGCGACTGATTTGTTCTTACATATTGAAGCAGCCATACCAACCACTTCCCCCATCATACCACCGGTACGCATTACACGAATTGAGCCCAAAGCTATGTGGGTAGCGCTGATATCACGTCCCGCCATAAAAAGGTTGTCAATATTTCTTGAGTAAAGACACCTGTAGGGAACTGTACATGGTTTGATCTGCGGTGCAACATTGTCTGCAAGGAATGGATCCTCACCAAGACCAGGAGTGACTTTCGGATAATGCAAGTCTATCTCCCAGGTAGTGGTGAAGGTCGCATCATCATAATTGACACAATTAAGAAGGTCATCTTCCTTGAGTATATAATCTCCCAACAGTCTGCGGGACTCTCGTTTGCCTCCAATAAATGCCACCCATTCAAGCTTCCTTTTGGAAAACTTATCTTTCTGCGAACTATGATTCTTGATATAGCTCCAGTTACCATAGACTGCTCGAAGTGCATGGTCTCTTATATATTCAGTTTCTGTTATCTGGTCGTTGTTAAGACCGGCCTCCCATTGCCAGTCACCTCTTTCTGTATTGACAAAGGTAGTCTCATCAAAATTAATCGCCCACGGACAATCAGGGAAAGTACAAATAGAGTCCACTTCAGTAGAATACCATTGGACAGACATTCCCATTGTCATCCTGTCAGAACTTTCAGGAGCATCTTTCTCTCCCGTTTCAGTTTTACTCTCACGCCCCATCCTGAAATCTGCTCCAGCAAGATAGCCAAGATTTGCATCACCTGTACAATCAGCAAAAAGCGATCCGTTCAGGATAATATCCTTACCTGTGAATATATTCCTTCCAGTGACAGACAGTATACGACTGGCATCTTTTTCAGACTTTATTACCTGAGTATTCAAAAATAGGGTTATATTCTTCTCATTTTGTATAAGAGAAAGTTTTCTCCCATCCTCATAGTTACTGGCAGGTCCTGCATTATGGATAGTCTTTTCTGGACTTTTCAGAAGTACTTCCATAATATGTTTACTTCTTTCCGTCTCCGGATTCTCCAAGGCTTCAACTTTGTTCCAGAATCCGACACCTCCAAGTTCATCCATTAGTTTCCCGAGTTTTGGATATGGCTGCTGGAAAATACGGCCCGAAAGTCCGACACGGACCTCAGAGCTGTTATTTCCTCCAAGAATAGGACGGTTGTGAACAAGTGCAACCTTACATCCAAGACGTGCAGCAGAAATAGCAGTACAACATCCTGCTATGCCACCCCCAACGACAACAAGATCATATGTTCCACCATCTTCAGGGATCTGTATTTCACATGGTCTTTTTATCAAACAGGGATCGGCTTTCATATCTGTTGTGAAAATAATCGCATCACACCTGGCATCAAATCCTGTCAGGTCATGAAGAGCAATAGTAAATTTTCCTTTATTTAGATAAATTAATCCACCATTCTGCCAATGCCACAGAGAATCTTCCATTCCAAATATTTTACCAAGTTCAGCACCATTGAGATAAATTTGGAAACGACCTGGAGATTCTTTTGCGCCCCAAGGTCTAGTCCAGTCTCTTGTTCTGACCAGCATCCTGTAATAACCAGGTGTTTCCACGTAAAAATCAGTAACAGCATCTTCAACCGGGTTACCAAGACCATGGGCAATCAGATATGGAGAGCCCATCTGCATCATAGACTGGTTATCCACAGACCATCCTCCGGTATTTACAAAACTCTCAGCTTCCAGAAAAATAGTCGTTTCCGTATGACTGCATGAGAACAGGCACACCACAAAGATGAAAATGAACGACATTTTGATTTTCATGACTTTTGGGATAGAAAAGTGATAAATTAGCCCACATTGCAGCTATTATTG